>NZ_AUCC01000141.1 GCF_000429565.1 Arsenophonus nasoniae DSM 15247
ATTTATCACGTTTTAATATGGTTGCACGTAATTTATCCCACTTTGTACCATAGCCCCGTTGATGACGGCTTTTGCCTTGCTGATAATTTTTCCAACCTTGGTGTTGATGTACTTCACAGTACCCACTGCGTTCAGTTGTTGTCTTGGCACAACCAGGTTTGCGACAGGCGCGAGGAATACGTGGCGGCATAGTCCTCCTTAAGCATTCACTTCTTCTGCTGACCAATAAATGTAATCTTTTAAATGTATATCAGGCGCATCAACTATCATCTCATCAGTTACAATGAAAGATGCCGTAACGCGTGGAATTTGATGCGGTTTACTCTCTACAACCGTCGATTCCAGATTAGAGATTATCTTTCCCTTAACGGTAAGCGCATAGCCTTTAAACACACCCCTAATAAACAGTTTTGATAATTTTATCGATTCTTTTTTTTCATCATTGATTTGTTTATCTCTCGCTTTTTTCGCGCCTTCTCGAGCACCGAAATTACAAGCCTCTTGTACTGCAATTCGCAAATTGGCTGGATAGGTTTTCTCTTCGCTAATTGACCCCATTTGTTTCATCAAATTAGCAATACGTTGCAAGCAATCTTCTAATTTAATGAGATCACTATCATCAGCCTTTATTTTTACTATAATTTCTGGGGCATTCTTTTCAGACATAATTAACCTGTTTCAAATTAATGGTAATATTTAACGGAATGATTATTTCCAGCTAAAGGGTGGCCAACCTGTTAAACCACCACATAACAAACCAAAAATAAACGTAATTATTGGATAAAGGAGCCACCAATATTCATGAACGATTTGATAAAAATCCTGCAACTTTACTCACCTCTGATTAGTTTATTAACATTTTTCCTAGGGTTATATATTGGTAACAAACACGCCATAGGTAGAGATAAAAGACAAGAGTTTAATGAACGTGCTGAACCCATAATTGAATATTTCGATTATATGCAGTCATGGTTTGAAAAACGGGGTTTTACTACTGCATTCCTCTTACCAGAATCCGCCATAACATGCTTAATGAGACGGTTATCTAAAAGACAACAGAAACGCTTCGAAGCGTTAATTTTTCAATATCAATCGACTTTTAATCAGCTCAAGCATGAAAAATCCAGAACGGATGAGGCATACAATTTATTATTAAAACAGGTGGCAGATATAAAACTATTTTTACGCTTAAAATAAATCAAAATTAGCCACTGCACTGTGTTTCGATGTATTGCTGTAGGTATTCCGTCTGCTTCTCATCTTCAATTATCATCTTTCTGAGACGGAAATAATCTTGTCGAGCTGCCTCACCAAGTTGTGGGGTGGCTCAATCATATTTTGAGGATTTAATAACTACTTTCTTCAATTCGCCTTATCGCCTGTTTGTCAAGATTACACTGCTCAATCACTGTCAGTAACTGCTCATTAAGTATCAGGCTATCACGCCATGTCATCATACCGGTGATTGCTGGGGGTGGATCAGTTTTACTTTAGCAAAGTGGATCAGAATTCAATTGGCATTGACACCTGCTACCACCACCAATCAAATCAAGGGGTATTTGGGATAATTCCTTCACTGACTTTTCAGCCTTTTTAAGCGTAAATAAATCATCTTGTCGTTTACGTAATCTTCGCCCCGCATCAGACGAATCTTCATCAGATGCTTTTCGGGCTGTAGCAACAATATTTTGTAATTGTTCAATAGTAAAAGCTAACCCTTTATTTTCTTCCAACTCCGTCATGTAGTCATAGACTTTAGCCTGTAACTCATAGCTGTAACTCATTGCCATCAAACAGGCTTCACGCTTAGGAAATCGGTAAATTTTTCGAGTTGCTTTCGCACCGTTTCCAGCGATGAAAATATCATCAGAGAAAAATTTCCCTGATGTTTCTCCCAAAACTTTGGGTACTTTCTTCAAAAAATCATTGTGCTGTAATTTGCGATATTTTTTACAAGGAAACGTTAATCCCTCTGCTTCCGCTTTTGATTTCCGATCAGCATTAATGTAGTCCACCATTTCCAGACTGGTCATTGTTGGTAATTCGGTTGCTAAAAAACTTTTATTTTTAGTTGTTACTGCTTTCATGATGCTTACCTTTCAAAAAAGAGACCTCAGCTCACACAGAACGTACAGACCCCGAACGCATCATGATTGACTGACGTTCCCTGAGGTCTATTTTGTGAATTGTCTCGGGTTTATTTGAATGCGCGGTGAGGGCGCGGGGACTATCCGGAATTTCCGGATAGTTAAGGACTTAATTCATTGACACTGTGTTTTAATGTACTGCTGTAGATATTCTGTTTGCTTTTCGTTCTCAACCATCATTTCTCTGAGATGGAAATAATCTTCTCGAGCTGCTTCGCTAAGTTGTGGGATGGCTTCATCATATCGGCTCTTGGCGGGGGTGGTTTTAGGTATTGGACACACGGCGTTGACACGCAACCGCTTAGTGCCAGCACGCACAGCATCATGCAGCTTATCCAGTTCAGCTTTGGCATTGTTTAATTTCTCAGTCTGTTGAATATCGAGCTGCTGTAAAGCATCAATTTTTCGCTGCTGCAACTTCAACGCTTCAAGTTGAGCGTGATATTGCTGTTTTAGCGTGTGGTATTGTGTTTTCAGATTTTTGTAGTCTGATAAAACAACGCTGAGATAAATCATCAATCCGACAATGATTATCAAGATAGGTATGACAGGTCGCCATAACATATTACGCTCTCTATTTCTCGACGGGTCATTAACCCTTTCCAGACTTCACCTTTTACGTAAATCCATCGTTTCATCTCATCACATGCGCCTTTTCGGTCATTGGCGTTGAGCTTTTTGAGTAACGTGGATTTGGCAAAATTCCCTACGCCCACGTTGTAGGCAAATGAGTAAAGGGCTGCCTGAGTCAGTGTATTGATATTGACCTTAACCAACGGGTCAACATAACGTTTAACCGCTTTCAAATCGTCATCAAGCCACTTGTCACATTCAGCTTTGGTGTACGTTCGATTACGCTCAATATCGTTGCCTGTATGACCATAGCAAACGGAAAATACACCGCCACCGTCAAAATAGGGTTTGAACCTTAACCCTTCGAAATGCGTTATCATGCTTGATGCTAGAAATAACGCGCTACCGCCCGTTGCCATCAATATTTTTTTCGGTATTTTCATACTGACGCTCTTTGAGTTTGTACTCCTTTTTGCGGTAGTACACGTTGATTAAAAATGTCCCTATCGTGCAGCCAATACCCATCACTGCAACCCACTGGTCAAGGGTTAAAAAATCAAAAATTGTTGTTATAACGCCACCGATGGAGGTCATGATGCCCCACAGATAGGCAGCGGGTGTTGAATATTTTTCTGACATGCGCATATACCCTACCTTTGAGGGTTCCATTGCCTTGAATTATTTGTTAAAAAAGAGGAGCGCATAAATAAGAGATGGCTAATTTATAATAGCTTCTGATATAAAATTATCTTTTACCAAGACTTTGTCTATGACTGCTTGTTGATAATTGACTTTACAATTTGTTTTAAAATTGGATGTAGCCTTTTTTACTCGGGTTAAATCTAAAACATTTTGAAGAATAGCATTAACACCATGTTCTGATTTAGTACAGCAGTTCATCTTATTCATCTCTGTGAACTGTTTTTCCAATTCACCTATTCTACTTTCTAATACTTCCATACGTTCGTCCATACTTTAACCTCATGTTTAACAATTAAACAGGAAGACAGCCGCCTTACCCGTTTTGATGATTGTTTGTGTGAGTATTGCGGTGGCTTATTTTTAAGGCTTATTCAGGTTTTTTTGCCGGTAACACCGCCCAGTAAGCGTAATCAGCGGGTTTAAAGGTGACATATTCACCGTTATCCCAGCCTTGGAAATAAAGAAATTTCCCGCCTTCTGCAAAAGCGCCTACCACTACATTGTAATAATCAAAACGATTAACGATGAGATATTGACGGGGGTATTCTTCAGTACCCGGTTTAACGCTAGAAGGATGTAATTCAAGGTTTAATGTTTTAGTCATAAGATTTCTCTTTGTTATTATTGTTATCAATTATCCCGTTCCTTGATATTGTTAATGACTCATCCCTAAAACAAAAAAAACACCTCAATGGGTGCTATTTTTGTGTATTCTGGATTTGTGAATATTGCGGTGGGGTAAAACAAAAAAACCACCATCAGGGCGGAGTTAAAAATTCGTAAGTCGATCTTTTCGTTGATCTTTTTTTTGCTCAAGAATAGAATAAGGACATATAGTGTATATTTTGAGTACTAAACACTATATATAGGAATCCCTGATAGCGATAACTATCAGGGACAGAAGATAAAACGACAAGGTTTTACATGTGATCACCCATTTAGTTTATTCCACTTGATGATCTGTGTAAAGCCCTGTTTATATACAGGACTAATTATTAATGAATTTCTTACACAAAAGAATGCAATTAAACACAGGTGACACTGTTGTTATAAATTGTACCCATCAATGCAACATACTTATGACAACAGACTCTGAATTTAATAATTATCGTAATGGAAGAACATTTCATCATCATGGCGGTGGCGGATTTTTTAAAAGACTACCTGCTCAACTTACTGTTCCGCATAATGGATATTGGAACATAACACTAGATCTTGGTGGAGGCTCAGCTACCCTCAGACATTCTATATCTGTCATTCCAGCACATTAACTCCGCT
>NZ_AUCC01000142.1 GCF_000429565.1 Arsenophonus nasoniae DSM 15247
GTCGAGAAAAAATTGGGGGCCGAGTCGGACGCAGTGGCGTATGGCTTCTTTTAGGGTGTCATAAAAAAATTCAGGCGGTCTGTCATCATCATTTTCGGGTGGGAGAGAGATCATAAAACGTTTCGGATAAACAGGCGCTGTGGCACGTGAAGTGACGGGCAGCCTGCCTGATTTAACCGGTTTACGCTTTCTGGGAGATTTATTGCGAGCCATCGAGATGAATCCCTGAAAAAAATTAACCTACTGCAGAGTATAAAACAGTACTCAACTCATTAACATCCCCGAAGCAGCACCGCTGCGCCGCTCACGCGTAGCGTGCTACGTTCATTCAACGGTACTCTGGATAAGGTATGGTGATCATGGTTGAATACCACGTTTTTATTTTTCATGGGCGCGTTACCTTCATATTTAGGTTGTTTACCGGGAAATCAAAATAGGTATTTGGGTAAGGCTCATTGGTTAATGTGAAGTGCCACCATTCTTTGTCATATCCTTTAAACCCAGCAGAGGTCATTAATAGGTTAAGTAATAATCGATTTGCTTTAGCCTGTTCGGGAAGATTTTGATATAAGAAAGCGGATTTTTGGTCAAAAAAATCAAAATAGGAGCCGAAATCAAGTTCTTTTGAATAATCATTTGAATTAACCGGGACAATAGTTAAATCAACGGTGCTACCACGTGAATGTGCGGATTTTTTAGCAATATAACCTTCTTTGAATAACTTTGATTTCTCTACATCAGGGTAAAATACGTTCTTCATTGACTGATTGTGAACGTCCTGTGACCAGGAAATAAAATCATTGACTGCGCTTTGAGGGCGATAACAATCGTAAACTTTTAGTGTTAAACCTAACGGGTATAAAATGCGAACCACTTTTTTAAGGGCTTCAGTGGCTGACTTTGTCATTAAACACACGGGGGCGTTATATCCATTAATTTTCCTACCCGTGAAATTATTTCCATTAAAATATCTTATATCTGTTTTTATCTCTGGTATTTCATTTTGAACATTAACAAAGTCAGAGGGCACCCTTATTTCAATATGCGTATCAAACATAGTTAACCCTTAATCACTTATTGTTAAACCAAAACTAGGTAATAAATTGAACTCCTTTATTGATAAATTCTGGCGGAATATAACGGTCAAACCCTGAATATTTACAAAATTCAATAAATTGAATAAAAGAATGCACATTAGCTTTATCATAAATAATCTGAATTTTATTATTGACCGTTCTATGTGAGATATTTAACCTTCTGGCAATTTCTTTACTCATTAATCTTTGCTGTAACCAAAAGATTATGTCAAGTTCTCTTTTTGTAAAAAGATGATTTGGCGGATGTGTTGACAGCACAAAAGGTTTTCTTTGATCGATAAAGGTAGGGACAGAAATGAATTTTAACTTACTTGCTGAGCCTAAAGTTCCAATGTATTCATTTCCTAAATAAAATGGACTTTTAGGGCAAAAGAAAGGCTCTATTTCATTTTTAAAATTGTATAATTGCGTTGAAATTATCGATGAGCTTTTTTCTAGATTTTCTGTCATTCTATCCTGTCTTTGAAATTCTTCACTAAATTCAGCCCAATCGACAGGTAAATCTTTGTCTAGTTTTCCTTCGATTTTAAAATTTGAGGGGATATTTAAAAAAAGAGACCGGATTTGTTAATATAAAGAAATCTTGATTCATTATCTCTTATAAAATAAGGCATATCACTTCTATCGATAAAATCAATAAAAGATCCAAAATCATTTTTTTTTCTTGGTTTTTTTATGTTTCATGCTTCCCCCCCACCTGAAGTGTTGGTTAGATCAACTTCTGTTTAATCTCACCCTTATTTTAGTGAGAAAAATGAAAGTTGGGTGGCGATCCAGACGGGGTTTGCAGACCGGCACATACTCCGGCGAGTCTTTCGACTCCCCCACCTGAACCGCCATAGAAGGTGATAACAGGAGGAGTACACTGGTAAATATTTTTACCAGTGGTATGTGTCCAAGGCTGCAAAACCTTGATCACTGTAGTTCTCCAGTGACATCGCTATCTTATTAGATCTATTGATATAACTCAATAATCAGTATAGTTAAATTATATCCTTGCTGCTTTTCCGTTCCGTCGCTATAATTGAAACGTTAACTCTCAATGGTTAACTGGGCGTCAGAACCCGTGTGTCTTACTGGCGACACCAGACGCGCCATGCGTCTTTTTTATGTGTTGCAAAACGCCTAAGTATAGCTGAAATAATGGTGACTCAGGCGGGGCATCCTTTGGGATGGCCGGTGTTCAGTAAGGCCGGTTTCTGACCCCCGTCTGGGTTACCACCCTATGAGTGTCAGAACTCTGGTGGTAGCAAAACCAGCCACTTACTGAGGTTGCTATCATGGCTACTACCCACCTTAAGGCTCGTCCTAGAAATCTGCATCCCATTTTTTGCCAACGTGTCTGTAACGCCAGACATGCCACACTCGCTAAATTTGCACACATTTCACACAATTTGACACCGCGCCAACGTGCATACCTTCTGAAAATAGGGGGTGTTGCATGAACAGCCCAATCACGCAATTTTACCAAAGTCTCACTATCCCCTGTGGCTTTACTGACGCTGAATCAGAGGTTTATACCAATGCCGCGATGACGGATATTCTGGGGATGACGGTAGAATCTTCTCAGGTGCTGGACGTTTTCTATGAGCACGAGGAGGTCTTTCGCCATAAGAAATTGCCGTTATCGCTGCTGAGTACGCTACCCGCTGGTTACAAAAAACCGTCTCAACCGTTGCTGTTTGATTTTTTTCCGAGATTCGATGAAAAGAACGTTTATCAAGGGGCATTTTTTTATGCTCAACCCTTCTTGTTTTTATCGCTGCTTGAGTATATCGAAGGTGAGTCACCTTATACCATTAATCTGATTCAGTCAGATAACCGATTTAGTCAGCGAGAGCGCCAGATTGTATTTTTTACACTACAGCTATTAAGTAGCAAAGAAGTTGGCAGAAAACTTAATTTATCCCATCGGACGATAGAAAACAATTTGCAATCGATTTATCAGAAATCGGGTGTGCATAATTGTCGGCAATTTAGGAACTATTGCTGCACTAACGGTATGAATCAATACCTTCCTCCTGAATTTCTACCTTCTGGTAGTCAAGTCATTAGCGTTTAAGTCTTGTCGTCAGAGCGGTGTGCTCTGACGGTTACGCTAACTGAATAGGGGAAATAATGAAGTATTTTCGTATTGAAGATTTTACACCTTACTCAGAGCTTTTTCCAAAGCTATCTAAAAGAGAAATTGAGATTTTATCACTTTTTAGGGTTGGATTAACGAGGAGTGAAATAGCGTTAAAACTGAATATTAGTGTAAGTACGATAGATAATCATTTGAACAGTTCAATGCATAAGTACGAACTTAATTCCTCTTCTGAATTAAAAGCATTGTTTAACTTTATTATTCAAGATGCCTTTATTAAGTTAATCGCTTCTACGTAACTGTAATGAGAAAACACTCTGCAATTCAGTCATAAAATTTGTAGAGTGTTATTTTAAATACTGCTCATTAATAAATATTTGATAAATAGGTGTTTTATTTTTTATTATTTTTAACTTATTGATTTTTAAGTTTTTATTTTTATTGAAAAACGGAGGTTACCTCCATACCCCGAGCTAATTTTTTAAGGCATCATTTTCCCTCGCCCACGTTTTCTGGTCGAATCTGAAACTGAAAACATCCAGTTTTGGTAGAGGTGCCTTTGACAGTTGCATCTGCTCTTTAACAAATCAGTATCGGCGATCCGCATGGCGGAAAACGATGTAGTCATGTTGCATGACTCGTTATTTCGCTGCTAAAAATTAGCGACGGAATAACGGGTTGATCGCCGGTAGCCTTGATTTTTACGCTCAAGGCGGAGCTTATAACGCTTTCTGGCCGGACGTATGCCGACACAGGTGTACACCCACGTTAAGTTGTTTTTGATTTAATTATGTAGTAATAAGCTTCATTATAAAAAATAGCTATAAAAATAAGCATTATAATATTTTATATTATTGTTCTAGGTGAAGAAAAAACTTCTATTTCTAGTAACCTTACTAGGAAGATAGCACATCTTACTTTTTCGCTTATATTATTAAGTACCCTTTTAAAAGTATATTTTATGTAAGCGTAAGGTTTAGTATGAATAAATTAGTATTAAAAAATGACTTTAAATTGTACGAGTTATTTGTAGGGTTAACGGTAACCATTATGATTACCTGTGACACACTTGTGTATAAGACGTTTGATTTTTATTCTGTGAAAATAACGGCAAGTGGGATAATTTTTTCTCTTTGTTATTTGCTTTCGGCTATCACAACCGAAGTTTATGGTTATAAGCTAGGAACGAGAATAGTTTGGATTATTGAACATAAGCACGCCTTTGGCGTGAGCATCGCGGCAAAGGCGCTCTATTTCTAGGCAATTCCCTTCTCGTCTTTTATACTCTGCTCTATGTACATCCCCAGACCTGCAAAACTGCTATTTCAATACGATGACGGATGGAACCTTTTCATCGAAAATAATCACATAGATGAATGGCAACTACTCTCTGTCGAAAAGATGCTCGCCTGCAGCACCTGCGCTATGGGCGTTCGCCGTTATTGCTGTTCTTCACCTGAATGCTCTCATTCACGCTTCTTTTGTCAAACCTGTAAATCCAAAGCCTGCAGTGCGTGTGGCCTCAAAGGCACCGAACAGTG
>NZ_KE386922.1:0-1259 GCF_000429565.1 Arsenophonus nasoniae DSM 15247
AAACGCCTTCTGGCTATTGGTAAGCCCTTTTCTTTCACTTCTTGCCACATATCTTGTTGTATACCAATTTTCATTGGGCATAACTTGCCATCAGGAAATAGACTAGGCCAAAAAGTGGTTATCTGGGAAATCGCTTCTTCTAACGGCAATCGCTTTTTAGGCGGTGTAGGTGGTTTTGGTATTTTAACCTTCACTTCCTGTTTAGGTTTAACTACCGATTTCTGGGGCTGCTGTTTTGCTACCTTTTGGGATTTCGGTTTTTTTAACTTTTTTTTGGACGCAGGATTTACCCATACCTTTTTACCATAAACAGGGGTACTTGAAGTCTGCTCTTCCTGAGAAGCCTTTCTAGGTCGATTGAGGGTTAATTTCTGCCGTTCGGTCATGGTTTAATCTTTAAACAGGTTACTCATTTCAGCATCACTTAAGCCCGTAAATTTTATCACAGATTGCCTATCCATGCCACTTTCTAGCATTTGGCGCGCTATCTTCATCGAAGCCTGTTTTTCGCCTTCAAGTTTGCCTTTTTGAACACCTTTTTGTTCACCAATTTGAATACCTTTTTGAATACCTATTTCTTCAATTTGTTGAGCAATAGTCATAAGTGCTCCTTCATGTTTCTCTGATTGTTTGGCTATCTCAGTGATAAATTCCATTGGCTTTTTGGCGTTACCTTCCTGGATGAGATAGTTAAACAGGGTGATAACTTGATTATCGGTATAATAATTATACGACAACAGCGTGACAATTTCATTCATAAGCTCTGTCATATCCCGTCGGCGAATGTGCTTCTGTATCAGCGTTAACAAAGCCATTCGCTTATGTTGCATAATCTCACCATCTTCAAGTGTGGTGACATCTGCTAACCGAAACGGTTGCGTATAGATACTTTCGGCTAGTTTTCTATCATGAAAACAGTCCAACCAATTCGTGCTATAGGGGTGAGGACTTTGTTCACCACAGTAAAAGAGTATTGGAAATACCAACGGTAATTGTTTGTTTCCGGCTTCTAAATGCTTTTGCATGGCAGCAAGACTATAGCGCATCAATCGCCACGCAATGAGTTTATCAGGGGTGGACTGGTGCTCTATGAGAACATAGATATATCCACTTCCCTTCGTTGTACTGACTGAATAGAGAATATCACTCTGGTAATTTTTCATCTCACTATCAACAAATGAGCCAGACTCCACTTTGAGGCTATCCAAGTCACACAGCGCTTTAATCTCATCCGGTAGCCAGATATCGAAGAAATCTTT
>NZ_KE386922.1:1269-2356 GCF_000429565.1 Arsenophonus nasoniae DSM 15247
TTTTTTTGGACGCAGGATTTACCCATACCTTTTTACCATAAACAGGGGTACTTGAAGTCTGCTCTTCCTGAGAAGCCTTTCTAGGTCGATTGAGGCTTAATTTTTGGCGTTCTGTCATCGTTTAATCTTTAAACAGGTTACTCATTTCAGTATCAGTGAGACCCGTTGATAGTTTCACGATATCTCTTTCTACCCCTTTCTCAAGAAGTTGACGCGCTATCTTCATCGAAGCCTGTTTTTCTCCTTCAAGTTTACCTTCTAATTTACCTTCTAATTTACCTTCTTGAACGCCATCATTTTTGCCTAATTGGTAGCCTTCCAGCTTTCCTCTTTGTAATCCTTCTTGTAACCCTTCTTGTCTTAATGCTTGAGCAATAGTCATAAGTGCTCCTTCGTGTTTCTCTGATTGTTTGGCTATCTCGGTGATAAATTCCATCGGTTTTTGAGCATTACCTTCCTGAATGAGATAGTTAAACAGTGTAATAACCTGATTATCGGTATAATAATTATACGACAACAGTGTGATAATTTCACTCAAAAGCTCGGTCATATCCCGTCTGCGGATGTGCTTTTGTATTAATTCCAACAAAGCCATTCGCCTATGCTGCATTATTTCACCATCATCAAGTGTGGTGACATCGGCCAATCGAAAAGAATTGGTATAAATACGCTCGGCTAGTTTTCTGTCATGAAAACAGTCCAACCAATTAGTGCTATAGGGATGAGGACTTTGTTCACCACAATAAAATAACATTGGGAAAACGAGCGGTAATTGCTTATTTCCCTGTTCTAAATGTTTCTGCATCGCAGCCATACTATAACGCATTAATCGCCATGCAATGAGCTTATCAGGAGTGGATTGGTGCTCAATTAATACATAGATATATCCGCTTCCCTTTGAGATACTGACTGAATAGAGAATATCACTCTGGTAACTTTTCATCTCCGCATCGATGAATGAGCCAGATTCCACTTTTAGGCTCTCTAAGTCGCATAGTGCTTTAATCTCATCCGGTAGCCAGACATCAAAGAAGTCTTTTGCCGTCTCTTTTTCGCTTAGAAATTGTTTAAACACAGCATCGTGTGG
>NZ_KE386922.1:2531-5729 GCF_000429565.1 Arsenophonus nasoniae DSM 15247
GTCATTAATGTTAATGCCTTGTTTTACCTAACAATAGGGTATTTAACAATTTATCACAATTGAGTAAAATTTTATCGTTAGGGTAATTCTTTTCTTCTTCCAGATTTCTTTAACGTAAAAACTATATGAAATTGCTGTATTCAATGCGCTGTCGTCATTTTCAGCGCATTTTTATTTTTACATTGGTAGGGGTGGGATGAGTTGAATTTTTTTCTAATTTAGCAATTTTTGGGCGTGTATATTCGGGTTCCGCTTTCTCCTATCAAAATCCCGTTTCCGCCGATAACATCAAAGTGGTACATCAATCCTTTTTCTGTCATTTCTCGCTTTCTCAATTTCACGATTTTTAACATTTCTTCGTTATGAAGAACGGACATGCCAGCCTTCAAATGTCGAAAGGTTGTTCTGTATTTTCTGGGCTGAATCATGAGTATTTCCTCTTTGTTATCAAACGGAAAATAGAAATATCAAAAATCTTTTGTTTTATTTAAAAAAAGGGAATATGCTACTTTTTTGCTACATATTCCCTTTGGGTGTTTCCCTGGTGTTGGTAAGTAAAAATTAATCTTTAAAGCAAAATAATTATTATTGTATTTCCCTGATGTTGGCCAACTTGACAGCCTTAATCATCTATAAAATCCCCGTTTCTCGGGGTTTTTCATTATTAAAATTCTGTTATTTTTATTTGAAAAATCTAATTTGTATTCGTACATCAGCCTTCCCTTATCAAAACAAGAGAAACAGAAGTCTAGACACCAGATTTGAAATTGAGATCGGGTGGCAGACTGAATGGGGTTGATACTACCGGACTTAAGAAGACGGCGAGCCTTTCGGCTCCCCCACCCAGCCCACCATTGATAACATGAGCGAAGGATGCCGGCACTATACTACATGCCGGTCTTAAGCCTACGGGGTATCAATCCCGACCTATGATTTATCATAGGAGTTTTTAGATTACTTACTTTTTTTAATAAAAATACACCTAAATATTAGGTGTAGACAAGAAAAAATAAATCATTAATTGACTAACTGTACACCTTTACGAATAAAATCAGCGGGAATATAACTATCAAGCCCTGTATGTTCACAATATTCAATAAGCTGAAAGATACTATGAATATCAGCTTTTTTATAAATTGCCTTCAAATGTCCTTCTACCGTTTGATGAGAAATATTTAACCTTTTAGCTATTTCTTTAGAAGTGAGCCGTTGTTGTGCCCAAAATATGACCTCCAATTCTCTCTTAGTAAAGAGGTCATTAGGCGCATCTATTTGTATTATCTTTCGATTAAATCTATTTATGTAATAAAGTAGTGTTGGTATTTCAATTTGTCTACCATAACAAACCAACCCAATTATATTATTTTTATCGTCGTAAAGAGGTGATTTTTCTGATAAATGGGGTATTAAATAACCTGTATTTCCATATCCGTAACGGTGAATATCTATAGATGTTATTCTCCTATTTTGAGATATTACTTTTTGGTCATGATTTATAAAGTCAGGCCAAAGCTCTTCACATATTTCAGTTGGTACTTCTTTGTCTGACTTCCCTTCTGGATTGAATTTTTTAGGAAATCTAAAAAATTCAAATGCGGCATTATTTATAAAAGTATATTTTGAGTCATTGTCCTTTATACACCAGTGATCTTTGCTATTTTTTATGAATGATATTATAGAGCGAATTGATGACAGTTTATTTTCATAAATATTCATGGTATCACCTTTAATTAAAAAATTAATTGGACGGTTTAAGTATAGTATTAAGGGTGGTATTTTTAATATCGAAAATAAATTAAAAGGAAGTAAACGATAATGAAGATTTCTAAAGATGAATATGTATTTAGCCGATTACCAGAAGAAAAAAAAGTAAGTTTGTTTGACATTACAATAGTTCGTATTGGTATGGCGACTTCGTTAGCTCAATTTATGTTGGGCGCCACATTAGGTCATAGAATGACATTTATCGAAGCTATGATAGCTACGACGCTCGGTAGTTTAGTTTTAGTATTTGTTAGTTTTGGTTTGGGTTATGCTGGCATGAAAGAAAGTTTATCAACCAGTGTGTTATCAAAAATGTGTGGCTTTGGAAAAATAGGTTCTATATTAATAGGATTTATTATTTCCATCAGTTCATTAGGGTGGTTTGGTATTAATATATCGCTTATTTCTCAAGGATTTGTTAATACAGTTTTTCCTAATATTAGTTTAGGATTGATTACTGTTATGACGGGATTATTCTTTACTATTCTAGTCTCATTTGGTTTTAATGGCTTAAGTATTACAGCTAAGCTAGCAGTACCATTATTTTTGATGGTAATATTATTTGTTAGTTTAAAAGAAGTTTTTTTCAGTCCAATTAATAATTTCAATTTTTCGCATCCTAATGGTAAATTACTTTCTATAGGGGATGCAGCTACAATGGTGGCTGGATTATTTATTGTTGGGGCGTTAATTACCCCTGATATTAGTCGATATTGTAAAAACGACAAACATGTATTTTGGATGATATTTAGTTCTATTCTTGTCGGCGAGTTTTTTATTAATGGTATAGCTATATTAGTTTCTCATGCATTAGGGACTGATAATGTTGTAGAAATAATGTTACATAGCGCTGGATTTATTGGACTACTTACAATTATTTTATCCGCAATTAAAGTTAATGACACAAACCTTTACTCTTCATCAATTCACATATCAGCTTTTCTAGAAGCTATTACAAAAAGAAAATCTAATTATTCTGTAGTGACTATTATTCTTGGTTTATTTGGTACGTTATTATCAGTCCTTGGTATTTTAAACTATTTCGTTGATTTCCTCTCCATGCTTGGTGTTATTTTTCCACCAATAGCCGGTGTGATGCTGGTTGATTATTATATTTTGAAAACGAGTCGAAAAATACTAGATAAAACCAGAGAAAAAGGGTTATTACCTGACGATTCCTCTACGCCACTCATTGGCTGGTCGGCTATTATTGCCTGTATTATAGGTACTATCGTTGGTGTAGTACTTAAATTTGGCATCCCTTCTTTAAATTCTATTCTGGTGGCTGGCTTGGCTTATTGGGTATTAATGAAGGTAAAATCATGAGTAAAGAAATTTTGCTATATTTAAATTGAATTGCTGATATTAATCCTTTGGATCTCTTCTAGCTCTGAACGTAGCACGCTACGCGTGAGCGGCGCAGCGGTGCTGCTT
>NZ_AUCC01000145.1 GCF_000429565.1 Arsenophonus nasoniae DSM 15247
CCGACCCGCATTGGATTATCACCGTGAATTTATCCTTAATACCTTAGCATCAGAAATTCGCGCCAGCATTGAAAAACATCGTTAATACAACAGGAAAATACTATGGCTAAAAGAAAAAGTTCGCCGGAATACGCTAAGTTACCCGAAAATACCGTAGTGAAATTTGGCAAAGTGGGGGATGCAGTGACTGCAATGAAACTTCTGGATACCTGTAGAGCAATAGGCGCAACAGGATTAACAGGAAGCTTTATAGACTGCACCACATTACTTGACACCAACAAACACTGTGTAACATAGTAATTATTTACGCATATTCGCGTTTCCATGTTTTAAGTAATTTATTGATTTTAAATAATTAGTTATTAATTTATGTACTGGTGTTATTTCATGTTTATTCATTGGTACTGAACTCTGTGTATTGCAATGTGTATTGCTAGAAATGAGAAGTTAACGCTATGGCAGCAGAAAATAAGCTCAGTGAAAAACGATTAAAAGCACTCAGCGGTAGCCTAAGAGAAAAGCAATTACTCGTTGCTGATGGAAGGGGATTATCAATCAGGGTATCTAAAAGTGGGATGGTCAGCTTTGTCTTCTTTTATCGATTAGGTGATCGCAATAGTTCCCCTATTTGGTTAACATTAGGTAAATATCCTGATATGTCGTTAAAACAGGCAAGGAAGGTAAGAAATCAGTGTAGAGAATGGCTAGTAGAAAATAAAGACCCTCGTATTTATATTAAAATTCAAAAAGAAACAACACTAAAACCCGTGACGGTGAAAGATGCGCTTGAATATTGGATTGAACACTACGTTAAGGATAAAAGGAAAGATTGGCTAAAAGTTCAAAACAATTTGAAACGGTATATTTATCTTCATATCGGTGATATGCCATTAAGCGAATGTAAAGCAGATATATGGTTATCGTTATTTGATAAACTAAAAAGAAAAGCCCCCGTTATTTCCGGTGGGACATTCCTCGATGTAAAACAAGCTTTGCGATTTTGTCGGGTAAGACGTTATGCCGTTAATCATGAATTAGACGATTTTACGTTGTCTGATATGGGCAAAAATGCAAAGAAAAGAGACAGAGTCTTAACAGAAAATGAGTTAAGGGATGTGTGGCGTTTGGCTAATAAAGAACTCAACAATACCGTCATTGAATCGCATTATAGACATATTTTATTGCTGGCTATTTTATTTGGTTGTCGCATGGTTGAAATTAGAAAATCGACATGGGATGAATGGGATTTTCAAAACTGGATATGGACAGTACCCAAAGAGAATAGCAAAAATGGTAGAGAAATCATTCGCCCAATACCAAAAGACATAAGACAGTGGCTAGTCAATTTAAAAGCGGTAAATAATACTAATTTAATCCTTGGTAAACTCTACAATCAAGTACCTATCAGTACAACGATGGGTAGGTTATGGAAGAAATTAGGACATGCTAGATCATGGTGTTTACATGATATGAGACGAACATTAGCAACAAATATGGCGGACAAGGGTGTTAACATTTATGTTATTGAACAATTGTTAGGACATACATTGCCTGGGGTGATGGGAATATATAACCGTAGCCAATATATGAATGAAAAAACTCAGGCATTAGAGGATTGGTTACGCTATCTGAATACATTTATAGAGGCAGATAACCAATGATAAAAATAATGAGTAAAGATGAATTATTGTTAGAGCCTGAGATAGATAGAATGATAAAAGAAGGTGAATGTAAATGGTTAACCAGCATAGGAGCATCAACAAGGCACTATATGATAAAAATGGGCAGATTTCCTAAAAGATACGTTTATGGGCCCAAAACAAAACTATACCGATTATCCGAGGTTCAGGCTTGGGTAAACGGCACATGGAAACCTGAATAACTAAAACGTATAAAATTAAATGTCATGAATTGAACCCCGTTAATCGGGGTTTTTTATTATGGAGAGAAAATAATGATAACCGTTAAATTTACTGAACCTACCAGAGAAGAAAGACAATTTATTTTAGATGAATACGGTCAAAAGTATGATCGACGAATCAGGGAAGCCGAATGTAAGCAGATATCCGGTTTATCCCGTTCCCGTCGATGGGTGTTAGAGGAAGAAGGAAAATTTCCTAAGCGTATACCTATGGGAAAGAACTCCGTCTCATGGCTATTAAGCGATGTTCTATGGTGGGCACGCAATCCGCCAGAGGTGAAGAACGTGAATAATCCTTACAGCCGTCAATCTCACTGATGAGGGGAAAAGTCCCCTTTTTGGCAGAAAACCTAAAAAACCTGTATCACCTGTACCAATTACATTTAATCCGTTTAATATCAATTAGTTAATTAGGTACAGGTAGATAAAATACCTCTAAAAACCTATAAAGACCTGTAACAACTTAAAGAGGAAGTCGGTTAGAAAAAAATTCCTTCCTTTCCCTGGTAGGCAGTGATTACCGAAAGTCCCCTTTTTTCTGACCAAGCAGCATGACTCACCGCTCAATTAATTAAATAAGGTTCAATATGAACATTCAAAACACGGTGAATAACCGTGAAGGGCTTCTTTATGCCAAAAATCAGGGGGGCGATATATTTAATCGCCTGAACAAGTCGACCTACAAAAAAAGTGTAGGTCACTACACAAAAAGTGTAGTTCAGAAATTAAACAACATGGGTGTACAAGCCATTAGAGAGGTGCGCACAAAAGAAAGCATTAAAAACAATAGGTTGATTCAATTTGTGCAGTATACAAAACAACCATCTAACCGCAGCTTAAAATACCTCATCTACTCAAATTTGAGTAGTGCAAAAAATAACCATTCATCATTAAGAGGAACGGTTAATAAACAAACAAAGCGAGTGGCTCATGGTCACTCAGAACATCAAGGAAATTTTTCTCTGATGATGAGGCTACCCGATAATATCGGGTTGGTTGGGTTGGCTGGATTGGCTCAGAAGCAATCAGCGGAATATGTATCTAAGCGATTTCAGCCTTTAGGGGTGATGCCTCTTTTGTCTAGTTCTCTGCGAAGTAAGCGTTTTATCCAACCAGCTTTATTGTCATCTCCGTCCTCTTTCATTGCTAAGTTAAGGCGTTCAGATAAGCTAGAATCTAATCGCAATTGTACAACGATTCTTTCTTTTTGGTGTTCTTTGGTTGACATTGGTTTTTTCCTGTATATATTAGATATTGAGATTACCAATGTACACTATTGCATAGCAATAAGTAAGACAATGCCCCGCAGTGCGCAAACACTTGCAGAGCATCTAACCACAATGTTAACTGAGGTAACAGTTATGGCTTCGTATAAGTCTACCCAAACTCGCCCTAAATTTACAGATACTTACTGGATTATCCCTCTAGATTCCAACATTCCCTACGGCAAAGTGTCATTAACCCGTCGTGAGCGCAGATTATTTCATGTGCTGTTCAAAGGTGATCGGCTTGTCTGGTCAGGCCGTAAGCCCATAACACCCCAAAGCATCATAGCGTGCTCCGCTTCTCAACGTCAGGAGGTGGCTCATGCGTAATTTTGTCGCTATCCATAATCGTGCGATGCCCGTTGTGGAGTACCAAGGTAAGCGTGTTGTGACCTTTGCCATGATTGATAAGGCACATGATCGCCCTAAAGGAACAGCAAGGCAGACGTTTAATCGTCATCGTTCTCGTTTTGTTGAAGGTAAAGATTTCTTTGATGTGACATCGTCTGTTAAACATACGATGTGGCTAAAAGACGTTTTCCCGAAACGTACCGCTAGGGGACTGCTTATCACCGAAAGAGGTTATTTACTTATCGTTAAACCGTTCAACGATTCGCTATCGTGGGATGTACAGAATGAGATGATAGATAGCTATTTCCGCCGTAACACCTTAGGTGAACTCCGTCATGTTGATATCCCTTCAATTGAAGAGTTAAGCCAGATGAAACCGGAAGAAGCACAACACCTTGTCGCCAAGGCTGAGAAAGACTCTTATCTTGGTCATGGTAAGCCAGGTAGTGCAGCGATGACCCTACGCCGTAGAGAGCTTAAGCGCCTTCGTCCGGCAACGCGTGCCGTTATTGAACTTTCCCAACTGTCTATCTGTGATTTAGGCGATTTCGCTAAGGAGGCTCTGCATGGCTGATATTCAGCATTACCTCATACCGGATAATTTACAAGCCATGAGCACTAAAGAGCTAAGAGAAATGAAAGGCGCTTGTGATGCCGCGTTTGACGGGATTATGTCAGGGCTAAAAGCCTTTGGTGAATGCGCATATTGGGCATGTGGCAATGAAAACTATGCCGATAGTCAGGCGAAAGCGGATTTATGCCGGATGAGTGAGGCGTTGATGTGCTTACCTAAAATTGCTCAGGCACTCATTATCAACGCAGAAAACGCCCAGTTCACACTCTATCAGCGTGAAGGATTCCCTGTATCGGAGGGCGTGAGATGAACATGACACAATATGACGAACAACCATTAATTACTTTTAGCGATGGCTATAACTCAGGGCGGGATAATACCTTTAACGCTAAGAATACACGGGCTTTTCTTAAGGGAAAAGTGAAGCCCCAATTTATAAGAAATCCTGGGATTAACACTTATGTCAGTGGCTCAAAGCACACAGGCACTAAGTCGAAAAAGTGTAAGCGCAAACAGGCTAAAAAAAGGAAGGGGTCAAG
>NZ_AUCC01000146.1 GCF_000429565.1 Arsenophonus nasoniae DSM 15247
TTCAAAACACCTCCATTAATGCCTTACTGTATTGATTGAGATTCCTAACCATCAAGAAGATTGATTTTCTAGATCATTTTTGGTCGTTCTTCCTTTACATAATTCAATAAAATATAGAAATGATATTATAGTTTTCTCGCCCTCACTTAACGAAGAAAAAACACTAGATCCACTCTGCTTTTCTCCGTGTCTTTCTAATGTATAACAATCATTACTAACAGATTTTATTATTTTAAAGCTCTTTATACCAAGTAGTAATAAATTTTTATTTATATTTTCAATTGTAGTTTCAATATTAGAAAAATTGCTTTTTAATTCTGTTATTTCTTGAGTTATAATTTTTAGTTGAGAATCAATATTTATTTCTTCTTTTTTTAATTTTTTTATTTCTTTATCTAATTTTTCCTCATCAACTTTATATATAGAAATGAAATCTTCACTCAATTCTCTTATTTTTTTCCACATGTGTGATACAATTTTTCTTTCACTATCAACAAAATTTTTTACTTTTTCATTTAAAGCATTTAAAGCATTATTTTTCTTAACAATCAAATTGATAAATTTATCAATTTCACTCATTGAATTTAGTTTTATTGATTTTGTTGGAGAGTTTATTTTTTCATCTAATTTTAAAAGATTATCACTAATTTCTCTTTTAATTAAATCTATTATGTTTTTATCAAAATCATCTTCGAATAATTTTGGATGATCAGATAATTTATTAAAAAAAGAATTAACTTCATTATAGTAATTTTGATAGTTTTCTTTTAAATATTTTATTTCAGTTATTAAATTATCATACGAGTCATTAAAAATATTATGCATTTCCAATTTGAAATTTTCATCTATTGTATTAGATTGGCAAAATGGACATATATCATTATCCATGTAGTTTTTAAGTCCATGTCTAACCCAATCATAACTATTAAATTTTTTTATTATTTCAATTCGATAATTTTCTTTTATTGGTAATATTGGCTCTTCTAAAAGAGAAATATCCTTACTATTGAATATATATTTTCTCAACTCTGGAATATTTTCTATATAATGACCTTTATTTTTGATAAGTTCTACATATTCATCTTCTAATTCTTTTAAATTAATATTTTTAGATACATCTGACACATCCAAAGATAATATTTTTTCACAAAAATTCTCACTATGAAAGTTATTTTTTAATAAAGGTCTTAATTCAGACTTTCTTAATTTTGAAAACTTTCCATATATATTATTTTTAAGTTTTTCATAATTATCTTTTTTTCTTGAATCATTCTCTTTTATTTTATTCAAAATATTTAATGATTCTAATTGTAATTTATTTTTATCATTTTCTTTATTACCAATCAAAACCTCTATTTCTTTGTTTTCTTTACTTAAAGTAAATATACCTGCTTGTGTATCTTCATAAAAAATATCCTGGATAAATTTTTTATTATAAACTAGAAATTTATAATTCTTATAAAAACTTTTACTACATAATAAATATTGGCTATTTTCATTATTGGCATTAGTATCATAAAAATAATTGGCAATAGTAGATTTCCCACTGCCATTTTGTCCATAAAAAAGATTGATTTGTTTCGACAAATTAATAGTAACATCTTCATTACAATAACTTGCTACATTTCTTAATTTTAAATATTCCATACTTTATCCCAAAAATTAACCACATCAATAAAATTTAATTTTTATAAATACATATAATAGTTATTTTTTATAACATATAAATTTAATATTTTTTTAGAACATGGTCAAAAAAATAAACTTTAAAATTTAATTTATTATTTAATAATATATTATTCATAGTCTTAAGTACTCACATAAAATAGCTCTTAAAAAAGATTTTGAGTCTAAAAATGAAAGTGCAAGTTTCCGCATAAATTTGCCTACATTTTGGATACCATACGGCTACAGAATAAGTAAGGTATAACCTAAGTTTAAACACATCATGCAACTGCATAAAAAACACTACATTTAGCGGGCAGGCGAGGCGGGGCTACCACTGCGATTTATGAGGTTTTAGATGATTTTTCTCAATTATTGAATAGTAATGAATAGAGCTATATACTGAAGAAATTGTAGCAAAATAATAAGTTAAATTTTAACTATAGTGATTATGAGCAAGATATATTATTAAAAAAATTGTTTTAATTTCATATAGTTAAATACCAAGAGAAAAGTCGGCGTTATTAAAGAAGAAAAAATTCATGGAATACATGCGTATTCTTTTATTGTCAAATTCTATCTAACCTAAGAAATTAAAAATAAAACTTACTGCCATTCTAATGATTATAAAAAACTTAATCATAGGTTTCTCACTTTCCTCAACTCACTACCATAGATGATAACCATAAATATTACTTAAATAAAACACTAAACACTGCTAAAACAACATTTAGTAAATTATTTGTAATAATTTATTTTATTAAAAAAGATCGTTTTCTATTTTATTTTAACAAATAATTATCAATATAATAAATTTGTTAAATTTAAATATAGGATTACTAATGACAAGCATAACGAAACCTGCCTCATCAACAGTCTGGATGGCATCAATACTAGATTTTTCACAAAATGACAAAAAAAATCTCGAAAGTATCTTGAATAAGGATCCAGCGAATAACAAAACAAACTCACAAGAACAAATAAATAACGAACAAGCAAAACCAATAACTATATTGTCAAATAAAAATCAAGTTCAGCATAATAGTGATACCCTCAGTTTAATTAATCAATTTATTCACCAACCACTATCAATACCTATTGAAGAATTTGATAAGCTTGCCCATGATGAACAAAATCAACTAATGCGTGCACTGTTAATTAAAGAAAAGATAATTAATCAAGAAGATAAGGCGATAGCGACTCGGGAGCTGGCTAACGGTGTTATTGATTATCTTGACCGTTATGATTATAGCAAAGATAAGATAGCAGAGCTCGCCTGGTTACTGTTAAAACCTTTAGGAGAATATGGTGGCAGCAACGGTGAGACTGCACCTTATGCACGTCAGCAAACAGCGATTACTAACTGGCTGCAATACGCAATTTTTGGTATGCCTATTGATAACTGGCTGCTAGCACAGATAAAAAAATATCAACCACAGCAGAATGCCTTTATTCAAACGGCCACCATCACCGATAAACTGCAGCAAATTATAACAGCCGGGCTACCATTAGATAACTGGCGTTTAATGCAGAAAAAACAGATTGAATCGGCAGAAAATTTTCTGTTACACCATCAAGATCTAAAAAATGATCACCACAACCACATCGAATTAACTTTGCCTTATGCAGAAATTCGTGATTATTATCAACAACGGATATTAAATCGCATTCTGCCAATACTGATATTGCAACCTAAAACCCCAGCTGAAAGGCAACGGCTGCAAAAAATGGCGATAGATGAACCAAAATGGGGTTACTTACATGCAGGTGCCACATTACTGAGTGAAAGCGGTGCGGATTTAAATAGCATGAGTCTGGATGAAATTATCGATACCGGTATGTGGCTTGAAACCTCTATATCGAAGGAAACCGTACCGGCTAGCTATGTTCACTATTTCAAATTACCCGCCCTGATCCATGATGTATTAACAAATGGTCATCAAGCGGAAGTGGATGAGAGTGATAAAGAAGCGATGGCCTCAGTTTATCACGCTTATTTTGACCATTTAACCCAGTACCATAACAATAATAATCCATTTATCCAGCTCAGTAATTTATCACAAAACTGGAAAAGCCGGCCAGATCTGGCCCGCCAGCAACTAAAAGAGAATGATATTGATGAGAGTTGGTTAAATAACTATCTATATAAAAATAGTGTGGTGGAATATCAAAACCGACAGGGTGAGACGGTATTATTACCCAATATCGATGCTGCTTTTGAAAAACAAAATCAGCAACTTGCCGATTTTTCAAAACAAACGGAACTCGCCTTGTTACCTCAGGTTTTTAATACGCTTAAAGAGTCAGAACAGCAGTTTATTGAAAGTGCAAAAATAGAGCTAGTAAAAGCCGAATTTAATGCCCGCGCCAGTATTCGAGGCGTTCCGCAATCATCATCAACTTGGCATGGAATAATGGCTTCGGGTGCATTAATTACACCGGTTCCCAATTCAATTGATATGCTTAAATGTACCTTTAACGGTGAAGAACGGATCTATGCATTACAAAAAGAACCGAATACAAAAATAGGACGCTATAAACTCTCTCGAGTCGATAATAATAAAAATGACATCCTTGATCTGTTTCCTCATGATCCTGCAATTCGCACTGACAATGAGTATCAATTAAAGTTTCATTCCGCATCTTTGCTAAAAAAAGCCGCTGAAAAACCGCAAGTCTTCATTAACAAACTAGCGACATTACATCGCGACAAATTAATTGATAAGCTACATCAATGTCACCGATCATGCAAAACTGATCCACTAACGATCATCTAAAACTGATCCACTTGGTATTATTCGCACATTTTTGTACGGATAATTTATG
>NZ_AUCC01000147.1 GCF_000429565.1 Arsenophonus nasoniae DSM 15247
GTGTCGAGAAAAAATTGAGGGCCAAGTCGGACGCAATGCTGTATGGCCTCTTTTGGGGTGTTATAAAAAAATTCAGTCGGTCTGTCATCATCACTTTCGGGTGGGAGAGAGATCATAAAACGTTTCGGATAAACAGGTGATGTAACACGTGAAGTCACCGTAGGTCTGCCTGATTTACCCGGTTTACGCTTGCGGGGAGATTTATTGCGAGCCATCGAGATGAATACCTGAAAAAATTAACCTATCGCAGAGTATAAAACAGTACTTAAATCATGAAAACCCCCGAAGCAGCGTAGCTGCGCCGCTCACGCGTAGCGTGCTACGTTCTAGGCTGTCAAATCCTTAAGCATGTTGCTAAATAGTGAAATTAATTATGACTTGCAAAAAAGTTAGGAATTGATGATAAAATAACCATGCATTGAATTAAAAATAATCTACATTAGATTAATAAACATACTGATTTTGTGTTTTTTAGATGTATCTGAGTCGTTTTTGTTTAAAGCCAATTAATTTCACTATTTAGCAACAGGTTTAAGGTAGTTTAGTGATTCATTCTCAAAATTATTTCTAAATTCCTTTGCTGCAAGCTGGCAACCTTGTTCCGTTTTAAATTCCGGAGTATGAATACTGGCAAAGTTATTTGTTGAATAAGGAGTTGAAAACATAGTAAAAATTAATACCCACATATTATTCTCCTCTATTTATAATTATAATAATGACTATCTATATTAATAATAGAAACATGAAGATATTAAATTACTATGCTCCGATATTTCCCTAGTGTTGGAATTAAAGTTCAAAGTATTTTTATTTGAATAAATTTTATTTAACTTAAATATAAGTAATATTAAAAAATAAAAAAAACACCTAAGTCTTAGGTGTTATTAGATAAGAGCGTTTTTAAATTTATGAGTAAACATAATAATCAATTGCTTATCAGTAATATATAAATATAAACTTAATTTGTTGGGGTTATAAGGAAATTAACGAAATGATTTAAGATGCCGGCCATTGATAAGGCTGTGCCCGCTAGTTCAACACGGATTTTTATTTTAAAATAATCGAATTTTCTCCCAGTGAAAATCTAGAGGGCATTAGCCAATCCCAAAGATGACGTATATAAATTCACGTCATTTACTTTTACGACAGATAAAATAATTGAAATTAATACAATAATCCCTGCGTTAATTAAGCCTATTGCTAAATAGTGAAATTAATTGGCTTTAAATAAAAACGACTCAGATACATCTAAAAAACACAAAATCAGTATGTTTATTAATCTAATATAGGTTATTTTTAATTTAATGTATGGTTATTTTATCATCAATTCCTAACTTTTTTGTAAGTTATAATTAATTCCACTATTTAGCAATAGGCTTAATATAACCTTCATTCATACTCAATACACCTAATAAAACTCACTCAATCGCTCTGTGAAGAATTTTTAATGGATAAGTGAAGGTGGATAGGGAAGATATGTTTAAAATTTAAGATGCGCTCAGAATAGCCTACAACGTGTTTTAATTGGTTTGTGTGAATCCACAGTATTTTAAGTTATCGATTTGCAGCCGTAGGCTGATTCGTTCATTATTTTTCAAAATATAAAAATAATATTTAATTATTTTTTGTTAAAATATTTAACTTAATAGTTTTTATTGTTAATTAATGACATATTTTATGTAAAAACATATTATTATTTTAAATAAAATAATTATCAAATATAACATTAATTTTAAATTAAAAAAATATAAGTTAACATATTAATTTTTTCTTATTATTTTATATAATAAAATTAACTTACAAAAAAATTAATGAAAAATATATATATATTATTTCTAATATTTATTATAATATGTATTAAATCTATTATTTAATACATAAATACGAAATATTTCATTCCTTTTTAGGTAAATATTATGTTAGTAAAACAAGGTGATTTTAATAAAATCCCTGCTTATTTTTTATTGTTTTTTCAGTTGTTCTCTATTTTATTTTTTCCTCTATCTCATGTAGCAAAAGCTATTGAAAATGCAGAGATGGCTGAAACAATAGCAGGTATACAGTCTTTGATCGACAATGATAGAAAAAATAATCATTCTATTGTAGAACAAAAGCATGGATATCAGGATTCATTCCCAGAGAATATAAAAAATAATGATAATGTAGAAAACATAACAAAATATTTACCAAATTTAGGTAGTACTAAAATTTTACCAGAAGAAAATAATAATGAAGAGAAATTTGCTTCATCTTTTACATTAATGGGTGATATTCTATCAAGTGATAATTTCGTCGATAATTCCATTAATTATGCTAAAAGCATAGGACAAGGATTAGTTAACCAACAAATTAATGATTGGTTAAATCAGTATGGAAAAGCAAGAATTTCTTTTAGTTCAGATAAAAATATTTCTGGGGATTTTTTATTACCTGTTATTGATGAACCCAATAATCTTTTGTTTACCCAATTAGGACTCAGAAACAATACTGATAGAAATACGATAAATCTGGGTTTAGGATATCGAAAATATTGGCGAAATTGGATGTTCGGAATTAATACCTTTTATGACTATGATTATACGGGCGGTAATGCTCGATTGGGTGTTGGGGGTGAAGCCTGGATCGATTATCTAAAATTGGCAATTAATGGTTATTTTGGATTAACTGACTGGCATCAATCAAAAATATCTGTAATGGATGATTATGATGAGCGCCCTGCTACCGGTTTTGATGTTCGCGCAGAAGCCTATTTACCAAAATACCCTCAGTTGGGTAGTAGTATTAAGTATGAAAAATATTTTGGCAAAGGGATTCATCTTGGAACAGGGGTAAATCCCGAATATCTAAAGGATGATGCGCAATCGTTGATAATGGGATTAAATTATACCCCTATACCATTACTTACTTTAAAAGCTGAACGTTCAATCGGTGATCGTAATGATACAAAAATTAGTTTAGATGTGAATTATCGTTTTGGCGTGCCTCTTTCTCAACAATTGAATCCTGATGCAGTTGATGTTATGCGTAGTTTAGTTGGGAATAAATATGATTTTGTTGACCGAAATTACGATATTGTGATGCAATATCGTAAACAAGATTTATTGAATATCTTTTTACCCCGGGAGATAGTAGGTGAAGCCAGAGATACTCATCGGATTAATGTTACCGTAAATAAGACGAAATATGGTTTAAAGAATATCAAATGGATTATTGATCCTAAACTTATTGAAGATAAAGGACATTTTAAGCAAATTTCACAAACAGAAGGGATCATAACCTTTCCTATCTATAACAGTCTCAATGAAAAAAACAACCTCCCCGCGGAATATTATATTAGTGCTATAGGGACTGATAATAATGGCAATGAGTCCAATAAGGCAACAACGATCATTAGGGTTAATCGGTCTACAAATGATTTTAGTGGTGATCTGACTATTAGCCCTCAGTCGATTTTATTAGCAAATGATATTGAATATTATACAGTTATTGCGATTGTTAATGACAAGAATGGATCTCCACTTAAGAATGAAAATATTGCTTTTAATATAAGTGGTCTTAATTTGTCAAACGGACAATCAGGTGTGACATTATTCTCCGGTAATGATACTGATAATAAAAAATTAATCGTAAAAACAGATAGTCACGGCAAAGCATCTATTAATGTTAGTAGTAAAGCTGCTGGTGAAGGTTGGATTACTGCACTGATGGATAATGGTAATAGTAAAAATGCGAAAATTAAATTTAAGGCAAATAAAGAAACAGCCACAATAAGAGCAGGAAAACTAGAAATTATCATTAATAATCAGGTGGCTAACGGTAAAAACCAAAACAAAGTAAAAGCAGTAGTTATTGATGAGTATGGGAACAAAGTTTCTGGTATTTATGTAGGCTTTACTGCTAATAATAATGCTATACCCAAAAAAGATGAAATCTTAACGGACGTTAATGGTGATGCTTTTTTCAGCGTCACCAATACTAAAGCTGAAAGTGTTAAGATTACAGCAGCTGCAAATAATAGCAAATCTGAAGCAGATCTTACTTTTATCGCAAATACTTACACGGCAGAAATTACCGAGGCCAATTTGGTAATTGATCCGGATAACTCCCCAGCAAATGGAAAAGCCGAAAATGTGGTGACGGCCACGGTAACGGATAGCGAAGGTAATCGGGTATCTAATATTGACGTTACCTTTACGGTTAGCGCCGGGGCAACTATTGGGCCGGTAACAGGTAAAACCGACGCAGATGGTAAAGCAACCGCCAAGATAACCAGTAAAAAAGCCGGCTCTTATGCCGTAACGGCCACGGTTAATGGTAAAGACACCA
>NZ_AUCC01000148.1 GCF_000429565.1 Arsenophonus nasoniae DSM 15247
CGGTGCCTTTGAGGCCACACGCACTGCAGGCTTTGGATTTACAGGTTTGACAAAAGAAGCGTGAATGAGAGCATTCAGGTGAAGAACAGCAATAACGGCGAACGCCCATAGCGCAGGTGCTGCAGGCGAGCATCTTTTCGACAGAGAGTAGTTGCCATTCATCCACCTAATTATTTTCGATGAAAAGGTTCCATCCGTCATCGTATTGAAATAGCAGTTTTGCAGGTCTGGGGATGTACATAGAGCAGAGTATAAAAGACGAGAAGGGAATTGCCTAGAAATAGAGCGCCTTTGCCGCGATGCTCACGCCAAAGGTGTGCTTATGTTCTACCGTGCGCTTTTGCATATGACTCTAGTGCAGTACTTTCATACTCATACAAAGAGACAGTAGTACGTGTTACTTTTTGTTCTTTTGATACCTCAAAACTCGTCTTTACATTATCCAATTTAAGAGTTTTCTCTTTAGCCATTTGATTAACCGATTTAAAGCCTTTTGATTTTGCCATCACCTCAGCTTGTACATATTGCTCATCTGTTAAGTAAAATTTTATTTGTTTCATCTTTCCTCCAAGAGAGCCAACTGCAAGTTCAGGCAAAACCTTGTTTTTTGGGGATTATGAGCAAAATGGTACTATTTTGCATCATAATCCCTATCCTGCATTAATTATACCTTGCATTTAATGCATTTTTCTATTCTTTAGTTGAATAAAGGCATTTTATTCATAACTTATGATAAGAATGTCAATTAAGACATATTCGCATAAAAACAAAATGGGGAGTAAATAATCAATAAACGAATGTAAGTAGTGGAGTTCGTATCAAAAAAATATTAAGCAAAGATAAAATAATCCTCCATGCATTACATTGATGGAGGAGCTAGAGAGATAAAAAAATTAACCAGTCAAACATTCGTTGTAAAGTCGATTGAATTCTTGCTGATAAGCATTAGCGACATCTTTGTTATTTATCACGATGACATTTTCAGCATTTCTTTTTGCTGCGCTGGCACTGTAGTTAAATGAACCTGTTTGAACAGTATTGGTGTCAATGACCATAAATTTATTATGCATTATGGCGTAATGATCTGTTAAGCAAGTTTCAATCTGATGGTTCTTCAAAAAAGTTACGGCGGTATATTTGTTTCCATTTGCCTTTTTATCCGCAACGACTTTAATGTTAACGCCTCTTTTTTTGGCTTCTAATAAGGCTAACGAAACAGGTTTGCTCGTAAAACTATACGCAGCAACATGAATATCCCTTTTTGCCTGATAAATCGCATTTAAAATAATATTTAACGCCGTCCCCGTTGTTGAAAAACCCACTTCAATTTCTTTTGCATTAACGACAGAGGGTAACAATAAAAAATACAATAAAATTATTTTCCATTTTTTATATCCGTATCAAAAAAAGTCTATTTATTTTGAAAAAAATCGATTGGCGTTTTTTAAACTTTCCGGATTTATTTTCTCATTTTTACCTTCTTTATTTCCTTCAATCACTGGTTCAATAATTTCTTTTTGCAAACTGCCATCACCATAAATTTTCCCCTGTAGTGCTCTAACCTGAATATGACTTTGAGGATCCATTAAACTATTTTTATATTCTTCTTCCGTTATTGGCATCCATTCAGACCATTTACCATTAGGATCTAAATGATTAATTGTCCTTTTCTGCCAAGCAACAATTTCATTAACATTAACTTCCTCATTATTTTCAGCAAATGCATCAAAAACAGCTCGAACATCATGTAAATTACCATCATTTTCAATCGTCGTTGATAAAAAACTCGGCAACCTTGCATCTAACTCACGTAAACCAAAATACAACATTAAAGCATCTCGAATAACAGGTGTTTTTTTGCGATATGATTCAAGCGCCTCTACGACCTTTCTTTGTCCCACAATGTCTTCATTTAGGTAGAAAAAAAACTTTTTATTACTCATATTAATTATCTTCACTATCCAGTGCGCCCAACGCTTTGACTAAAGCAGTTTGTGGTTCATCTATTTTCTTGACCTTATCCCCCAATACGTGCCAATGTTTTTTAAATGGAGAAAGTAAAAATTCTGCGCCTCCTCCGGTTAAATAAATACGGTGAAAACTTTTGTAATTTTCCTCAATATGACCGATAACACTATCCGATAATTGCATCATAGCCATTTCCAATGCTTTTTTGACATGGGAAATCATCGATTTATTATTAATATATTGTGCTATATTCCGGTTTTTTACCATGTCCCTAATAAGACTATCCGTATCATTAAAATTCAGTTCAGTATCTGCCATCATTAAGGCATTTTGAACCTGTTTTATAATTTGACCTACCCCTAAGTTTTGATTTCCGGTAGTCTTAATGACATCATTAAAAACCCCACGTATTAAACCACAGTCAAGTGTTGTACCGCCCAAATCAACAACCAGCGATAATTCCCTTTCTTGAACATTATCAATGGATAAAATGGGCGCTACAGAAGGAATTGACTCCGGCAACACCTTGATATCATTAAAAGTAAAAACATCACCATTATTTAACTCGACTTTTTCTTTTAAGTTATTAATTTTTTTCCTGATATTTTCCTTATTTTCCTGAGCATCAGTATTGTAATATTCCGTAATAGGTAAAGTCACAACCAAATCAATTTCTTGTGGCTTTAAACCACTTTGTTGTAATGCTTCCTGAATACCTAATGTATTTATCGGTCTATACTGATAATTGATGTTAGTCGTGGAAATAATTTCATCACTATTGGGGGAGTAAGAATATTTCTTGCCATTAACAATATAATTGTGAACTTCGCCAAAGGTATTGTTTTTCCACTTTTCTACAAACCCATTTTGTAAAACAAATAGCTTTATTTTTCCATCTTCAATCCAGGCTAATTTAGTAGCTGTCGAGCCATCATCACAATAGACTTTCATCGAATTTCCTTTTTAAAATTAAAAAAATAAATTATATCTAATTTAAAAGATAATTAAAACAAAAAATAACCATTTAATCACCTTAAAACTAAATAACATAAAAAAACAAAACCAAAAAGGTGATAAAATAAAATAATAAGGTAATTTTATGTAAAACTAAAATCAATAAAATATAAAAAATACACTATAAAAGTGATATTTAAGTATAAATTACGTGATTGTGATAGATAAAGCAGTTCACAAGACACTCTAATTTCTTAGAGCGTTCAGGATTAAGTGATTTATTGCTTATTTCGCCGAGCTAAACGTTGCAGATTATCGTCAACATCGGATTGGGTGACCTCTCCAACTATCTGACCGTCTTTGTCATAACGAAACGCCCCTAACTGGATAAGTGCGCGATAATCAGTATGATGACCAATACTCCCTAAACAGGCTCTCAAACGCCTTCTGGCTATTGGGAAACCCTTTTCTTTCACTTCTTGCCACATATCTTGCTGGATACCAATTTTCATTGGGCACAACTTGCCATCAGGGAAAAGATAAGGCCAAAACGTGCTGATTTGTGAAATCGCTTCCTCTAACGGCAATCGCTTTTTAGGCGGTATGGGTGGTTTTGGAATTTTAACCTTCACTGCCTGTTTAGGTTTTTCAACCAGCTTCTTGGGCTGCTGTTTTACTACCTTTTGGGGTTTCGGTTTTTTTGCCTGTTTTTTGTGCGTAGCATTCACCCAGACCTTTTTACCGTAAACAGTATTACTTGAGGTCTGTTTTTCTGGTGAAGCCTTTCTAGTGCGATTGAGGCTTAATTTCTGGCGTTCCGTCATGGTTTAATCTTTAAACAGATTGCTCATTTCGACATCAGTCAAACCCGTAAATTTCATCACAGATTGCCTATCCATACCACTTTCTAGCATTTGCCGTGCTATCTTCATCGATGCATGTTTCTCGCCCTTTTGCATTCCCTCTTGAATTCCCTCTTGAATTCCTTCAATTTTACCTTCTTGTCTTAATGCTTGAGCAATAGTCATAAGTGCTCCTTCGTGTTTCTCTGACTGTTTCGCTATCTCAGTGATAAATTCCATTGGCTTTTTTGCATTTCCTTCTTGGATGAGATAATTAAACATCGTGATGACTTGATTATCAGTATAATAATTATACGACAGCAGTGTCACAATTTCATCAAGAAGCTCTGTCATATCCCGTCGGCGAATGTGCTTTTGTATCAAAGTTAACAAAGCCAT
>NZ_AUCC01000149.1 GCF_000429565.1 Arsenophonus nasoniae DSM 15247
GCAAAGCAATTTTTGTATCAGATTGCGGAGAAAGCGACTGATTATCGGGAGGTAGTGATGACCATTGCAGAGCAGCTACGGCAAGAGGGCGAGAAGCAAGGTATAGAAAAAGGTATCTTGAAAGGTCGTGAAGAAGGTATTCAGCTTGGCGAACAAAAAGGTAGGCAAGAATCCGCCAGAACCATAGCACGCCAACTTTTAGCCAACGGCGTTGATCGGGCGATTGTCAAAATATCGACGGGGCTGTCTGATACTGAGATTAATGCACTGATGGATTAATCGATGGAGCCATTTACACAAAATTCTTTACAGACTTTTTTTTGCTGCATTTACCCTGTGCGCCGTAAATCCCTGTCCTTCAGAGGCTGTCGAAAAAGAGGGATTTATAATAAAAATAATTTAATTTTTTCTTTAAAATTAAAATATTGAAATCATTAAAAACATGATATTACCTCTTTTGCGACAGCCTCTTTAGGGCGGGTAGGATGTCAATTTTTATCTATAAAACTACGCCATCCCTGTACAGCATAAGGTGTTATATCTATACCTGATATGGTTCTTTGATCTGAATTGTGAGGTATTTTATCCCCGCTGCCACCGACAAGCGCATTTGAAGCGTGATTGAATGTAGCCATTCCATCGCCTAGACGCATTGATCGTTGGGTCTGATTCAAGGCGGTGTACACTTGTGCATCAGTACCTGTTCCCCCATTCTCTCTATACACTTTCATAAAACGACTCGCTTGATCGTTTATTGTTTGAATGCCTCCTGCATTTTTTGCTACTGCTCCAAACTCTGCAAAGGAATTGCCTATATTTCGAGCCTGTTCTTGTGTGAGGCTTGAGCCTACTACTGAACGGTCTGTTATTTTGCTCAATTCATGTTGATCGGTTGCTTTAATGTTTTCGTAATCTCCCGTAATATTTTTCATTCCGTTCGTAATGCCTGTTCCAAGCTGCGTGAGTGATTCAGAGGTATTTACAGTAGAATGTGTTAGTGCTTCTGCGCTTTTCGCATTTCGGTCGGAATAAAACATTGCGGTTTGACCGTGTTCTTCTGCTGGAGAGAATTTATCTTTCAAATTTTCAAAGTGTTGTTGATTGAGACTCCCGTAATATAGGTCGGTTTCATTTTTGGCAAAATCTTTTTGATTTATGCCGTTTTGGTCTATGAAAGAACCATTATTATTTACGTCTGCCACACGCGCTGGTATTCCCCTGTTAACATCTCCTTCTACTCCGTTTGCAAGATTTGCGTTTCCTTGTACTTTTGATGAAGACAAACTTTCGGTATTGACACTAGGACCAAACAAATCATTTGCATAAGGAGCTAAAGTACCATTGTCATTAGCTGCATACAGAATCGCTGCTTGTTCTGCGTCTGAACGACTCATTGCTGTTGACAACTGTTGTGCATATTGCTGTTTCGATTTTTGGTATTCTTGATTTCCCAAGTTTTTATTATCAATACTGGTGAGTGTATCTTGATTATTTTCTGCCAAATAAGCCACTTGAGAAGGCTTAAAGGTTTGTTGCGTACCAATAGAATTATTGAGTGAGACTGCTTCATTGTAGGCTTTTTGTGCTGATTGTAATTCTGTAAGCGCGTCCTGATAACCACTGGTTCTTGAATGCGAACCACTGACTTGACCTTGTTTATTATATTGATAACCATCGGATAGAGAAGCAGATAGTTGATTTGCGTCAACTGAACTATCTCCTGTTTTCTTAGATATTTGATCTCCTGTTTTAATTGCTGTCGCATCAGTTTTTGCATCTACTACTGAACTACCTGAACGCACTGTACCCGTAATTGATCCTGAGACTGGAGATTTCCCGCCACCGCCTTTGTTCGGTGTTGATGTCGAAACTTGCCCCCCCACAGATGCAGAGATTGTTCCAGTTGAGTTTGTTGACAATGTTTTATTATGTTCCGACCCGCCAGACTCTAGTTTTGTAACTCCCACATCCTGATTGTGTGTATGAGTATCACCCAAAGTAAAATTAGAACCTTGGTTTATACCACCTGTTTCTGATAATCCCGTGCCGACATTTACGTTACTGCCACTTACCGCATTAAACTGTTTTTGTGCATTTTCGAGTCTTTGTCTTGATGATTGAAGATTGGATGATAGTGTCTTGCCAATATTTAAACTCGGTCCTGTTTGGTCTGTCCCTGTCATAGCTGATACAGCATTAAAGGCTGAATGTGATGATAGAGAAGACGTGGTGTTAATTGGTGCTGCATCGGTAGCTGCTGGAGCTAAAGGTGCTGAGTCTGGTGCGCTTGTGGATGATAAGCCACTTGTCAGCCCCATAAACGCATAGGACGAGCCAAAGACAACGAAAGCCCCCAATACAGGCACAGAAGCCATCAGATGCCCTGCTAGAGCGATATTTTTTTGCGTCACATCCAAGATATGATATAGGTCATTGAATGTGGTTATGCCAGACGACAACACGGATAAATCGGATTGGGTTTTCGTCAGTAAAATGGCGTTCATAATTGCCATTAGCGGTTGCCACGTTTGAACCCACAGCAAAACCAAAATGTATTTTAAGGTTAAGCCTATCCCCATCATTCCAAACGCCAGCGCAAACGCCACAAACGGTACTAATCCGTACACCGCAGCTTGCACAAATGATTGAAGATACTGTACCCAAATTAAGAAACTCGATCCCTCAGAAGCCCACTTAAACGATTGTTGTATTTGCGATTGATTCTTGGCAACCGCAGCATAATAGTGATAGGCGTTTTCATTCACCGTACTAGGCATATTCACCATATACGGGTACATCAACAACATTGTTTGGAATTGTCGTAAGTCAGTTCCCGAATTACTGTAAAACAGTAATGTGTTTTGCATACTATCTTCGGCAAAGGCAGATGTACATCGGTCTTTCGAGGTTACAGCGTTTTGATTACATCTCCTATTATAGGAGTTACGAACATTCATTATTCCGTCTGCTAACGAATTTTTCTCCCTTGCAACCAACGATTTAATGGCTTTCATAGCCTCTCTACACGTTACTTCCATTGTACCTGTAGTACCGTCAGCTTTTGGTAATAGTATTTTGCGGTTTGGACTCTGTGCAAATTCATCATTCATTGGCTTGTTCATTATGCTCAGATAACTTTGTGTACCCCTTGCTATATCAAACGAAAGGCACTGGCTGGTAAATGTTTGAATTGCCTTGTCAATATCTACACCATGAGAATATTTCGTCCACGTTAACGGATCTCGTGCAGCGTCATACATTGCTGACATCATATACAGTGGATCTATCGGACCGTACTCGGTCATTGAAGGAGTAGAAAAAGCCTGTTCTATCTTTTTTGAAAACTCATAACCTGTTCTGCTAATGATAGAAGCGGTGAAACCCACACCGAAAGGAACATTATCGACCGCACGAATCTCTCCCGTTGTCGTATCTTCTATCGTGACCCTAGTTGTAACCTGAAAGAAACAAAGGAACAGGACGATTGAAACCGCAGCATGTTGAAAGGATATTGTTCTCCCACTGTCTGCTGCTGCTTTTATGACATACCCTATAACGGCAAGTAACAAAGCTATTTTAAACGCACTCGTCAATACGCCATCGGTATTCAACATCGCCAGCGCATTGAATACCATTGAAAGCATGTCGGCAGCACCGCCCGTTGTAAATACTTTAAATTCCATCACCTATCCTTACTATTTTGCGCCATTGATGTTTGTCGGCATCTTCAACGGACTTGTGCCACTCATATAGGTATTGAAAATTTCCTGAATCCTTACCAATCCACCATTTTTGACAACATAGCTATTATGTACTTGAATGGTTAGGAAATTGAATCGCTTTTAAAGTGAGTAGCAAAAGCCATCCCTTATTGCAAAAAGGAGATGGGGATCGATTTATTGTGTTTAGTGCCAGTTAACATTTCCTCAGAGAGTGTAATTTCTAACCTGATTTCCTTATTTTAGACACATTAATCCTGCGTTTAGCTGCGTAACCATCGCTTTTTCTCCAGGTTATGCAGTCTTTCTGACAACAATTCCGTTGCTTTTTTACCCATTTGCGCCCCGGTGAAAAGCAGCC
>NZ_AUCC01000150.1 GCF_000429565.1 Arsenophonus nasoniae DSM 15247
TTGGTGACGTCGTTACAGGCTGCGTAGTTGGTGACGTCGTTACAGGCTGCGTAGTTGGTGACGTCGTTACAGGCTGTGTAGTTGGTGACGTCGTTGAGGTGACAACAGGCTGCGATGATGTCGGTGTCGTATGTATAACCTCATAATTTAAATCTACACCAGGCCTCTTAATCGTTACATGTGAAGTTGGTGACATCGTTGTGCTATGCGAAGTCGGCAATGTCGTTGTGGTCTCTGTAGCGGGTAATGGGGTTGACCTATCAGAAGAATTAACAGTAGAGACTTGATCTGAAGTAGGTAATGTATACCGAGTATCCGATTGCTTGGAATTATTGTAATTTATCCTAACATGCGTATAACTTCCCCCCATATCCCCTCCTATTCTTAGATGTTAATTTTTTTAACAAACCATAATAGTTTATAACATTACTTTATTTTTACAAATTCACCGCCACCTACTTGCTTATTTTTAAATATCACTCAATTCGCCAATAATAGAAAAATTAAGAAATTGGTAAAATACCAACCGAAATAAAATTAGCAAAAATAGCTATTGAAAAGCCACCTCTACTTATTGAATATAAAAAACACAGACTATTATTTGATATAACGAAATAAATAAAGTCTGAGTTATCATTTTAATTAGTCCTGTTATCAGCAAATTTAATTATGTATACAATCAGTAAATTATCCTTGTCTTTACTAATGTTCCTCTTTTGACAATAATTGATTTAATAAATCAAATGAAGAATGACTTAATGAAAGAATTTCTATTATTAACTCAATAAAATTTTGTTGAGTCATTTCTTGGGAAGTAAATGACCTTATTAAAGATTTTAGCTCCATAAGTGCTTGAGGATATATTCTTCCATCATGCGAAATATATTCTGGATGTAATTCTAAAAAATCCTCTTCATTGATTTTCTTTAATATCAATCTCGCCGCGTCATAGATCAATTGTATTAACAAATATTCTGGTTTAGGTAAATTTAGATGCCTTTCTGCTTTAGCAGAAATGATTTTTTGATTTTGATATAATCCAGCTAAGTCTTTGTAAAATTTATTATTTCTTATATGCTGTTCATCAGCTAAAACTAACTTATTCGGTTCATATATTTTAGGTTTTGTCATCCATTCTTCTTTAGGATCCTCAAACGTTTTGCTCATTGAAAAAGGATAAGCGATTACTTTTTTGTCAAATATATTAGCTAATTTTTGTCCTAAAGACTGGCTACCAAAGGTACTAAAACAAGATTGTAACTCTATCGTATCTATTTTTTGTAAATCAATCGAGTTCGTTTCCTGCATTGATAATCCTTTAATAACATTGGCCAGCTCTAATGCATCCATATCATTAACAATTGATGGTGCTCCTTGCACCTTAATAAGTAATTTATTGCCATCCACCGTAAAGAGAGAACCTTTACCTAATAAAGCGCTTTGTCGCATGGATTTTAGATTGATTTGTCCAATAGTTACCTGCTGATCATCAGATTTGTTATTAAAAAAATTATTAAATTAGCTGGGAGAAATGAGTTCATTATCATATTTAGACGTTTTTTCTAAATGTTCAGAAAATAGCGTAATGAAACCTTTTTTTCCAATACTCATCATTATATAGCTAACTTGATAATCGGTTTTGTGAAAAATAACCAAAGTACCTGATGATAATGCAGTCAATTGATTAACATCACTAATTTTTTCTTTATTAGTTATCACATCATTAATTGTTGTTTTAGAATTGTCAGAGTCGCGCAATATTTCGATTGTGTCACTAAAAATTAAAGCTTGTTCAGGAGATAACTCGCCAGACTTTTGTAAAATAAGCGAAATAAAGCTGGGTGTGTTTTTTATTTTTTTCCCATCGGCTAAATATTTATAAACAGTCGTTAATAACGAAGAATCTTGTTCCGACGAATCTTTTGGATAACCAGCATAAACAAAATATTTTGGTATAGTTAATGGATTTAATAATTTTAATGTTTTTCCTGTAATAAGAGGAATGAGTTGCTCCGCCATAAGAAATTGCATTCCATCATCTAAACTAGGATCTAGCGCATTACTTGCCATAGTGGCAAATCGCCCATTTCCAAGGCTAACCATTGTATGAACCCGTGATTTATTTTTATAGACTAATTCAGAATCATTATCGCTAAAAACAACCAATTCTCCTTTTTTAAGCTGTAATAGTTGATCGATTGTGGTAATTTGATGGGCTTGTTCAATTAGTTCATTAAGTTGTTCATATCTGCTTGATCCTGCTTGTTGAGATATATTCTTTAATCTATCAATTAATTTTGTTTTTTGCGCCTCATTAATTAGACCGCTATGCTGTAATATTTCAGCAGTAAAAGTAAAATTATCCTTAATTGGCAGATCTGTTGTTGCGATTTGATATATTTGATCGCGTATTGTCGGGGTCGCATTTGAATCAATATTTGGTAATTCTATTAAATCATTTTGATTAATATCTTTTTTTACTGTCTTCCAATACCAAGGTGGTGTAATTAGAATTTTTTCACCATCGATAATTTCATTAGGCGCATGCCCTGGGTAGGCGTTATAGACATCTGAAGCTCTATTTGCAGTGTTAAAATCTTTGTATTTAATTAATTTATTGCTCCCTGCAGCAATATATCTTTTTCCCCATTCGGTTTCCTCTAAAATAAGAGGCGCATTTAGACTAGGCATTCCCTCATTTGCAAACTGATGGGCAGTCAAATCAAATACATAATTTTTATCGTTTTTTTTGCCTAAAACAACAAAGTGATTTAACGGCATTTCATCAGTTGCATCATCCCAAATATAAATCCCTCGGTATTTAATGTTAGTCATATCGTGATTAGCCATAAAATTTGCTACAGGTTCCATTAATGATTCGCATTGTCCGATTGGACTAGTAATTTTTTTATTAATCGTATCATCAGCTTTCAGTTGAGCGAGATATTCCACTGATGGAATGTCATTGGTTAGATTATCGGGGTTAATCCTAGACAGCATTTTTATCTCAAAACGATTTTCAAGTTCATTAGGCTCAAGCTTTAATATTTTGCTGCTTTGCTGTAACTGATCATTTTTTGAAAAATTTTTTATTGCATCATTAATATGCAAGCTTTTTTTTATAAATTTATTCTTTAGGTAAAGCTTTATTGATTTTGCTAATGTTTTACTTGCAACTTCAGAGAGATTCACCAAGTAATTCGGCGACAATATTAATGATTCCCTCTTTTAAATAAAGATAATATTCGTCTGATGTATCACTAATCGCTGCCTGAAAAAAAGAAGGCGATGCCGCCAAAATACTTTGATATGCTACCCCTGTGATTGACCCGATTAAAAGGGTTGGCGGAGAAAAATATACCTCAATATCTTTAAATCGTTCAAATAATTCAAATAATAATGCCTCATTAGGAGAACGTACTAATATATCCGCTTCTTCAATATTAAATGTTAGAATATTTTCATATAAATAAGAGTAATCCCGTTCTTTTTTAATTAATTTCATAGTAGAAATATTGGGATCGCTATAATTACTAAAATGATTTTTAAACCATACTTTTAACATTATATTATTATCAATTTTCATTTTCATATCACGAAAAGAAGCAAATTTAAGACGTTCACCCGTTAAAATTGAAACGACGTCAATCGGTGTATCTATTGGATTAATTTTGTCATTAATAATATCATTTCCCGTTCTAGGTCCCCTATTTTTATCTGCAAAAAAAAGCAACAATGGGCTAGGCTGTGTCCCTTAATTGCGTAATCGGCGGTAAAACAAGCGAATGCAGCCCAGTTTCACCATTGCTAGATAGTTTCTTGCCGTTTTTTCAT
>NZ_AUCC01000151.1 GCF_000429565.1 Arsenophonus nasoniae DSM 15247
TAACACCAATGATTTAATCAATAAAGCCAAGTTATTTTCATCCACGTATTTAACGAGCAATAAAAATGATTTGCGCTTAATTGACAACGAACTGACACAAAGATTTTTCGCCCCTGATTTTATCGCAGATGAAAATAAAAAAGCCCAACAAGCCAACTAAATAAGAGAGCAAAAAAATGAATTTATATATCGCAGAAAAACCGCAAATTGCCAGCGATATTGTTAAAGCGTTGGATGGTAAATTTACTCGAAAAGAAGGTTATTTTGAATCCGATAGGGATGTTGTCACATGGTGCTATGGTCACATTATCCAAAGTGCAGAGCCTGAAAATTATCACCCTGACTACAAACGCTGGAAAAAAGAAGACTTGCCGTTAAAACTCTATCCCGTTAAATACCAGCCATGTGAAGGAAAAGAAAAACAGGTTAAAATCGTGGTTGAGCTTATCAAAAAAGCAAACGTCATTATTCATGCTGGCGACCCTGATGATGAAGGGCAATTACTGGTTGATGAAGTCTTGATTTATGCCAACAACACAAAACCTGTTCAACGACTGCTGATTAATGATAATACCGATGCTGCTGTCAAAAAAGCGCTGAATAATTTAAAAGATAACCAGAAATTCAAGGGACTGTTTTATAAAGCCTTGGCTAGAAGTGTGGGTGATGATATTTACGGAAAGAGTATGACGCGTGCTTACACGGTCACCGCCCAACAAAAAGGTTATCGAGGAACGCCATTATCCGTTGGACGAGTACAAACGCCAATATTAGGCTTGATTTGTCGTCGTTATCTGGCAAATAAAAACCACAAGGAAAGTTTTTACTATACCATTACGGGCATCTTTGACCACTTAAAAGCGGAATTTGAAGCTAACTGGCAAATTAGCGAAAACGCCCCACAGGATGACAAGAAACGCTTAATCAATAAAGATTTTGGTGAACGGATAGCAAAATTCTGTGAAGGGAAAACAGCGGAGGTTGTGGCAGCAGCCGTAGACAACAAAGAAACCTCGCCCCCGTTGCCCTTTAATCTGGTGAAGTTACAACAATACATGAATAAAAACCACAGAATGACCGCAGCTAAAACACTGGAAATCACACAACAATTACGGGAAAAGTATAAAGCAATCACCTATAACCGTTCAGACTGTTCTTATCTTTCAGAAGAACAGTATAGTGAAGCTCCACAACTGATTAATGCATTAAAAAATCTACACTTGTTTTCTGAGGTAAAAACCCAAGATACACTGAAATCCAAAGCCTTTGATAGTACAAAAGTCACCGCCCATACTGCTATCATTCCTACCATTAATACGCCTGACTTAAGTCAGTTAAGTGATGATGAGAAAACCGTTTATTTAGCGATTGCCCGTTATTACCTTACTCAATTTTTGCCTAATAAACGTTATCAGGAAGCATCAGTGTTACTAAAAATTGACACTGAAACATTTACGGCACGGGCGACAAAGACTACCGATAACGGCTTTACGGAGTTTTTACAAGATAAAGAAAATGAAGAAGTAGAGCAAGATAAAGGTCAATTTGCGATATTGTCAAAAATTCGCACAGGTGAAAAAGTAGATTGTATAAAAGCCACCGTCAACACCAAGAAAACCACCCCACCCCCACTTTTTACCGAGGCAAGTTTACTTGCTGCTTTGGTGAGGGTTGCTGATTTTGTAACAGATGCTAAAATAAAAACACTACTCAAAACCAAAGACAAAGACAAAAAAGACGAACATGGGGGAATTGGTACACCCGCTACCCGTCATAGCATGATAGAAAAACTCAAAGCCCGTGAATTTATTGTTTTGGAGAAAAGAAATCTTATCCCGACGCAAAAAGGACTTGATTTTTTTCAGGCACTACCGGATATTGCCACCAATCCCGATATGACCGCGCTTTGGGCAGAAAAACAGGAACAGATTGCACAGGGAAATCTCACGGTTGATGAATTTGTCGAACAATTGTATGGTGACATTAATCGTCTGTTAGCGGATGATATTGGACAAAACCTAAAGATTGATACCCCAACAAATCAGACAAGCGCAACTATATGCTGCCCTAATTGCAACAAGGCATTATTGGATAAGCCTAAACTTGTCGTTTGTGAAGCGCAATGTGGCTTTAAAATATGGAAAACGGTTTGCGAGAAAATCCTCACCACAAAACAGATTGAAACACTGGTCAAAAAAGGAAAAACAGGCATTATCAAAGGCTTTAAGAGCAAAGCGGGTAAAAACTTTGATGCAGCGTTGATATTGCAGGACAAGACCACAGGGGCAACCCGATTTGAATTCGAAAATAACAGGTAAATTAATATGAGTGAAACAGCCAAAACGCTAAAAAGAGAAGAGGAATACCAGATTATTTCTAAGCATTTTAGTAGTATTACCACTATCCGAAAATTTGCGTTAACAAAAGATTTCGAGTGGCTACAGGAAGTTAAAGATAAACTGGAAGCGGTTATTGAGGAAAACAGAGAACTCTTTGAACAAGCCAAAAAAGAAGCCGAAGAAAAAGAAAAGCAACGCCTTGACCTGATTAAACTCATTGAAGACAGTGGCTTTAGTCTTGATTCACTCTTAAACCCTGTTACCACGGGCAAAATTAAGACGAAGAAAAAAAGTAGTATTAATGCACGGAAGCCAAAATATGAATTTTTAGACGAAAACGGCGATATCCAAACATGGTCAGGCAACGGAAAGCCACCCACAGCACTCCAAAAATTACTCGATGATGGAAATGAGCTAGAGGAATTTTTGATTAAAAATTAATAATTAGACGGTATTCATTACCGTCTAATTGAAAAAAGTTAGTGTGAAAATTCTTAGATTTCAGACCCATTCGTATTAGTCTTAACTTAATCTGACAAATACTGTATAAACAGCCAGTTAATATCAAATCAAGTCTGAGCTACTACAACCTATGATGTCTGTTTTTTTGTCCCTTCTTGCCCCTTCTTTTCCCTAAGTATGTTGATACAAAACATTTGATAATTGCTCTAGCAGGATTCGTATCAACGATACTGCAACCATAGTCACTTATTGCAGTATAGAAATCATCTTCAAAATCAAATTCATAACAAGAACCAGAATCAGAATCATTTGAAATAATTATATTATTTTTAGTGGCGATTTCCATCGCTTGTTCTAGATTATTACAATAATCAACGGTAAATGATTCTTGATTATCTCTATAGACAATTATTTCACTCTCACTTCCATCAACAGAATAAAATGTAGTCTCTTCACCAAAAAGACAGGCCGCAGTTATACAATTATAAAAATAATCACTTATCTCATCATCATTCATTTAATCCTCCAGTAAAAAATCTTAATAAAGCTGACCCAGTTATTGTTGTTGTCAACGATCACCGAAAACTGATCCACTTTTTAGTTAAATCCGATCAATCAATAGTAGGCAGTATTTATTATACCAGTATAAAAAAATTTAAAGGCTAAAGCCTGAATCTTGCTCTTGCCGTTGCTGTTTTTTCAGCTACTGTTGTTGCTCATGAGTGTGAACAAGAAAAAGGATGGGATGAAGTTAAGAAACTTAAAGCTATCCCCATAATTTACAGTGAAAATGAAATTATTTATGACTAATTCATATAAAAAATATAGGTACAGAAATAAAACTGTACCTATAAATTAGATATTGAAAGTTAAAATAACAGGAGGAGACTGACAATATCTATTAAAATTAAATATAACAGCCGATTATTTATTTGTACTTATATCATCTTTAATGCAAAAGGCACTTCCATCA
>NZ_AUCC01000152.1 GCF_000429565.1 Arsenophonus nasoniae DSM 15247
AGTGGATCAATTTTGATTGATCGGATTTAGATAAAAAGTGGATCAGTTTTCGGTGATCGTTGACACTCCGGCAAACCCTACTTCCGCCCCGGCGATACCTGTCAACTGGACGTCGGTCTAAAAAACGCTGCCATGTTGAACGGTTTATCGGCGCGGACAACTTTCAATACCTATGTTGACCCACTGTTACTGGATTTGAGTGGCCATGGCGTGCACATGAGCGACATGCGCGACGCGGTGTTATTCGATATGGATCACAGTGGCACGCTTAAACGTACCGGTTGGGCAGACCGGCAAACCGGCATACTGGTAATTGACGATGGCAGCGGTCAGATAAAAAATGTCAGCCAAATGTTCTCTGAGTACTATGGTGGTCGGGTCGGTGGCAACGGCGTGGCGGGCGAAAAAATATTTGCCGATGGTTTTGCCGCCTTGGGCAGTGAAGATAGCAATCAAGATGGCGTGATTGATAAGCGTGATCCTATCTGGGGTCAATTACGGGTTTGGCTGGACGTGAGCCACGATGCGAAAGTGGATGCGGGCGAGCTCAAAACATTGACGGAACTGGGGATCACTCAGATTAATGTCCAGTCAGCCAATAAAAATGAAGTGCGTGATGGTAACAGGGTGGTTGCCAGTGGATCGTTTATGATGCAAGGTCAGACGCGGGAAATATTAGCGGTTAACTTTGTCGCTGATCCGGTCAGTAACACACTAACGACTCAGGGGACGGGAACACGCGTTACTTCGACTTTTAACCATATCACGACCACGGCTTACGCTAGTCATAGTGACAGCGCGCAAACGCTGGATGCAGATAAATTGGGTGTCAGCAACCTGTATGGTGGCAGTGGTGATGACCAGTTAATTGCCGCTAAAACAGGCAGTTGGCTGGTGGGTGGTGCAGGCAGCAATACCTATGTTGGTGGTGCCGGTAACGATGTTTTTGTTATCAGCGCTTCTGACGATAGCAAAAATATTCATGGTAACGGTGGACAGGATATGGCCATTATCACCGGTAACCAAGGTATGATATTGGATATGGATCAAGCCGGTTTAACGATTGCTGAAGGTGGCAGTGGCAATGATACCATCATCAGTGGCGGGCCTAATGGTGTGTTTATGAAAGGCGGCTCGGGTTATTCGACTTTGATAGGTGGCATGGGTGATGATGTGCTGGTCGGTGGCAGCGGGCACAATACCCTGATTGGTGGGAGTGGTAAATCGGTTATCTATGCCGGACCTAATGGGGATAAAATTTATGCCTCCAAAGGTGGCAGCATCATATATGCTGGTGGCGGCGCGGATATGATTTTCGGCAGTGTCGGCGATGATGTTATTGAGGTTGGCCATGGGAATGCCATGATCGATGGCGATGGGGGGATTAATATCGTCAGCCTGCATGGTAATCACGGCGATTATCAGATTACTCGAACCGACAGTGGCTATCAAATCGCTGATAAGGTTGCCGGGCGAGATGGCACGGTAACGCTGAAAAACATTCAAAAACTCAATTTTGCCGATATTTCAGCGGTTGACTTACAAACGCCGAATGCAATGCCGGTCGAGGATGTTCTCACCCATGACCAGCAGGGTAAGGTTTTTTCTCGTACTCGCACCCATCTGATTGCTGCTGCCACTCTATTGGCCAATGATCAGCGCCTCAACAGTCAGGGTAACTTACGTATTAGCCAAGTTGGTGATGCGATGGGCGGCAACGTCACCCTGACCGCTCAGGGCGATGTTGCGTTTACGCCGGATGCGACTTACACCGGTCTGATGAGTTTTAAATATGGCGTCACTGATGCCGCGGGTAACCCTTCGGCCTCTGTGATGGATTTAGCGAGCGGGAAAAGCGCCCCGATGAGGGCGGTTGCTACATTACTGACGCCAGAGGTGCCGCGTGACCCATTGGCGGCGCAGCAATGGTATCTGAGTGATGCCAATATTTTACCGGTATGGCAGGACTACACGGGCAAAGGAGTGCGCATCGGTCAGTTCGAGCCCGGCGGTCAGTTTGCGACTGCGCCGGAAATTTTTGATATTGCTCATCCTGATCTGGTCGCCAATGTCGATAAAAGCTGGCAGAAGACTCAGCAGACGCACGGAACCATGCCGGACAAGGTCTCCAATCATGCAACAATGGTGGCCGGTGTGATGGTGGCAACGAAAAACAATAAAGGTGGCGTCGGGGTTGCCCATGGAGCGACGTTAGGCGGCTATTATCTGGCCAATGACGGTGCCGACCTGGCAGGGCTGGGACATATGTCCAATTTTGACATTGCCAACAATAGTTGGGGATTTGCCAACGATTTCGCCCTCAGTAATTTTTCGGATGGCAGTATAAACACAGCGGCGTCGTTGAGTATAAATGCGCAATATGCGGCGGCTAATGGCCGTGGTGGATTGGGGACGGTTATTGTGACCTCCGGTGGTAATAATCGGGCAGCAGGTGGCAGTGCGCAGGGATCATTGACCAACAATAATCGTTTTTCTGTCCAGATGGGGGCTATCAATGCTCAAGCTGATTTGTCGACATTACACATTGGCTCCTCGCCGTTCTCGAATCCGGGCGCCAGTTTACTGATCTCAGCCCCTGGAAGCAACGTGGTGTCGACCAGCCATATGCTGAAAACGGAACGGGGTTCCACTTTTGGCAATGATTATACCAGCATGCAAGGTACCAGTTTTGCGACGCCGATAGTCTCCGGCATTGTGGCGTTGATGCTAGAGGCTAATCCGAACCTTGGTTATCGGGATGTGCAGCAGATCCTTGCTCTGTCCGCGCGTAAAATCAACGACCCCACGACCGAATGGCGTGACAATAAAGCGCATCACTGGAATGGTGGCGGCATGCATACCAGTCATGATTATGGCTTCGGTGCCGTTGATGCCCGCGCAGCGGTTCGCCTCGCTGAGTCTTGGATGACGCAAAGCACTGCCGCTAACGAGTATGTTTACAGTGCCTCCAGTGGTAAGCTTGGAAAAACCTTGGCCGCCGGCAAAACGCTGACGTCATCGATTGCTATGCAAGCGGGACTAAATATTGAACATGTTGAAATTGATTTTGATGCCGATGTGGGTCGTCTTGGCGATCTGACGCTCAAACTGATCTCGCCTGATGGCACGCAGAGTGTATTGCTGGATAGGCAGGGTAAAATCCCAGCGGGTATGCCGGGCGCCAGTACTAGCGATAAGGGCAGCAGTCAATCGGGCCGGTTCAGATATCGTTTTATGTCAACCCATGATTTTGGTGAAAAATCAGCCGGTAACTGGACGTTGCAGATAAGCAGTGACAGCTCAGCTTTACCGGTCACCTTAACATCCTGGTCGTTACGTTTGTACGGTAGTAAAAGCACGCCAGATAATACTTACTTTTACACCGATGAGTATGCTCAATTGCTCAGCGGCCAAGCTAGCCGCGCTATACTAGATGATGCTGTCAATGGTGTCGTCGGGGGACGCAATACCCTTAATGCGGCAGCGGTTGCGAAAGATACGTCAGTTAACTTACTGACAGGCGTTGCCAGTATTGGTGGACGCGGGTTGAATATTAACCGTCCGGCAGAAATCCAGAATATCATTACCGGTGATGGCAATGATACCCTGGTGTGTAATGGTCAACAAATTCTGTAGAAGATCTAAGCGGCATTTTTTAGTTCATGATATTTTTGATGTGGCGTTAAATAACCAATCGTTGAATG
>NZ_AUCC01000153.1:0-1175 GCF_000429565.1 Arsenophonus nasoniae DSM 15247
ATCACTATCGGGAAACCGTCGATATCTTATCGCGCCGTTGTGAAACCGTGATTAATCTGCTTGATCCGGATAAATTGGGGGGTGCGCGTCGATGAGGTATGCCACGATTGATTTTACCGTCCCGCCGGTGACCTATTCACCCGAAATGAAATTGGCGTATTGGTGGAATCATCCGCGGCATGAAGCGGTTTCCTATCCGAAACCGCTTACCCGTGAGCAGCGTGTTCAGGGGGCAAGCGATTTTAAAGGATATCGCCTCGTTACCCCAGCATTTACGTTACCGTTATCAAAAACGTTATCAATCGTTAATCAGTGAAAAGGGCTTGCATGAGGCGCATCACTTTCTTTACTTTACGTTTCATCAAAAAATCTGGCCACGGCTGTCAGCCGTTAATCAACGTTATGAAATGCGGGTGGCAAACTGGCCACTGACCCTTATTGATACCCCCAATATTCTTGATTTCAATTTGCTGCCGGACATGAATAATCATCGGGTTAAACAGTTAGCCAGCCACCTGTCCGCCTTTTTTTTCCGTTTCTATGAAGGCTGTTGTGATCAAATCATCACGTCCCATCAGGGCGATAGAGACCGGATTTTTGATGAGACAGTCCAAACCGATATCTATGGTCGTTTAGCGGAATTGGCGCGAGGGTTACACGTCACCCCAGAATACTATTCATCCTATCAAAAAACGTTACGTCAACGTACGCAGGGCAAAAATCATCAAACGATGCCCCTTCGTCAGGTGTATGCGGCCGTTGCCCGTTTAATCAGTCGGGATTACTGGTTAACCCAATTGCGCTCACACCGCACCCGATGGGTCGAATCGCTGATGATCGCCGCGATGGAGGTGTGCAAGCAGCACCAACCTTATGCCAGTCAACAGGCGATCCGTGCGGTGAAGTCACAACGGCTGGCTAATTTACGCTACTTGCAAGCGATGCAAATCGAAGATATCGACAGGGGTGAACGCTTCGATTTAATCGACAAAGTGATGGCGAGTATTGCCAATCCGGAGATCCGCCGAATGGAATTGATGGCACAAATGGCCGGCATTGAAAAAATCGCGCTGGCGCGCAAGGATATTGGTATGTTCATCACGCTGACCTGTCCGTCAAAATATCACCCCACTAAATTGCGCCAGCGCGGAAAAGATAACATTGCGGTATTGAAT
>NZ_AUCC01000153.1:1185-4384 GCF_000429565.1 Arsenophonus nasoniae DSM 15247
ATGGCGGAAAAAGTGAGGAAGGCGGCTGATGAAGGCGACTTTGCCACCTATATTGACGCACAAGGCGGTCCTTGCACCCCCCGAAAAGAACAAACGCTGCGCATTGCCTACAAAACGGCAGACGAACCAAATGCCTATGACGAAGCAGTACAAAAAATAGCGGGGATCTATGCGCAACTTCACCCGGATACGCCCCTCATGAAAACGCGGTTAAAAAAATACCGGCTGGTGAAAAAAGAACCCGCGCATCAGGCAGTTGATTTTTTAAAAAGCGCCATCGGCGCGCCTCGGAGTTCTGGCAATAACTGTAGAAAAGGAGGTTTAACTCCCTCTTTGGATGTACACTATTTTATGCCTGATTGCGCCTCCCGTGAGTTTTTTTTACTTAGGGAGTACGGTTTTTCAAGTTACACTCCTGAGTTGGAAAACCCATTACCTGGATAAAATTTGAATAATCAGAAGTTAGTTGCGTGAAAAAAGAACCCGACGAGCATCAGGCGGTTGATTTGTTAAACTAATAAAAAGAAAGAGGCTATTTTGACATATTTATTATGGGCTGCATTTTTATCCATCGCATTTTTTACTGCAATTTCACCAGGGCCAGGAACAATACTGACTATGAGTCATGGGATGACTTATGGCTATAAAAAAACGCTTCCTACAATCTTGGGTCAAGAAACCGCTGTCGGGTTAATTGTTATTATAGTGGGATTTGGTACACAAATGTTTATATCATTTCCTCAAATATTTTTTATTATAAAAATAATAGGGGCAATATGGTTAATATTTATGGGAATAAGAATTATCTTTTCTGTCTTAAAAAAGAGTTATGAAAATATTACATCAGTGAACAACACTACATGGTATAACCGTTTAATCACCGGTTTTTTAACAGACATAACAAATGTGAAGACATGGGCTTTTATGATTAGTTTGATGCCTCAATTTATCGAACCATCAAGCGTTTTATGGAAACAAATAGTAATAATGGCTATTACCATGATGACTGTAGATACAATAATGATGAATATTTACGCTTTTTCTGCTAGTTATATGAAAAAACTCATCAATAACAGAAAGATCATGTTACTCCAAAATATTATATTTGGAAGCATACTCATTATAATGGGAAGTGGAGTACTATTTTTCATCCACTAATTTAGTTTTTTTGCACTGTAAATCCGTTGCCTTCTAAAGGGAGCAGGAGCCAGTAAATAAAACGAGGGTTTTATTTACTGGGCCGTTTTGGCGTATCAAAATAGTCACTTATTTTTCATTGAAAAATAAGTGCATGGATTTGCACAAAAGTGCATGGATTTGCATAAGTTTTTGCTCACCTGAAATCACCGCAAAGGCCAGTACTGGCCTACTCTGAGTGGCGTTGTGCAGCTGCACAAAAAACGACATGTTTCGCGGGCAGGCGCGGCGGGGCTACCACTGCGATTTTTCATGTTTTTTGATAAACTCTCATCAAAATTTGCAAAATCATCTATTGAAAGTAAGGAATGAATATGAAAAGGGTATTAACAGCTATGGTATTATCAACGCTCATATCTGGGTGCGCCAGCCAATGGGTAAGGAACAGCCTTAATGCTGAAGATTTTTCCGTTGCTGAAATTTTTTGCAGGGAACAATCGGAGAATAAATTTCCTGTAAAAAATGAAGTAGCGCAAAGAACTAATGTTAAGCGGCATGAGACTTGGCAGAAAAATGAAAAATATCAAACGGTATTGATACCTGAAATAGACAGTTATATTATTGATGTTAATAAAGATAGTCGCCGTCAGTTTTTTTATGATTGTATGAGTCAAAAAGGTTGGGAATCAGAGATTAAATGGCTATGATTTTTTGATTTACGTAAGATTATTGTCGATACAAATAATCCCTTAATTTTCTATTTGCTTTAAGCGGTGAGACCATAAGAAATGGTTAAAAAGTTCACTCCCACTCCACACGATGCCGTATTCAAGCAATTTCTAAGTGAGAAAGAGACGGCGAAAGATTTCTTTGATATCTGGCTACCGGATGAGATTAAGGCGCTGTGTGACCTGGATAGTCTCAGAGTCGAATCTAGCTCATTTATCGATAGTGAGATGAAAAATTACCAGAGTGATATTCTCTATTCGGTCAATACCCAGGAGGGACAAGGTTATCTCTATCTTTTGATAGAGCACCAATCGACACCCGATAAACTGATGGCATGGCGACTCATGCGCTATAGCATGGCGGCAATGCAAAAACATTTGGAGGCTGGATACAAAGAATTACCGCTGGTTTTTCCTATTCTGTTTTATTGTGGTGAGAAAAGCCCGCATCCCTACAGTACTGACTGGCTCGATTGTTTTAGTGGGCGGGATATTGCAGAAAAAATCTATACCAAACCGTTTAAGCTGGTTGATGTCACCACGCTTGATGATGGTGAGATTATGCAGCATAGGCGAATGGCGCTATTAGAACTCATCCAGAAGCACATTCGCAGACGGGATATGACCGAGCTACTGGATAGTATTGTTAAACTTTTGTCGTATAATTATTATACCGACAATCAAGTTATCACGATGTTTAACTATCTTCTTCAGGAAGGGAACGCAGAAAAACCGATGCAACTTATCACCAAGATAGCGAAACAGTCAGAGAAACACGAGGGGGCATTGATGAATATCGCGCAGGGTATACGGCAAGAAGGTCTACAACAAGGTCTACAACAAGGTCTACAACAAGGTCTACAGAAAGCACTTGAAGAAAAACACGAAATCGCCCGTCAACTGCTAAAAAATGGGGTCGATAAAAAGATTATTCAGCAATCAACGGGACTTTCTGAGGCACAGTTAAACACCTTGTGCAAGGATTAGATTTTATTTTTTATCCGATTCAAGGCGTACAGGGTAAACTGAATCACTTCTTCGCCTAGCCACTCATTAAGCTGCTGCATTTTGTGTTGTAACGGATGTAATTCGTTGCAGATAAACACATTCGCCGCTTTTTGTACGTCGCCAAATCCCCCCACATTTTGCGGCATAATGCCCATTAATTGTGGGGGAACGCGATGAGCCGCTAACATATCGTCCCGACTGACGTTTTTGATATTTAAAAATTCATCTTTCGCGGCGGCTTCCGATAAAGGAATGGTTTGTATGCCATCCTTTTTGCCATTGGGGGCATATAAAAACAGATTGCGAAAGTTCCCCAGCCCTTTACT
>NZ_AUCC01000154.1 GCF_000429565.1 Arsenophonus nasoniae DSM 15247
AAGTTGTTGATTATCGATGAGATTGGATACCTGCCGTTTGGGCGAGAAGAAGCAAACCTGTTTTTCAATGTGATTGCCAAGCGTTATGAGCATGGCAGTGTCATATTGACGAGTAACCTATCATTTGGGCAATGGCCAAGTGCTTTTGCTGATGACGCAACATTAACTGCCGCTATGCTTGATCGTTTACTTCATCATTCGCATGTACTGCAATTAAGCGGTGAAAGCTACCGATTGAAAGATAAGCGGCGCTCAGGAGCAATAACTGAGTAAAACAGTGGATCAATTTTGATTGATCGGATTTAGATAAAAAGTGGATCAGTTTTCGGTGATCGTTGACAGCTGGCACAGCAAACGCAACTTCTTCCACCTTTTCTTCTGTCTCCCGTGCCGATTGTTCCCACTTGGTTAACACATCATTCAGTAGGGTAAGCACATCTTTCGGCACAATCAGACTGACCTTTTCTTCCTTCTCATCGACGCTGTTGAGCGCATTCTCAACTTCGTTTTGGATCGCACTCAGGGATGAAAAGCACGATACCAATTCCTTTTTGGTAAAAGGCACTTTGTTTTTGGACGGTACGCTGCGGCGCGTAATTTTGGATTTCCCCGTCGCTTGAGCTTTCTGCAAACCTTTCATCATCACATCGTAGGCATTTTTGCCGTTACCCTCACACTCCACGATGATTTCTATCGCCAAATCTGCGGTAATCAGGTTCGATTTCACTAGTTGGGTAATATTCGCATCTCCACAGCGATAAAGGCGTAACAGGCGTTCTATCGTGACCAACGTATTGCCTGTTTTTTTGCTGATCTGTTTTTTGTTCCATCCCCAATTCATCAGGCGGTAAAACCCTTCCGCCTTTTCCAATGGCGTGAGTGGCTTCCCTTCGGCAGACGTGATCATGTTAATCACTTCGTCCTGTACTGACCCTATAAACTCGGAAACCGGGACAAACCCAATATCAACCCCTGCCGCTTTTGCCATCTGGAGTGCGAGGTAACGGTGATGCCCGTCAATGATTTTTAAGCGTTGCTCACCGTCAACAAGAATGACTTTCACCGACAATGGCGGAACATACACGCCAGATTGGTATGATTTGAGGAAATTTCTAGCATGTTCTTCATCAATATCACGCAGATTAAAGCCTTCTTCGATATACAGACTGTCAGGCGGTACATTGAAAATGCTGCTGGCATTGCTCACGCTCTCTTTATGGGAGGATGCGTATTTTTTAAGCGGTATAATTGTCGTTTCGTCAGTCGTTACTTTCGTTTCTGTCGCTTCCGTATCTTTGTTCATGGCGACGATAGTGTCTTTATTTAATTTATTTTCAGTGGCTTGCGTATTATTTCTCATTATTCCTCTCTCCAATGGACTATGCGCGTCCACCATATCACAAAGAAAAAGGTATTTTTTTCAACTTACCACCGATTTTCTCCCCTTAACCGTACAGGTACACAAGCGCAGACGAATTGAGTTCTTCTGGTTCACCCACCTCATCGGGAATCAACGTAGCATCAAACAGTATTGATAAGTATCTTTTGCTTTTTTTGATGTACTCACAACATGCGACAGCCAAGTCACCAACGGGTTCCTGATCGAACGTCAGGAGCAAAATCAGCGTGTTGGGTTTCTTCGGGTACTCAAGACCAATCCCAAAGCAATACTGTTTGTTACTTGGTATGTAGTCCATCGAAACCCTTGATTTTGAAAATGATTTAATCAGTTTGTAATTACCACCTTCCGTATCAAACAGCAGTGGTACGGGATTCTCAAGCATCCGTAGGTAGTCCGTTGGTGTGATCTCGTTAAAAATTTCACCGATTTTGTCCTGCCCGTGGGCGCGTACGAAAAAATGCTGTTGGTCTTTTTCCTTATAGGACGGTTTGAAGTTTCTATTGATATCCTCAACGATAGCGTGATGTATATCGAAATTGGTTTTCATTGGTCTTTGTTCCTCGCGTATTGTTTGAAATATTCGATAAAGCCCTTGTCGCTCTCTCTGGTAGCTTTGTCAGCTTCCCGTTGGGCTTCTTCCGCATTCTTTTTCTGCATCTTATCTGCCAGTTCCATGTAGCGTTTAATATTCTCGTCATTCGGCTCTTTCACCACAGCCTCATACGCAGCTTTCTCGCGTTCTTTCAGTGAGTTGATGATTGGCAGCGTTCCGCAACCACTCAACAAAGCCACAAGAGAGACGGCAGTGATATTTGAAAATGTTTTTTTCATCATCTATTTTCCTACGCTGGAGGCTCTGATCCGTATGGTAAAGCGCTAACGGGCCGTACTGGAACTGCTCATCCTGCAATACAATAAAAGGCATAGGCGCGGTGACACACCGCTTCTTACCGTTCGCAAAGCAAAGATTGCCGATAGGCTGCGGTTTCAATGTGCGTCTGACTCTTAATTCATCAGATTGCGGTACAGGTGCAACACCATCACGCCAGAAAAACTGGCTCTGATGGCTGATAAGCGGTCTTCTTTTGGCATCGCATTGACTAGCAATTTTGTTTTTTCATCATTGATTGTATTCACACATTCAACAATTTATATTCTGATTTTTACCTAACCTAATCAGTGATTTATTTTCCCCACTCTTTGGAGGATTTTAAATGCAGCAGATTTTTGTTTTGGAGATATCTTATTCCATTGCCGATACGAAGTAATGACGTTATTTAAAAAACGGATTTCCCAATTTGTTAATTTAGGATATTTTTTCCACAGAGTCGCATTTTCTGCATGAGCAATTAATTCAGACTCTTTCATTTATATTTATTTCGCTTTGCTAAACGTTTCAGGTTATCGTCAACATCCGTTTGAGTGACCTCTCCAACTATCTGACCCTCTTTGTCATAACGAAACGCGCCTAACTGAATAAGCCAACGATAACTGGTATGGTAGCCTATACTCCCTAAACAGGCTCTCAAACGCTTTCTCGCTATCGGTAATGACTTTTCCTTCACCTCTAGCCACATATCTTGCTGTATACCAATTTTCATTGGGCACAACTTGCCATCATGGAAAAGATAAGGCCAAAAAGTGCGGATTTGTGAAATTGCTTCATGTAACGGTAATCGCTTTTTAGGCGGTGTGGACAGTTTTGGAATTTTAACCTTCACTTCCTGTTTAGGTTTAACAACCGGTTTCTTGGGCTGCTGTTTTGCTACCTTTTGGGGTTTCTCTTTTTTTACCTTTTTTTTGGGCGTAGCGTTCACCCAGACCTTTTTACCGTAAACGGGGTTACTTGAGGTCTGTTCTTCCGGTGAAATCTTTCTTGGGCGATTGAGCGTTAATTTCTTGCGTTCTGTCATGGTTAATCTTTAAACAGGTTAGTCATTTCAGTATCAGTCAAGCCCGTAAATTTCATCACAGATTGCCTGTCCATGCCACTTTCCAGCATTTGGCGCGCTATCTTCATCGAAGCCTGTTTCTCGCCCCTTTGTTCGCCAAGATGAATACCTTCTTCACGACCTTTCAAGATACCTTTTTCTATACCTTGTTTCTCGCCCTCTTGCCGTAGCTGCTCTGCAATGGTCATCACTACCTCCCGATAATCAGTCGCTTTCTCCGCAATCTGATACAAAAATTGCTTTGC
>NZ_AUCC01000155.1 GCF_000429565.1 Arsenophonus nasoniae DSM 15247
TCAGGGAAGTTGCGCCTGTAATTTGCTGATAGCCGAGCATGAAGTTTATGCGAGGCGGAGTTGAGCCTACGGACGTAGGGACTTTCCAGATGGGGTACGCTGAGTTCGGCGTACAAAACACCTAATAACCAATAAGGTGATTTTTTGAATAGAAAACAGAAATACAACATCAGTCGGATTCAAAAATATATACAAAAATTAAAACAAAAAGATGTAGTACGTCGCTTAAGACTGAACATTATCAAGGAGCGTTCAACAGAAGATATCTTTGATAGCGTCAGCGAATATTACAAACAAGAAACATATTTAGTTAATTATCTTCTCGAGTTTAAGCAGAAGATGGATAAATATCCCACAGAAAGTATAGACAACCGATGTTTAACCAACGTGTACATTTTGAATGTTAAAAACCGTTTCCCTCGCAGAAGGAGACAAAGTGAATCTAGAAACAGAATACAATATTTTTGGAAAAATCAAAAAATTCACAGAAGAAGACAACGAAATTTGCGAACAGAAAGCCGAGAGCATCTATCAATCGCTGCTTGATACAGAAATAGCAAACTTCTTCTCAAATCAATCTGATAGTGACGAGTGGCTTTTGGCAATACAAATCACTGACAGCTTTCAAAACAGCCTATATGAGCTTAGCGCTAACCTAGCCAAGATAAAACATGCTAAAGAGTTTTTGCCAGAATATTACGAGTATGAGGCTGCTTAATGATTTGGCATGACGTAGAACAGAATACAAGTGAGTGGCAAGAACTTCGCATAGGAAAAGTGACCGCATCCCGTTTTGGCTGCTTCATGACGCAAAAAGATACGTCTTTTGGTGAGCCAGCAAAACGATACGCATTGCAAATCGCACTTGAAACGATAACCGGAAAAAAATCACAACAAAATGGTTTCACGAATGAGCATATGCGAAGAGGTCATGAACAAGAGCCGATAGCTAGAATGCTATACGAGCAAAAGAAAGAAGTTCTTGTCACTGGTGGCGGATTTTTCGATTGGGGAGACTACGGCGATAGCCCTGATGGATTAGTTGGCAACGACGGAGCTATAGAAATCAAGTCAGTTATAGCACCCGTGCATTATGAAACGCTAAAGCGAAAAACTTTTGACCCAACGTACAAGTGGCAACTCATAGGCCACCTCGATTGCTCAGAGAGGGATTGGGTAGACTTTGTCAGCTATTGCGCCGATTTTCCAGAAAATAAGCAACTGATTATTTACCGATTGGAAAGAAAAGATTATCAAGAGGAGATCAACCAACTTCGCAAGAGACGGAAGGATTTTCTTAATGAAATAGAGGTTATGATCGATGCAATCATCGAATAAAGAGTTTTATCAAAAAATTATGCAAATACAGCGTGATTTGAATGCGCCTAAAAATGAGTGGAATAATCATTCAAAATACCGATATAGAACTTGTGAGGGCATTCTAGAAGCAGCAAAACCGCTACTCGCCAAACAAAAATTAAATATAAAAATAGATGACGTAATAACCAATATAGGTAATCGATACTACGTTAAGTCTACAGTTACCCTGACAGATGGACAGTTTGAGATTTCAGCGACTTCTTTGGCTCGTGAAGCAGAGCAGAGAAAAGGATTTGATGATGCTCAATTAACAGGTGCGACGATCTCTTATGCAAGGAAATATGCACTAAACGGCTTATTTGCCATTGATGATTCGAAGGATATAGATTCAACAGAAAATCATGAAAGTAACGTAAATGACGAAGATGAAATCTTGAAAAATTTCACAGAGCTAGCCATGAAGACGAAAACGTATGATGAGCTTAAATCTTTCTTCCGAGATGCGTTTAAAAAATTAACGGGTGAACATCAAAAGAAAGCAAAACAGGTGTATGACATCCGTAAAGAAGAATTGGAGGGAGCAAATTGACAATAAACACCGTGATATTTTCCGGCAACCTTGGCAACGATTGTATTACTCGAAGTACGACTAACGGGAAGCTGATTGCTACGTTTTCCTTGCCAGTAACACAAGGCTACGGAGAAAGCAAAAAGATCTCGTGGGTAGAGTGTCGCATGTTTGGAGCTAAAGCCGAAAAGCTACCGATTTACTTGAAGAAAGGAACGAAGGTTACTGTTTCTGGTCAACTTTTGATCGACAAGTGGACAGGTAAAGACGGGAAAGAAAAAACAACCGTTGTTGTTCTCGTTAACGATATTGATTTTGCTAGTAGGCAAGAAAATCAGCCACCGCAACAGATTCAGCAACCAAGAAATATAACGTCAGAACCATTTTATGATGAGGAAATTCCTTTTTAACCGATTTAACCAGCGTTAACCGCCCCAGAGTTTTGGGAGCACATCTTTAAAAAGCAAACCTAGGATACCCGCTAGGATAAACCATTGTAGACGGTCAAATTTAATCTCTAAACGGTCGAATCGTTTTTCTATTTGTGAAATATCCTTACGTACATCAGCAATCTGATTCTCAACTTTTTCAAAGCCATGCTCCATATCCTTACGAACGTCAGCTATTTCTGCGGATAAGTCCTTGCGAACATCCTCAAGATCGCGCTTAACATCATTGATGTCTGCCTTGGTAGCAAGGTCAGCAACTTCATGTGATTTACGCACAACAAGGGATATCGCCTTAGCCTGATTTCTTGGCAAGCCTTCTTTTTCTAAAGTATCAACAAACTCTTGTGTGTCAAATGCAACTTGCGCCATTGGGGAATCTCCTTTTTAGTCAATTGTAGCGTATACAAAACACCAGAGGAAGTAGAGTAATAATTACGGTATTAATTTACGGCACAGCAAGGCAAATTGTATGAGCTTTGACACAATCCAGCGGTATAGATTAAGTGATCTTTACCGTTTACCTTATTCAAAACACCAGACGAGGGAAAAGCAATAATGACTTTAGTATTTCCGGCAATTTACGGCTCTAACTATTCTACACAAAGCGGAAGATTCTTTAAGCGCCGAAACGATATATGGGTACAGATTGAACGATATTTACCCTGTGCCACTGGAACATTAAATGAACCGCTTGAAGCCACAGCACAGCGTTGGTTAAACGAACTCGAAAAAGGAAACCTTAAGGTTAAAAGGGCTATAGGAAATAGTGGAGGTATCAAAAACGGTACGTATGAACTAACCGAAAGTGGCCTTAAATTTATAAACACGATTGACATTGACGTAAGGACGAAGCATGAGCTATAGTCAACCTCGTACCTTAACAAAGGGGTACTGGGTTTAGCAGCCTAAGTCAAAAAGCGGACACATGCCGCTAGAAGCGGTTTTTTTACGTCCAAAATCAGCGTTATATCCCTATCTTTTTCTTTAGTTCTTTGGTGGGATGTAATGGGAGAGCCGTAAGGTTCGCTGGTTTACTTTTTGTCCAGTCTGCTAATCCCGTTACGTCTCGCCACCCCTTAAGTTTTTCAATATCAAACAAATCAAATGCGAGGACTGTTGCACTTGGCTACTCAAATCTCACTCTCAGATGAAAGCGATTTTAAGTTAATTCGAGCAAGGGAAGTTACGTCATC
>NZ_AUCC01000156.1 GCF_000429565.1 Arsenophonus nasoniae DSM 15247
TTACTTTTACTTTTCGGGTCATATTTATACCTATAAGATTTTGCTTAATTATAAGCTATAAATCTCTACAGTTTTATTAGACCACTACAGTTTAGCAGCGCAAGGAGGAACTCCACTAGGAGAAGCCCTGATTCCTGTAATAACAGAAACAAGCCTCGCTAAACAAAAAAAGAAAATTATCTTTGTGATTACTGATGGTGAGCCTAACGATGTTTCGGTTGCGAAAAAGTCATATGAAACCGCAAAATCTCAAGGCATTGAAGTGATTTCATTAATCTTTCTACCTTCAGAAAAAAACAAAGAAATTACAGAAAAAATGATTAAACAGTTTACGTCAAACTTTGTGATGATAACAGACTTCAACCAAATTGAAGAGACTATCATCAATTATTGCGAGAAATATATCAACAATACGCTTTGATCCAAAACAACTATGTTTTGATTTAACGCCGTTGTTGTTGATTCCCTGCTTTACAGCCTCCTTCACGGGGGCTTTTTTTGCACTAAATCTCTGACCAAATGAAAAAAATAACAATTTTAAATTGATAAAATACAAAAACACACCGAGGTTATAAAAAATTGACTGCTCTCAGCCCGAAAAGATCAAGATTCCCACTTCACAGAGACGAACATGAAAACATATATCTGCAAAGATCTAAATAAAATACGCCCTTTTGATGTATTAACGCCATTTTGCTCTGACATAGAAATTTCGGCATATATTAACCTAAATCTTCTTATTATGAACTACGGGCGAACTATGACGCTGGAACAAGTCTGCCACGAACTGAAATACTCGAAAAACTATGTAACGAAAGCTATGTACACCAAAAACAACAAGTTGGGTGAATCTTTGAAAGCCGCACGTTTACACGACAACAAAAACAAACTGTTTTTAACGGAATTGATAAGCAACATCATATACAGCGAGAATGTTTGAAAATGAATAAGAAAAAATCAACTTTCACTTCTCTGTTCATCGCTAGTATGTTTACACTACCTTACTCATTTGCATACGAAAACAGCAAAACTGATGAGGAAATCAGCGTTATCGATAGAGGGGGGAAGGTAACAGGTGGTGGCGTAAAAGAGATAGAGAAAAAAAATGAAGGTTGGTTTTTTTACAATGAAAAGATAGAAGCGGAGAAAAAGCCTAAGCCAGAGTTAAAACCTAATCCAAAGCCAGAGCTAAAACCTAAACCCGAACAAAAGCCTAAACCAGAGCCAAAGCCTGTAGTAAAAAAAGGGTCTGTCAAGTGGTATAGAGAAAACATACAGAGAATCCGTGATGAGGCAATAGATGATCCTACACCAACAAACGTTAGGCGGTACTATTATGCTCAAAGGATTATGCTGGATAAGGCAAATAAGTACGCTGATACTGCCAGAATCGTAACCAGCACCGATCCTATCATCGATGAAAACAACAGGCGTTCTACATCTTCATTTGCTGCTCTGGAACAATCCCGTGTCGCAGAAGAAAAAAAAACAGAAGTTCTACAAACTATCGCAAAAAAAGCGGGAATCTTCTTTTTCTTTAAGGGGAGAGGTTGCTCATTGTGCGAAAAGCAAGTTGAGGTATTAAGAGCTATTAAGACAGAATCAGGGATTTCAATCATCCCTGTATCTATTGACGGAAGCCAATTAAAAAATAATATTTTTGAAGCCTCTCGGATTGATAGCGGTCAAGCAAAAAAACTTGGGATCACCAATGTTCCGGCACTGGCTTTAGCTATCCCGCCTAAAGAAATAAAGATACTTTCATTCAGCGCGATTAGCGGTAGTACTCTAAGAGACAGGATAATACTCGTCGCCAAAGATGCGGGGGGAATAACAGAGCAGGAATACGCCAGCACAAGACCTTTCAACGACAACGGCTACATAGACAGTAGACTACTTGAAGAAATGCCAGAAGGCGTATTAAACAACCCTGAAAAGTTTGTTGAGTACATTCGCAAAGCCGTTGAAAAAGACAATTTGAGAACAAAAAAATGAAAATGAAAAAAACATTTTTAGGACTGATGCTTGTTGTGATATTGGCGACTCCATCTATCACCTATGCGGATAACATTAATTCGCAACTCAATGAAATGTTTGGCTCTATGTCAAATTCAACTGGAAGTGGATCATACCAGAGCGTAACCCGTGATGGGTATATTGGCGGTGGATTTGTCGTTAGAAACCAACTAAGAACAATATCACCAATCAACATTTCAACGCCAAAAATTTCTGCGGGCTGTTCTGGCATAGATTTCTTTTCAGGTTCTTTTAGCTTCATCAATGCTGATGAATTTGTTCAGTTATTAAGAAACATTGCAGCTAACTCCGTAGGGCTTGCTTTTCAGCTTGCAATTAACGCAATGGATTCTGTTTTGGGTGGCGAAATATCAAAATTACAGGCTTTAATCCAAAAACTTAATGAATATAGTGCTAATTCTTGCCAATTATCCAAAGGGATATTAGTCGATATGGCGAGTGCCTTTAGTGAAAATGCAAAAACTGCGGTCGGTAATACGCTTGCTTCTGAGGGAATTATAGATTCGATAGAGTCAATAGCAAGCGAACCTATGGGGAGAAAACCTGTAGTCCAAACTGCGGAAAAAGCGGGGAAAATCACCCCTTGTACTCACTATGGAAATTTAATGTGGTGTGCGTTAAATCGGGGCGGGTTTAATAGTAATTTTATGGGTTCTGAGATAGAGCAAAAAGAGCTTGTGATGAGTATGGTGGGAATGGTGATAGTAGAAAAACCAACCAAAAACACAAGTGGCGAAATGCCTTTTAACCATACTGTAGCCACACCTATTCCAATGAATGAAATTTATGACAGTTTAATGAAAGGAACAAAGGATAATCCGAATTTTCGTATTTATGGTTGTGGTTCAGATACCGATATCTGCGCTCACCCGTCACCGAAACAAATAAAAATAGATGGATTAGAAAACATTTTTTTAAAACTATTTGATGATGGTTTTTTAGAAAATTATATCAGTAACGCCAAGACTTCAAATGCGCTATTACAAAAAGCATATCTGTTTAATGTGAACGGGGCGGTCACGAACGGCTATCAATTAATAGAAGGGCAAGACACCACAAGAGCCTTGCACTACTACCGTTCTATTGCGCCTATCATTTCCTATGAAGCAGTCTATGGGTATTTAAATGCCATGCTCAATGTTGCCGAAATGAGTTTAGGGAAGATGATACAGAGCAATGACGATCCCCTGATGGCATACACGAAAATTCAAATTGAAAAAATACAGGAAGCAAAAAAAGAATTAAGTGAACGTAGCACGCTACGCGTGAGCGGCGCAGCGGTGCTGCTTCGGGGATGTTAATGAGTT
>NZ_AUCC01000157.1 GCF_000429565.1 Arsenophonus nasoniae DSM 15247
GTTTGTGTACAATCGCCCTCGTGCCTAAAAAAATAAAAACCATTGTTCAGATTGTCTATTAATTTGTTTTAATTAGTATTTTATTATTTAAATAATGTGTATAAAACATTCAATTTATTTTAATTACAATTAATAAATAATTATAAAAATAGCATTTTATAAGCTCTTTACTGTGATTTTATATTGCATTTTGTTTTACATTTGTGTATTTTTATGTTAAGTTAATAACTAGAGGTAGTTATAATGCATTTTATTGGAAAAAAAATATGTAATTTCTTGGGTGATACTTCGCTTAAGAAGAAAAAAACAGCTGTGTTAGATTATATAATTGATGACTTAATCTTACTAAAAAAAGAAGGTTACACGTGGGATTCTGTACTCACGATTATCAATAGCAATGAATGTAATTTCTTTATTCCTAAAAATACTTTTTTTTCCTATCTCAGAAGTAGAGAAATAAATAAAAAAACAATCAACGATGAAATACGAAAATTTTCAAAAAATACGCAATTAAAACAAAAGGAAATATCAGCCAACAATCAACAAAAAAAAGAAATAAAACAGGAAAAAATAGAATATAATAGACAAAATATTAACGAACTCATGGGAATTAAAGAATTTCCTTATATCAAAGTTACGGATGATATGTTTATTGCATGGGAGAACTTAAATATCCCGAAAGTCGCCATTTTTAATTTAATAAAACATGGAGTCTCATTAGAAGAATATAAATCATGGAATATCCAGATAGGCAGTAAATCAGCATTAATCGATGAAATTAATACCCGATGTAGTGAAATTGTAAAAAACTGGGAAATGAACAAAAACAAATAGAGAGAATATCATTATGCGATTAGTTGTATTAAATAATAGTGGTAACGTTGGGAAATCGACTATTTGCCAACATATGCTTTATCCTCGTCTTAAATATAATATCCTCAGAATTGAAACTTTAAATACTGATGGGGAAGCAACAGGTGAAAGGTTAAGTGCAGAGGATTTTGATAAGATTTTTAATAAAATTTTATCCAGTGATGATGTCATTGTTGATGTTGGTGCTTCAAATATCGCCACATTCAAAACTAAAATTGAGACAGATTTCGAAGGTGCTCACAATTTTATTGATTATTTCTTGATACCCGTTACACCGGACGAAAAACAGCAGCGAGATACGATAAAAACCATATCAGATCTTAATGCTCAAGGCGTTGAAAATGACAAAATGAGAGTTATTTTAAATCGTGTAAATAGCAAACGGGATATTAAAGAACAATTTAACATCCTTTACACCAGTGACATGTTAAATGTTATTAATTTTGAGTTGAATGATGTATTGCCTGTTGTATTTGAATCAAGTCTTTTCAAAACACTGGAAAGAGCAAGATTAACTTACAATACCGTTAAGGAGTTTAAAACATCATCAGAATTTGACGAAGAATTAAAAGGTAAAATAGGAAAAGAAAAAATAGAGTTAGAATTGCAGAAATTCTACCGCCTTGGGTTTGAAGCCTACCAGAAAAATCTTCAAACTGCATTTGAAGCATTAAATCTAATTTAACGAGGTAAAAATGAGTAAAATTGAAGATTCTAACTTAGCGTGGAAAGCAGCACAGGATGACGATGTATTAAGGAAAGCAGCACTTGAAAGACTTGTTGAAGGATTTCATAAAATAGAAAGTCACATCCATGATCTCCCTACTGTCATCAATGATGCACAACAACAACAGATAGAGTTAGCAACAAAAGAATTTGCAAAAAAAATTGATGCCATCAAATTGGCTATCGATCAACTCCCTACCGATCTCGATCAACAGGTGGAAAACTTACGGGCTATTACCAGTGAGTCAAGGGCAGCTATCGAAGAAAAAGCTAAAGAAATTGACATGAAGATTGACTATCAAAATTCAACCTCTCTCAGCATCTTATCAAAATCAATGCTTGAATCAGTTTCTCTCTTTCAGGATCATCTCAACAAGGCAAAAGAAAATGTACTCAAAACGATTGAAGTCGATATTGGCAATCATTTAAGAGAAAATGAAAGCACTTTACGGCAAACGGCTTGGATAATTATTGGTGTAACGGTTGCAATTAACATCATCAGCATAGGGGCAATGTATTTTTTGCGGTGATAATGGATAAGATAGACTAGAAAAGTAGGTAAAAATGAACGAAGAAAAATTAATAACTTGCCCTCATTGTCGTAGTGAAATTCCTCTCGGCGCTAATGTTTGTAGAGGATGCCAAGCAGAAATAACTTACAGAACCCCAAAATTTTTTATTATAATAGGGTTCTTATTACCTATTTTTTTTGGGTGGTATATCAGTAGATATTCCTATGAAATTTTAGGGTTCAATGATCTTATATCCAAGATATTTTGGGTTGTTATCACTGTTATATTTTGGTGTATTGCATATAAAATATGTGATTATTTTTTTCATGAAAGAATTCATTTTGAACGTAAAAAAAATACATAGTAAAAGACTTATCATCTTAACGCTCTCTATTCAGAGCGTTAAGAGTTTTAAATAAAAAAATCACTTTATTTCGCCTACTCTTTGGAGGATTTTAAATGCAGTGGCTTTTTGTTTTGGTGAAATGTTATTCCACTGCCGATATGAAGTGATGACGTTATTTAAAAAACGGACTTCCCAATTTGTTAGTGCCGGATATTTTTTCCACAGAGTCGCATTTTCTGCATGAGCAATTAATTCAGATTCCTTCATTTATCTTTATTTCGCCTTGCCAGACGTTGCAAATTATCCTCAACATCCGCTTCGGTGACCTCTCCGACTATATGACCGTCTTTATCATAACGAAACGCCTCTAACTGGATAAGTGCACGATAATCAGCGTGATGACCAATACTCCCTAAACAGGCTCTCAAACGCTTTCTGGCTATCGGTAATGACTTTTCCTTCACTTCTTGCCACATATCTTGCTGTATACCAATTTTCATGGGTCTCAATTGATTTTCAGGAAATAGATTAGGCCAAAAGACGCTGATTTGTGAAATCGCTTCCTCTAACGGCAATCGCTTTTTGGGCGGTGTGGGTGGTTTTGATGTTTTAACCTTCATTTCCTGTTTAGGTTTAACAACAGGTTTCTTGGGTTGTTGTTTTGCTACTTTGAGAGGATGAGGCTTTTTTGCCTGTTTTTTGGGCGCAGTATTCACCCAGACCTTTTTACCGTAAACAGGGGTACTTGAAGTCTGTTCTTCCTGTGAAGCCTTTCTAGGGCGATTGAGGCTTAATTTTTGGCGTTCTTTCATGATTCAATCTTTAAACAGGGTG
>NZ_AUCC01000158.1 GCF_000429565.1 Arsenophonus nasoniae DSM 15247
TTGACTGCTAACATTGATATCCGTTTTGGCATTCGCGTTATTGACCGTGATTTCGCCTTTCACCGTCATCGTAATCGCGCTCTGGTCAGTGACGATATTCACTAAATTGACGCCCACCCCAGTTTCGGTGGCGACTAAACGGATTTTGTTGGCGTACATACCCCCTAACGCTGCGCTATCAACGGCCAAGCTCGGTGCCGGACTATCCCCTTTTATCGGGGTGATAGTTCCCTGCTTTAAATCAATTCGGTTCGTCCCCTGCGTCAATGATAGGTTTTTTGCCTGTATTTTTCCGTTTAACACGGTGGCCTGACTAAGAATATCGACATAATCCTGTGCTTTTGCATCCCATCCCTTATCACCAATGGTCACGGCACCTTTTTTCACCGCCAGCGCCTCAAGCGCCCCCTGTTTGTCAAATACCGGTTTACCGGTTGATAAGGTCACCGATGGCGAGTTAATAAAACCACAGCCATCACAGGTAATCCCGTTTGGGTTAGCAATCAGGATATTTGCCTTTTGTCCGGCCACTTCCAGTTTACCCTGCAGGCTAGACACATTACCGCTAACCACCTCATTGATAATCAGGTCGGCCGATTTACCGTTAAGATTACCGTTAGCACTCATTTGTCCGGCCAGTTGTGATGTCACCGACGAGACGGCGTTATTGAGCACCGCCCCGGTGGGGGCAACATTAAAATCTTGATACTGGTTATGAGAAACACCCGCCGCATTCGGGGTGGCAATGTTAATCACCGGCACTTGACCTTGCTGTATCACCTGCGTCTGATTCCCCGCCACACTGATGCCCGCCCCAATGGCAGGATGAAGCGGGTAAAATGCCGTTAAGCCAGTCAGCAAGTAGCTGATGATTTTCATTCGAAAAGACGGGGGCTCAGTTAACATGGGTTTGTCCAACAATTTTCAAAGAAAAAGAAAAAAACAAAATCACCATTCAATCCCCGCAGACCAGTAAACACTCCACCGGTCAGGCTGTAATGAAGTGGGATAATAAAGCGGCTTACCCAGCAGTATCTGGGTATTGAACAGCCTGGCGGAGGCAGAGAGACCAACCCCACTACCAAGAAGATGAGCACGTTCAATTCCATACTTAGGCTGGTGATGCAAATAACCGTAATCGACCGCGCCGGTGAGATTGACGGTTAATGCTCCCTGGCGTATCACGGGGTAGCTCATCTCATTGCGCCAGTAAAAGCCTTGATTACCACTGAGTGTTTGCTCCTTATAACCACGGACAGAATAAAGCCCACCTAAGGATAGGCGTTCTGAGAGAAAGAGGTTATGTGATGTCATCTGACCATAAAAACTGGTCAAATAACTCATGTTGTCGGTTAACAAAGTAAAATAGCTGCTGCTTAACGTGAATTTCAGGAAATCCGCTTGCGGGGCCATCCGGTTGGCGTGACGGGCTGTGGTGTCCCAGATAGACAGACCGTATTCAACACCCGGATTTACCGTCAGGTAACCACCCGCAACGACAGAACTGTACTGTACTTGCGAAAACACGGTATTAAAAGTAGCACTGCTGGTCACTAAAGTTTGTCCAGCAAGCGTGTTTTTGACCGTTTTGTGGCGCCCGCCGACTTGTAAGGTCAGCTTTTGCTGCCTATCACGGTACATTGTGCGGTTCACATCCAGTTGATGGGTTTCATTCTTCCCGAGATAAAGATAGGATTTTTTCATCACCGTCATGGATTGCGGTGACGTACTATGAAGATAACTATACCGTCCCGTCCAATAACCATAAGGGAGACTAAGGCTAGCAGACAGATTCCGTGTAGAGTTGGATGCACTAAAATCAACATCACGCGATAAGGAAGCCTGCCACTGCTCTCCCAGTCCTAAAGGCGTATCGAAGACCAGTCCGACCTGCATTTTGGTTTCGGGGGGGCTTTTCTGGCCGCTATTATCCACACTGAAATTTATTTTACCGGGCAAGCCGTCGACCTGACGGCGAATTAAGACCCGTGAATAGCCTGGATGCATCCCAGGCTGAATATCAATCGTATAACGGGCAGAGGCCAAGCGATTAAGCTGCTCTAATCCCTGCTCAATATCCCGCAGGTTTAATACCTGACCGGTCAAGTTTGGAAAAACCATATTTACCATACGAAGCGGTTGCCCTTCAATCTCCACCGATTCAGTCAATCCTTCCATGACAGCAATTCGTAGCGTCCCCTGACGAATATCCTGCGCCGGTAAATAAGCTTGAGACGTGACATATCCTTTTTCAATATAGGTATTCGTGATATCGCGTACCAGTTGCTGAATGTCAATCAATGTAAGACAACGGTAAAGATAAGCGGCTTTTAACGCAGATTGGGTTGATGGCGAAAGCGAACGAGCATTTTCAAACTGGATAGTGCGAAGCGTAAAACACGGCGCGGGATGTGAATCAGTTGCAACAGGAGGCAGCAACGGCACTAAAAATGAAGGGGATTTTTGCAACGCGTTTCTTTGCTGATTTGCTTCATCTAATAACGCTTTTTGCTGTTGTTGGGTCGCATCCATTGTCGCTGATTGTGCAAAAGAAGTGATTAGTAAGTAACAAAAAACGTTATAATTGGGTGTCACAAACGCTAACTCTTGTTTTTATTTTCATAAAAAATATAAACATAAGCTGTAAACAAAAAAACCAAATTTCGCTCAATTTTATTACAAATAGAATAAGGAATAAGAAAGTAGAGGTATCCGGTCAAAGATCACCGAAAATTGATCCACTGTTTTACTCGGTTATTGCTCCTGATCACCTCTTATCTTTCAATTCTAGTTGACCACTACACTTATCGCCTTGCCAATCAATGACAGCTTGTTGTTCTGGCGTTGGGTTTATCAAAATTTTCTCCTGCATAACTCAATGCAATAAGTTTACCAGAAATTGATTGAATAGGTGATTTGCCGGAATTTGTGCAGTTTTTTGATATTGCGTTTGACGTTAGCAGAGACGTTAGGCTGTGTCCCTTAATTGCGTAATCGGCGGTAAAACAAGCGAATGCAGCCCAGTTTCACCATTGCTAGATAGTTTCTTGCCGTTTTTTCATAACGTGTAGCGATCCGGCGATATTCCTTTAAACGGCCAAAACACCTTTCCACAACGTTGCGATGGCGATAAGCATCACGATCAAGTTGCGAGCGTCCATCTGAAGCCAGTTTTTCATTTGATTTTCGGGGAATAACCGTTTTCATCCCTTTTCTTTTCAACTCGTTACGTAGCGCATTCCCAGAGTAGGCTTTGTCAGCCA
>NZ_AUCC01000159.1 GCF_000429565.1 Arsenophonus nasoniae DSM 15247
ATAGAGCAGAGTATAAAAGACGAGAAGGGAATTGCCTAGAAATAGAGCGCCTTTGCCGCGATGCTCACGCCAAAGGCGTGCTTATGTTCAGATATAAACTATATTCGGTAAAAAATTTTTATATTAAACTTTAGTTTTGTACGAAGGAGAATATGACAATGAAAAATTATTTTTTTGCAATAATGCCTTTTTTCTTATTGGTCGGTTGTGTCAGCTCAGATGATTATCAACAACAGTATTATAAAAAGAAGCGAGAAGAGTATCACATGGGGGTCGGTGTAGTAAGAACAGACAGTCAACGAAGGGCTATCATGTCAGGTGAAAAGCCTGATTGGTCAGAATTACCAGAATCTCGGGTATCTAAAAAAAATTAAATAGACTATATAATTAATTCTAAATATTTCTCTTATCTGTTGTGCATTGAAAAGAGTATTTTGATGCACAGTTAATAATATTTTACTGACAATCTAAACTGTTTAATTATTAAGAAAAGCTTTGGTATTGTATTCCACTGAATATTTTTGTTATTAAGAAATAAAATTTGGCTGCCTTGCTATTATGTGAAATTATTTTTTTATATAAGAAAATTTTTTATTTAGTATAATGTCAATTACTAAAAAAATATTAAACTCACTCAATTAAGAAATTGATTTTTAATTTAAGTATGAATATTTTTAATGATATTTAATTGTTTTTAAGTGAAAATTTTTCAAATTAAAAAATTTATAATTTAAATTATTTATAAATTAATGCATTATATGAAAATAAAAAATGTCTCAATAAAAAAATAATTTTATTTTACTTGATTAAATGTCGTTATTAATTTAATAATCTCAATGGTCTTCTAATTATTTATATTTATTTTGTTAATGAAATATTTTTCTGACAGATACTTTGTTAAATCATATGATTAATTAAGGGATTTATAAGATGAAAAATAATTTCTTATTAATACTATTTATATTAATTGTTGTAACTGCATTTTCAAGTGTCAGTTCTAATCGTGAATCAATGCATGGATTTATTTATACACCTAAAAGCCGTTCGGTTTTATGCTGGATAGAGCAGAATAAAGATTGTGGTAGCGCTAGTAGCGATCCAATGTCGATTGAAGGGACGAGTGGTTTTCCACAATATGGTGCCAAAGATGGTAGAATAGCCAGCGGTGATAATTTTTGGTTTAACCAATTAGATCAGCAAAATATCGATCGCTGGCAAAAAAATAATATTAAAGTAGGTAAAAATATATTTGAATGGTTTCTAACACAGCCAAATCATACAATAAGTTGGGAGTTTTATATTACGAAGCAGGACTGGGATCCAAATGCTCCATTAACACGCAATTCGTTTGAATCAAAACCATTTTGTTTACGATCAAATGATGGAAAAAGATTAACTGTTGATGAGATGAAAATCGAATGCCATGTGCCAAAACGCAGTGGCTATCAAATTATTTTAGGTTTATGGACAATAGCTGATACTGATTCAGCTTTTTATCAAGTTATAGATGTGAATATATCAGATAAATAATAGTCCAATAGTAAGTAAAATTTTGTCATTTTCGATAAAAATTTAATAAATTAGTGCTTACTCATTAATATAATTACCAGATGTAAAATAGATATTATTTTTTACAGATAAATTATAATATTTTCTATTATGTTTCTTTTTATAATTAAATCTCATGACAACCTTGATGAAAAATTTATTTTACTGTTGCTATCATTATGGATTTTTTGAATGCTATATATTAAATAAATAGTGATTAAATATATTTTTATTGGTTGCTATATATAGTATGTTTTGTATATAAATAATGTTTTTTAAAAAACCTTAAATTTGGTAATTTATTAATTTTGTTTTTTAGTGTTAATATTGTTATTTTAAAAAATAAATTTAAAGATACTCTTGATTCAATATTGATATTATTAAAAAATAAATATGGAGTAAATAAATTATGGCCATTCAACGTGGTATTCGTAATAATAATCCAGGAAATATTGACTATAATCCTATTAATAAATGGCAGGGTGCTTTACCTCATGATCCTTCAATTGAAAAAAGATTTTGCCGATTTGAATCTCCTGAATGTGGTATTCGCGCTATAATGATTTTACTGAGAACATATCAACAAAAGTATGGTTTAAAAACTATATCCGATTTAATTAATCGATGGGCGCCAAATAATGAAAATAATACTAGCGCATATATTATAAATGTTTCCAATAGCATGAATTTATCACCTAAGTCAGTTGTTAATATAAAAGATAAAGCAACATTAATTAGTTTAGTGAAAGCTATAATATTTTATGAAAATGGTCAACAGCCTTATAATGATGCAATCTTTGATAAAGCGTATAACATAATATAATTAAATATCATTAATCCTATTTTATAACAAAATAAATTTTATTCTGTAAATAAAAATATATTCACTGTAAGATTATAGCTAAATATGGTTTTTTGTTTTTTATTAGTATGATTTTCAATAAAATAATTATGTATAATTAAAAATTATAGACTTAGAAAATATTTTATTATTAACAGAAATAAAGATAATACATTTTTCTATTAATTATATTTAGTAAAATATTTAATCATTGAATACTTTTCTTTACTATATTACTCCAATTTTTCAATTTTATTTTGAGCATTAACAAAAAATTAAGTTAGTGCTCATTATTTATTGTCAATTGAAAGATATCAGTCCTTTCGAACAGCTAATTTTATACAGATAAAATTTTAACTATTGTTAATCAGGCTATCAAAGTCAGGAGCAGTTTGGTGAATATAAAAAGTGACCATAATATAACAAAGTATAAAAATAAATATAAATGTTAGTTAAGCTAAACTAATCGTATGTTTGTCTCTTTTTCTAGACCGTGTTTTAATAAAAGAGCGGTAGCGATTATTTATTAAAATAGTATGACTAGAAATGGTATGATTGTGTTAAAGTAGCATAAAAGTCACGCTAAATTCTCTTTTAATCGATATGGTTGTAAGATTATTTTCTTTTAAGTGTAATCCCTTGCGATTTGATAACGTTATTGATTCTAAATTCTGAATAATTGATAAAAACAGTTGTTATACCATTATTAATAATTTTATTAAATTACACTATAAAAAATATTGGTTCATGGTTAGGAATCTCAATCAATACAGTAAGGCATTAATGGAGGTGTTTTGAACTCAATATTTCTATTAAATTC
>NZ_AUCC01000160.1 GCF_000429565.1 Arsenophonus nasoniae DSM 15247
GAAATAAAAATGATATAAAACAGTTTATTATCTATAAAATATCTCCTATCGATGACGGTTAACGGCTATTACTGACATTTTAACTCTATTTATTATATGAATAAATATAATCAAGATTTAATGTATGGAATAAATTCTAGTGCCCAATGCAGTAATAGCGCTGCAAAAAAGTTTATCCCGAAGCTTGCTGATAGATTAAATAATTGGCTTGATGATCTTGCTCAAAACCCAATGGAAAAGGTATATACTGATACCTATGTAGATATTAAAGAGCGTATCAATCGTGCAGTTAAAATGACGGTTGAATCAGCAGTTCAGATAAAACAGTTAGCCAAAAAGCATGATGCTAAAGTGTATTATATCCTTCAGCCACTATCTCTATGGAGCAAAGAGCAGTTTCATAAAGAGGAAGAAGCGATGTTTTATGCAGTAAAGGCTTGTGCAAATAAGTTTTGGCAATTATTTGATCATTTATGTGCCTTAGATTTACATAAAAAGTATTCTTCACAGCTTGAAGCGGGTTGTCAAAAAGAAAACATACCTTACTATGATATGAATTTTTTAATGAGACTATCGCCTAAACTTTACGATAATATTTATATTGACCACCTTCATTTTAATAATTTAGGATATGAAGAGCTGGGAAGATTAATTTATGAACAAATTCTTAATTAAATGATGGAGATTTTAGCAATATTATGTTATTTCATTTTTAATAATAGAAAATAATTAAATTAGTCTATTTATGTTAACAATTAATATATTTATATGATTTTCAATGTAGTATTAATTATAAACGTCTCTTTTATCAAAAGATAGAACAGAAATTTCTTATATAGTCAGCGACATGACATCTTATTTTTTCGTACAGTTTTATCTTTTTGTCGACCGAATTTATTTACTGATATATTGTGTCGCCTTGATGTCGATCTTGATAACGCTTACAGCAAATAAAAGATTGTATTAAAAAGTAATTGGTTAAAAATATTGTCGACGGAAGAGAAAATAAAAATCTTTTCTGTCTACATAGCGAATAAAATTTGTACCATACAATAGGGTTCAGAACATAGTTAGGCAAAAATATTTTCTTAAATTTTGTATAGATCTATCGAATTATTCTATGTTTAATTGAAAAATTGGTTATTATGTTAGTGCAAATTGATCTGGCAATTGCGAGATTTGGAAATTAATTCCATTAATATTGTTGATTTCCATTTCCACTTAATAATTATCTTATTACTACAATAAATAACAAATTTTTGTTAATCAAAATGCTTCACCTACTTGGAAATAAAAGCCAGTGCTATTGCGACCCATACCAAAATCTAATCGAATATTCATTCTAGGTTTAAATTCGAATCGATAGCCTATACCAACAGTGGGTAACCATTGATTAGCGCCTAGTTTTGATGGTGAGTCACTAAGTGTGCCTGCCCCAATCCAACCAACGATACCATGGCGCCAATCTAACTTGCGACGATACTCTAACTGGGTAGTAAAAACATTATTATCACGATAACGCCCTTCATAATAACCTCTCATCTGATTTGCATTACCTAATAAAGAGAGATGATCCCAAGGAACTGTACCTGAGGTAAAACGGGCATAATTATCAACGGCTAAGACACTATTTTCAGATAGTGTATAATAGGCAGAATATTGCAACTGTGTGCTTTGAAAGCGATTGTCGCTAGCCAGTTCTGGAGAAAAATAGCTATATATAACTTCAAGGGCTTGACCATGTCGAGCGTTAGGTAAGAAATCACGTGAATCATAATTGAAGTGGGCACTAATTCCAGAACTACGTATAGAGCGACCACCTACTGATTTGGTAAAATAATTTTTTCCACGTTCATCTAAATCACTAGCATTGAGTGATGAAAAATCCCAACCTAACCCTATATAAGTGTTATCGATTATGCGATAAAGTACTCTCGGTCTGATAGCAAATTCTTGAGATTTATATTCCACTTTGTTGTGGTCATTTTTACCGGCAGAATAACCTTTTCCCCAATAGTAGGTGGGAATATTATTTACAGTACCGGAAATAAATAAACGCCATTGTTCTGCAGATAAAAAATTATAATTATTAAAATTTAGTCCGAAAGCGCCAGTCGCTGATGCAAATCCACTTACACCCAATGATGAAGGTTGACTAATTTTATCATTTTTATCAATACGATATAAACCAACTAATGCTACACCAACGCCGACGCTCATTTCTGGTGTATAAAAAGGGCCTGGCAATAATCCCCAGTCGATAGTTTTAGTTTCATCAAAACGGTTTGCTCCACCCAACTTTTCAAGCCCGCGATCAATATTTTGTCGTGCGGGCAAAATATTGGTGTTGGCCGTCGTCGACACAGTAAGTAGATTAATTATAATTAATCTTATGATGTTACGATAAAAACGCATTAAAAATTACAGCTCCCCTGGGAAATAAGGTCATTACGGCTATTATTGGCGCCGATTTTAGAAAACCTATTACAATTAGTATTAATCCAAGCCTTACAGTTATCGTTGTAATTGGATTTGTTTTCTAGATATTAGGTGATTTTGCAGTTAGTTTCTGAACTTTTTATGCGGTGTTTTTATATTGTGACACTAAAGTTCAAAAACCTTAATGATGACGATGATATAGGGATTTTATCAGATTATCAAATATTCTAGTTTAGCATTGGCATGTTATTTTGCATATTTAATTAAAAATAAATAATAATATTATCAGATTAATAAATTTATTATTGCAGGCAAAAGTTAATTTTTAATTAATCGTAAAATTTTATTATTATGTTATAAATAATCTTTTTTAATTTTATTTTTTAGCATTTAATTAGAAAAAAAATTTTTATTTATCACTATAAATGGAGGCTTATAGTTTTTTATTATTAATTAATAAAAAGAGTTCAAGAAATGATGATGGCTTAAACTTTTTTGCTCATTACAAGGGTCTAAAAATTGGCTAATCGTTATATCAAAAATATCACAAAAAATATAGATTTTATCAAGGGTAATCAAGCTAGGCTGTGTCCCTTAATTGCGTAATCGGCGGTAAAACAAGCGAATGCAGCCCAGTTTCACCATTGCTAGATAGTTTCTTGCCGTTTTTTCAT
>NZ_AUCC01000161.1 GCF_000429565.1 Arsenophonus nasoniae DSM 15247
GGGTATTCAAAAGGGTATTCAAAAGGGTATTCAAATTGGTGAACAAAATGGGATGCAAAAGGGTGAAAAACAGGCATCGATGAAGATAGCGCGCCAACTTCTTCAGAAAGGCGTAGAAAGAGATATCGTGAAACTATCAACGGGTCTCACTGATACTGAAATGAGCAACCTGTTTAAAGATTAAACCATGACGGAACGTAAGAAATTAACCCTCAATCGCCCAAGAAAGGCTTCACAAGAAGAACAGACCTCAAGTAACCCTGTTTACGGTAAAAAGGTCTGGGTGAATGCTACGCCCAAAAAACAGGCAAAAAAACCGAAACCCCAAAAAGTAGTAAAACAGCAGCCCAAGAAGACGGTTGAAAAACCTAAACAGGCAGTGAAGATTAAAATTCCAAAACCACCCATACCACCTAAAAAGCGATTGCCTTTATATCTAATTGATTATTTTGTTAAATTATCAGTCATTAGAATAAGAAAAGAATTAATTAATTCTAAATAATAAAATAAGTTAACTATTTTTAAGTAAGGTTTTTAGATTTCCAAATTACTATTAGCTCAAGGTGTTTTTTATGAAAATGAGTCATTCCCCCGTTAAACCCATGAAGTTAAGGGACATAACGATTATTGATGATGATAAATTGCGGAAAGCCATTATTGCTGCAACGCTAGGTAATTTAATGGAGTGGTTCGATTTTGGGGTTTATGGTTTTCTAGCCTACGCGCTAGGTCAAGTGTTTTTCCCCGAAGCCAGCTCAAGTGTACAAGTGATTGCTACACTCGCAACTTTCTCTATACCGTTCTGTATTCGTCCTTTGGGTGGTCTTTTTTTCGGTGTACTGGGTGACCGGTATGGTCGACAGAAAATTCTGGCTATAACAATCGTGATTATGTCAATAAGTACTTTTTCCATTGGGATAATCCCCTCTTATGCCTCGATAGGGATTTGGGCACCTATTTTGCTTTTATTTGCCAAAATGATGCAAGGTTTCTCAGTGGGAGGCGAGTATACTGGGGCATCGATTTTTATTGCGGAATATTCTCCCGATCGTAAACGTGGTTTCTTAGGTAGCTGGCTAGATTTTGGTTCTATTGCTGGTTTTGTGCTGGGTGCTGGCGTTGTATTATTGATTTCAAACTTTTGCGGACAAGAAAAGTTTCTTGAATGGGGTTGGCGTATTCCATTTTTGTTTGCATTACCACTTGGTATAATCGGTCTTTACCTCCGTCATGCGTTAGATGAGACTCCAGTGTTCCAGCAACATTTGGATAAACTAGCACAAGATAATCGTGATGACTTGTTTGCTGTCGAAAAAAAGATCTCCTTTAAAGCGATATTGACAAAATATCGCAGAAGCTTACTGAGTTGCATTGGTCTTGTGGTAGTCACTAACGTGACCTATTATATGCTTCTGACTTATATGCCAAGCTATCTGTCGTATAATTTAAATTACAAAGAAGATCATGGTGTATTAATTATTATTGTTGTGATGATAGGTATGCTCTTTTTTCAGCCGTTCATTGGACTGATGAGCGATAAATTTGGTCGTCGACCTTTTGTTATTTTTGGTAGTGTAGCACTGTTAATTTTGGCTATTCCTTGTTTTTTTCTGATAAACAGCAAACTAACTGGGCTGATTTTTATTGGCCTTTTGATTTTAGGGGTGTTGCTGAATGCTTTTACAGGCGTAATGGCCTCTTCATTGCCATCCATGTTTCCAACTCATATTCGTTACAGTGCACTTGCGGGTGTTTTTAATATCTCGGTAATGATAGCAGGGTTGACTCCGACCGTAGTGGCTTGGTTAGTTGAAACTACTCACGATCTTTTTATCCCAGCATATTACCTGATGGTAATTGCTATTATTGGTTTAATTACTGGTTTTGCAATGAAAGAGACAGCTAACAGACCATTGCGAGGCGAAACCCCAACTGCTTCTGATATTGATGAAGCTCGTGAAATACTTCAGGAGCATCACGATAATATTGAGCAGAAAATTGAAGATATCACCCTACAAATTTCTGAATTAGAAGAAAAGCGTAAACATCTGGTTGAACAGCATCCTATTATCAAAGAATGATTCAACAATGTTATGTTTTATATGGAATTTCAAATTTTCTTTTTAATCTTATTGAACATTGTTAATAAGCGATGAAAAAGCAAGAGTTATTAGCACTGAATATGTAGGTTTTATCAAAAGCCAAATCTTAATTTTGGCTTTTTTTGTTGAATAATTTTTTCGCATTATTAGCTGTATTGCTTTCAGGGGTTTTTGGTTGCTTTTCCACTGATTCTTTAGGTTCTATTACCGGAATGGTGCTTATATTGACTAGATTATCACCCAATCGTTTACCCTTAAGTGCTCTGACTTGTATTGATAAATCATCACTTTTTAGCAGATTTTTGTATTCTTCTTGAGAAATTGCTATCCACTCAGACCATGTCTGATCAGGGCTAAGAGGATTGATCACCCTTTTTTGCCATGCGACTATTTCATAGACATTCTCATTCAATAACTCAACTGGTACGGTATCTTTCTGAAGAGTTGAGTTAAGAATCATGTTTAAATCACTCACGCTAATTAGATTTTGAGTAAATAAACTTAATATTGTCGGTAATTTATCGTTAAACTTTTTTAAGTTCATTGTAAGTGATAAAGAATCCCGAACTGCTTTAGCTTTATTCCTTTCTTGGGTGATATAATCAAATAATTCCTTTTGTTCTGGCACATCTGTATTTAAATAAACAAATATTTTTTTATTATTACTCATACTTCACCCGTTATTCAGCGTGAATTTTATGCAATGATTTCACTAAGGCGAGTTGAGGTGTTTCAAGTTTAACAACTCTGTTGCCTAAATTTCCCCAATGTGATTTTAAATAAGGGTAAACCATTTCAGCTCCACCTCCTGTTAAATAAAGGCGTTGGAAGCTAGTATTCCCATCATAATTTTGTTCATGGTTAGGAATCTCAATCAATACAGTAAGGCATTAATGGAGGTGTTTTGAACTCAATATTTCTATTAAATTCTGACAGTTTTCTCGTT
>NZ_AUCC01000162.1 GCF_000429565.1 Arsenophonus nasoniae DSM 15247
CAGCGAAAGAGTGTTAAAGAGCGGTACTGCTTAACTGTCGTCACTTGCCTTCATGTTCATACGCCTCAGGCTGGCTACTTAGCAACGTCTGGCAAGGTTTCAGATAACTCGGAGTCTTGTCTTGGCGTTTGCCTGTTGCAGTGAGTTGATGGATATCAATATAAAATAACTTAGTTTATATTGCAACTAAAAACTAAATATATTTTGTTTTATGGCGATCTGAGACCGCCAGAATGAAAGCAAGAGGGTTATAATTCGAAGTGGACCCCACGAACGGTGCCAATAATTTCGCAAGAATCGGTTATGAGTATTTTGTCGTATCGGGGATTTAATGGCATTAAATAACTATTAAGTCCATCGATAACTAATTTTTTTACCATCATTATACTTCGTGGGGGATTACTTAAATTATCAGATATGATAGCAGCAACTATTTTTCCATTCGTTGGTTCATCTAAAGGATCTATAGTGATTATTGCCCCTTTAGGAATGCTTGGCTCTCCATAAGGGTTAACCATTGTATCGTCATCTATTCTTACACAAAAAGCCTTTGGTGAGGCACTAACAAAATCAGGGATTACTTTTTCTTGGTTAGGCATTTCATACCCTCCATTTTTGGTGAAAGAAATTGCTTCTTCCCAAGTCAATAGAGGGATAAATCTAATATTACTATTATTTATAGGAATCACTGATCCTGGATTTTTTCCGTATAATAAGTAATTTTCTGTTGTATTAAGTGCTCTTGCTAGTTTGCTAAGAGCTTTACCTCCAGGTTCATTTAGGTCTTTTTCCCAATATCCTACTGTAACTCCTGTAACGCCTATAGCTTTTCCAAGTGTAACTTGGGTGTATTTTTTTAGTTTTCTTAAATATTTGAGGCGTTGACCTAATGTTTTCACAATAGACTCCATAAATTTGTAATCTAATTTATTTTAGTTTTTATTGACCTAATAAAAGTTATTTTATAGAATCTAAATAAAATTATATAAATGGAGGGGACATGACAGTTAATCAGTTGAAGTCATATTTTGGTAAAAATAGACAGATAGCCGATTTTTATGGCATCACTTTAGAGGCTATATATATGTGGCGTAAGCGAAGTGGTCAAATAATACCCAAATCTAGAGCTTTGGAAGCCGAATATAGAACTAATGGTGCACTAAAGTTTGATCCATCATTTTATGCAAAGAAAAATAATGATCTTACCAAAATATAATTTTTAGTTTAAAAACCGCTCTTTAACAACCTGGCCTCCCTGAAATTGGGAGATTTTAAATTCCCAACCCATCGGGAGGGATAACTATTATCTGAAACTTATGGATTAAGTGTAGGATAAGATTGCTGCAAAGACTATCAAATCATTTTGTCTGTATGCTATTTGATTTGCGGGTTTTTGAGTATTTTCTTGCAGAATAGAGATAAGTATTCGGTAAGCAACAGTTATCAAATGAAGGCTGAGGCTTTTTGTCTTTTAGATTGAGAGTGAGTGATGCAAGGGTATTAACGGTATCATCTTGCTTGTTGAATATGGAATCAAGGATTTGCTCTGTAGAACGTGGCTTAGGTTTCGCTTCGTATTCAGCGCGTTTCCTATCCCAGAATGCCATTTGCTTTGCCAGGCGACGAGATTTAGCATTGTCTTTTTTAGGTTTAAAGATAATGGTTGCCATTTTGTTCCTCCTAAATAAGTTTTAGTGGTGTGTGCCGGATACTTCCGGTTTGTACTCACAGTCTGTTTATTCCCTGGTGTAAAAATGAAGTTCAACTGTTTTGTTATATTCACACACCCCAAAACTCACTTGGTGGTGCTCTAAAGCTTATTCAGAGCGGTGATCCCAATATGTTAAAGAGCGAGATGACTTAGGTACTGATGACTACACTTGCCTTCATGTTCATATGCCTCAGGCTGGCTACTTAGCAACGTCTGGCAAGGTTTCAGATAACTCGGAGTCTTGTCTTGGCGTTTGCCTGTTGCAGTGAGTTGATGGAATATAATCTACAAATTAAAATTTAAATTGTCAATGTATTTTATAATTTAATTTGTAATTATAGGCGTGTAAATTTGAATTGTTTATAAATAAAATTTAAAAAAGAGGGTTTTAAAGAGTTTAGACTATATTCTTTTTTGTTTTAAAAGTTCTGCTATTTTCTTCTCATAAAAATTTTTTTTGATTTCTAGTTCTTTTAGAATCAAATCAACATCACTTTCAGGAAGGGATTCAAATAATTGTAATATCAACTTTTGTTTTTCCGTAAGCGTGTTTTTTTTCATAGAAAAAATTTCATGACTTTTATTTTCTTGATTTGTTAACTTATCGGAGAAGAACCAATCTACAGTTTTTCCTGTTACTTCAGATAATTTCTTAAGCTTATCCATTCTAGGTATTACATTTTTCAACCAGCCTTGAACAGACTGGGGCTTAACTCCCATTCTGCGAGCCAGTTCTGATTGATTCCAGCCTAGCTCATCTAACACCTGCTGAAGTCTTTTAGGAAAACTCATACTTTTACCCATTGAATAATTATCACTATTAAAGCATACAAAATTTTTTTGTTATTAACATTGCAAATATAATTTGAAATTTAAAATTAAATCTGTAATATCATTAAACCTAATTGGAGGAGTTCGTATGGATATAGATCTAAAAAATAAAATATTTGCTATCACGACTCAGTCTGAGTTAGGTCGTAAATTGGGTAAACGTCCTCAGACAATTAGTGTTTGGTTTAGAAATCGTGTTCCTGCTGAATGCGTTTTTTCAATGGCTAAAGTTTTAGAGTGGCAGATCACTCCCCACGAGCTACGCCCTGATATTTACCCAAACCCAACAGATGGTATCCCTGCTAATAAGCAAAATACTCTCTGAGTAACACCGTTCTTTAACATTTTGACTCGCTCTGAATAAGCGTTAGAGCCACCACAACCTCATAGGAATATCGAGGTAGGGAATTTTATTACTTAAGGATTATAACCATGGAATATTCAAATACTATCAAAATCACCTGCAAACCTGAGCATTTAGAATCTTACTTCTACCA
>NZ_AUCC01000163.1 GCF_000429565.1 Arsenophonus nasoniae DSM 15247
GGCTGCTACGTTAACGCCACCATTGAGTTTTACGCCTATGACAACAATGGTAAAGGCGTTTCAGCATCCTTAAGAGGCGTTCAGTTTTTCCGGGATGGTGATGCGTTTAGCGGTGGAAGCGTAGCTTCTGTTGACGAGTTTGACGACCTGAGCATGGCTGAGGAAGAAGAATTATTAGCCAGCTAAGTTAACACCAGGGAACCACTGCCGCCTGAGGTGGTGAAATAATCAGGCATCGATTAAAAATATGAGTAATTTTTACTCAATTTGGCTTAAGGGAGATTTGATATACAGAGAGTAAATAACTCGAGGAGTCTTAAAATGAAAGTAGATAACCCGCATCAGTATATTGATAAAACCATTGCGCTCACTAACCCCAGTAATAACAGCCATTATTTACTTAACCTAGCGCAACCCGTTTACGCCGATGAAGAAACCAAAACATTAATCAATATAATTCAACTACTGGCAGAAGAAAACCAGTACTTGAGAAAAGAGAATAAGCGATTGGCAAAAAGCCATCGTTGAGTTGGTGGGCTATGCAGGGCTCGAACCTGCGACCGATGGATTAAGAGTCCACTGCTCTACCCACTGAGCTAATAACCCGCTACCACGCAATTATAACCACAAAATACCCATTGACGAAAGAAGAAATCATGCGCTATAGTTTATTTGCATCTGCAAGATCAGATGTTGGGATTGGTCTCCCTTCGTAAACTACCGCGACATGTACACGCCGCGAGCGTGTTTTTTAATGTCGTAATCTAGCCACAATTCAATGGTGGGCTGGATGGGGCAACCGTAAGGTTGGCCGGTCGGTAGTTCCGGTAAGACCAACTCCGTTCAGTTCACCACCACAGATTGGTCTCTAAGGTGGTGAGAAATTTTAATACTACCATCGGAGGTCATATGACTCCTCAATTATCTACTATTAATCCAAAAGTCACTATTCGTAATGGTAAAGCTATTACAACATCTATTGCTGTTGCAGAATACTTTGAAAAACAACATAAAGATGTTCTCAAAAAGATTAGATCTCTCGAATGCTCAACTGCTTTCACGATGGCGAACTTTTGCGCCGTCGGAGTGGAAGTAAAAGCGGGCTTCAATAAACGTGAAATCGAAGCTTACGAAATGACCAAAGACGGTTTCGTATTCCTGGTAATGGGATTTACAGGTAAAAAAGCAGCCCAATTCAAGGAAGCCTACATTGCTGAATTCAATCGTATGGAAACCAAGTTACACTCTACTCCTCAACCCCACACGAAAGCCGCAGAGCGTTTTAGCCATTCAGACACCCGTAATCTAACACATTTAGTCTGGTGTATGACAAATGGTTTTCGGTTTGAGCGATCATGGAGTAATGCGGTGTGGCTAGCGTTGCGCGAAGTAACTGGCACGCCATCACCGGAGCGTTTTCAAGTAGAGCATATTCCGTTAATGGCTGACGAGTGCAGACGTATTTACTACATCACCGAGTCACTACGCCAGATTATTAATGACGCTGAAAAGCAGACGATCAAACGACTTTTACGTAAACGTGAGAATATCGATACCGTGTTAACGGAGATCAAACAGCTTTTTGAACAATTCCACTATGAACAAATAGGGATAATCACCGCTCGCACTGACCATTGGTACGAAGGTGAACTTACCCACTTCCTAGAACGTCACTAATTAATCTTAACGCCCCTTTTTATAGGGGCAATTTTTCATCAATTTCATTATTGAGAGATTTCCACATGCAAAATTTAATGAACACACAAAATATCACTCTGTCCGGCGGTGAAACGATTGACTCACAACAATTACTGGTCATGGTTAACGAAACACGAAAAGAACATGGCGAACCACCAATTAGGAATAATAAATTCATTGAAAAGGTTAAAGATGAACTTGAAGGAGAGACCTACACAAAAAGTGTAGGTCAAAAAAACGGCGCTGATATTGAAATTATCGAAATGACACTTAAGCAAGCGCTTCGTGTTGCCGCGCGTGAATCGAAAGCCGTTCGCCGTTCACTGATTGATAAACTGGAGCAGCAAAGTAAACCACAAAGCGCCAATGAAATTATTGCAGCAATGGCATTAGCTAATGTTGCACAGGAGCGTCGGTTAAAGAGTATCGAGCATCAGGTAGAACAAGTCTCGGAAGAAATCGAGCATATCAAACAAGGCACAATACCCGAGGGTTTCCAAGGCTATAGCTATCTTAAAACAAAATATGGCTTAAGCGATGCGAAATGTCGCCAGTTAGTGATGGCGTGGAATGTGCCTTATAAAAAGGTGCCCCATGTTGCACCAGGCGGACAGATTACCCAAATGTCGGTAGTTGAGGAAGAAGCATTTAAATACGCGCTGGACAAGACGATGCTTGAGTCTGAGAAACGCGGCAGTCAGTGGTATCACTCTAAAATGGGGCGTTTTTCCGTTACCGCCTGATAAGGATAGATTATGCAAAACTTACTATTTTGCGATTTAGAAACCTATAGCGATATTCCGATTAATTGTGGCACACATCGCTATGCTGAAAATGCAGAAATATTACTTTTTGCGTATTCGTACAATCATGGCCCCGTAAAGGTTTGGGATGTGACGCAAGATAAAACAATGCCCACAGATTTAAAAGCCTATCTTGATGACCCAGAAATCTTAACCGTTTGGCATAATGGGGGGATGTTTGATACGGTGATTTTAAGCAAAGTGTTAAATATCGACTTACCCTTATCCCGCGTTCATGACACATTAGTACAAGCACTAGCACATGGCTTACCCGGTGCGCTTGGTTCGCTTTGCGATATCTTCAACGTCAATAGCGATAAAGCCAAAGATAAAGAAGGTAAAGCGCTCATACAGTTATTTTGCAAACC
>NZ_AUCC01000164.1 GCF_000429565.1 Arsenophonus nasoniae DSM 15247
TAATGGGTGAAGCAGGGCCGGAGGCCATTATGCCACTGACCCGAGGGCGGGATGGTTCGCTAGGTGTACGGTCACTAGGGGATTCATCGCAGACACCAGGTAATACAGCGGTTCATATCCATCAGGTAATTAATGTGATGGGAAATGGCGATAAAGTCATTGGAGAAATAACCCAACGCGCAGCAAAACAGGGAGCAGATGATGCCATTGCACGCATTCAGCGGGATTTCGCCACCAATGGTCGAACAAGAAGATTATTAGGAGGTTAAGATGGCGGTAATGGAATGGCCGGAAAATATCATCCCTTCGACTATGAACTGGCAACTAGTGAGTAACAGCAAAACGTTTACGTCAACGTTTACCGGAAGTGTTCAGACGGTGCGTTTCCCTGGGAGTCGTTGGCGGTGCAGCTTAACTTTCAATAACCTTACTGAGGATAAGTCACGTGAACTTGAAGCGTTGGCTGCTGAGCTTGACGGTGAAAGTGGGCGAATAAAAATATACAACTGGATACGAAAAGGCTTAACGGGCAGAAGAGAGCCGGTAGTCAGCGTTGCTAACCAAACGGGGAGAATACTGCAAACCAAGGATTGGCTCCCCAGTTCAATTGTGATGAGAAAAGGCGATTATCTGACGGTGAATAACGAACTTAAAATGGTGACGAATAATGTAACCAGTGATGTCAAGGGGAATGCTGCCATACCCATTTCACCGATGTTGCGATACGCGCCTAAAATAAATGATAAAATAGAAACCCGTTCACCGTTTGGTATTTTTAAGTTAACGACCAATGACCAAGGAAATTTCCAGTATCGACCTGGCGTGTTTTCGACCGTCACCTTAGCATTTGAGGAGGCGCTTTACTAATGCTTTATCATCCCTTTTCAAACAACATGGTAAAAGCGATAAATGAGAACTATGAGCTTGTTATCGCCGCCCGTTTAGATTTAAAATCCGGTGTGACGCGTGCGCATACTGGTGTCGGCAATTTAGTTATTGCAGGTGAGCTTTATCAAGGTGTGGGTCAATTTGGCAAAGTGGAACAGGTTAAGGAACAAAACAATACCAGCCCACAACAACTCATCTTGTCACTGTCAGGGTTTGACTCGTTGTTGATTGGCGATGTTATGAATGAGCGCAGTCGAGGCCGGAATGTACGGCTAATGCTGGTTGCTATCAACCAGGAAGGGAAGCCTGAAATTGCAGAGGTGATATTCGCGGGTCAAATCTCAAACATTGGCGTGACGACAGGCGAAGAGAATGCGGTTGCAGTGACGGTATCCAATCGGTTTGAGCGCTGGTCCATGGGGTTACCGGACAGATTCACGGATGAGTCATGGCGCAAACGGAAAAGTGACGACCGTATCTTCAGATATGTGGCGCAAATGGCTGAGCGGGCGATTTATTGGGGCAGTAAAAAAGATGCGCCCGCTTTTGTGTATAGGTGAGGTTTGAGCAAAGATTAATTCACACTATGCTCATGAATGTTTTTTCTAATAGTAGGACAAACAATGAAAAAATTATTGTTGTGGGTTATCCCGACACTATTTTCAGGCGCGGTAATGGCAAAGGCGGGTGAGAGTACGCTCTCTTTTGGGTATTTGAATGTGAAATCGGGTGGAGTCAAAGACCAGGTTAATTTACTTAAAGATAACGCAAAGAAAGCGAGTGATGAAATTAATAGTCATTTTGGCAAACCGGCAATCCTTTCCTCAGATAGTTATCATGATTTAGGCGGCGCTTTTATGCGCTATCGGTATGAAATTGATGACGAATGGGGTGTAATCGGTTCAATTGCCTATTCTACCCAGGATTATAATGCCACTGCAAAGGCGGATAAAAATGATAAAAAAGATAGAATACATGCTACGGGTAAAGTAACCGGTGATTATGTTTCTTTGATGGTAGGCCCCACTTATCGCGTTAATGAATATGTCAGCCTTTATGGATTAATCGGTGGCGCCTATAAGAAAGCTTCTTATGAATCGAATTCACAAGAGTTCAGAAATGATAAATTAGTTAATAGCGCTAAATATTCAAATTCAGATAACAAAACACAGTTAGCCTATGGGGTTGGTATGCAAGTCAACTTCTGGCAAGGGGCAACTTTAGATGTGGGCTATGAACGTTCAGGCAGTGGCGAGTGGAAAACAGACGCTTTTACCATAGGTTTAGGGTATAAATTCTAATGCGACATCCAGACTGGGCAACCAGACTACCAGATACCCTAAGGGCGGCGATGAGTCGCCCTTTTTCATGGGGCGAACATGACTGTTGCTTGTTTGCCGCTGACTGTGTGATGGCCGTTTGTGATTTTGACCCTTGCTCAGAAATTCGCGGGCGTTATCGTTCAAAAGCGGGGGCATTACGGGTATTAAAAAATAAATTTGGCAGTTTACAACAGGGGGTAAGTCGTTTTTTCAACACAATACCCGTTGAACAGGCAAGGCGTGGCTATGTGGTGATGTTTGAGGGAGATGAAGGGCTAACACTGGGTGTTTTATGGGCAAATAAGATTTGGGCGGTGACGGATATTGGCGCAAGGCCGGTTGATAAAATTCCTGTCAGGGCATGGAGAGTTGAATAATGGGCAAAACCGTCACAAGCGTAATCGGTGCAGGGTTGATGGTCGCTGGCGTACTGGCAACGGGCGGCTTAGGATTGGCGTTGATTGCTGCGGGAATGGCCGTTCAAACCGCAGGCTCACTGCTGTTTCAGCAAAAGCCGCCGGATGGATATCGTGACCAGGCAGAACGTAAACAAATATTGCGCTCGTCGACGGCGTCAGAAACGGTGATTGTAGGTAAAACGGTTTGTTCGGGGTTATTATTTTTTGCCGAAACAAAAAAAATCAACGTGCCTGTTATAGGGGGGTTAAACTTCATACTGTAGTGGTCTAATAAAACTGTAGAGATTTATAGCTTATAATTAAGC
>NZ_AUCC01000165.1 GCF_000429565.1 Arsenophonus nasoniae DSM 15247
GATGCATTTAGCGGTGGAAGTGTGGCCTCCGTTGACGAATTTGACGACCTGAGCATGGCTGAGGAAGAAGAGTTATTGGCAAGTTAAACACCAGGGAACTACCGCCGCCTGAGGTGGTTAAACAATCAGGCACCGCTCAAAAATATGAGTGATTTTTACTCAATTTATCTTAAGGAAAATTTGATATGTAACGTGTAAATAACCCGAGGAGTCTCAAAAATGAAATTAGATAATATGAGTGAAACCATTGCACTTACTAATCCCAGTAACAACCACCATTATCTGCTTAACCTGGAACAACCCGTTTACGCTGATGAGGAAACCAGAACATTAATCAATATGATCCAACTACTGGCAGAAGAAAACCAGTACTTGAGAAAAGAGAATAAGCGATTGGCAAAGAGCCATCGGTAAAATGGTGGGCTATGCAGGACTCGAACCTGCGACCGATGGATTAAGAGTCCACTGCTCTACCCACTGAGCTAATAACTCATAATAGTGATTATAGTGCTGGCATTAAAAACGCTTTTACCACCAGAGAAAGGATACCCAAAATACCGGCACCTAACATCCAGCGCATTAACTTTTGTTCAGCACGAATACCTGACATCTCAAGTTGTAGGTCTTTGCGAACTATCTCCATGTCTTTGCGAACATCAGCTATATCACGTTTAAGTTCAATGATATCCGCTTTAGTCGCTACATCAGCAACCTCGTGAGACTTACGCACAACAAGCGAAATAGCCTTAGCTTGCTCTCTGGAAATACCTGCACTTTCAAGCTCTTCTGACGCTTGTAAAGTATCAAATGCAAATTGGCCCATAAAGAAATCCCCCTGTGTTTAGGTAAGTATAACCTAACAATAACCATTGACGAAAGAAGAAATCATGCGCTATAGTTCGTTTAGGTGCTAGAAACACCTTACGAACGGCAACCGCGCCCGTTAGTTCAGCGGTTTTTTTGTGTCCATATTTTAGATATGGCCGAGTGTGGGTGAATAAAATACCAGTAATGGGAATAAGCCCGCTTGCCTTCGTACAAGTTTCTAGCACTTGGCCGCCTGAGCCGTTCAGGCTTTCCTCTAGAAAAGGATACGAAAAATGAACACCATCATTCTTGATAACCTTAAAGTTCTAACTCACGATAATATACCTGTTATCACTACTGAACTACTTGCTAACTTGTATGGTACCGAAGTAATTAGGATTCAACAAAATTATAACCGTAACAATAGTAGATTTATTGAAGGTAAGCATTTCTTCAAAATTACGGGTGAATGCTTAAATAATTTGCGACTATCTTTTAGCGAGTCACAAATATCTGCCAAAACTCGCAGTCCCATACTTTGGACAGAACGAGGAGCCGCTCGCCACGCAAAAATGCTTGAAACAGATAAAGCATGGGATGTATTCGAACAACTAGAAGATTGTTACTTTAATTCAAAAAAAGTTAACAATTCTCAACCCCAAACGAAAGCCGCAGAGCGTTTTACCCACTCCGATACTCGTAACCTGACGCATTTAGTTTGGTGTATGACAAATGGCTTCCGTTTTGAGCGTTCATGGAGTAATGCGGTGTGGCTAGCGTTACGCGAAGTAACTGGCACACCCTCACCGGAGCGTTTTCAGGTAGAGCATATCCCGTTAATGGCTGACGAATGCAGACGCATTTACTACATCACCGAGGCACTACGCCAGATTATCAATGACGCTGAAAAGCAAACGATCAAACGACTTTTGCGTAAACGTGAGAACATCGATACTGTATTAGCGGAAATAAAACAGCTTTTTGAGCAATTCCACCATCAACAAATCGGGATAATCACCGCACGCACCGATCAGTGGTATGAAGGTGAGTTGACCCACTTCTTAGAACGTCACTAATTTAATCTTAACGCCCCTTTTTATAGGGGCAATTTTTCATCAATTTCATTATTGAGGAATTTTTATATGCAAAATTTAATGAATGTACCAAATGTCACACTTTCCAATAACGAAACGATTGACTCGCAACAATTACTGCTAATGGTCAACGAAACACGAAAAGAACACGGCGAACCACCAATTAGAAACAACAAATTTATTGAAAAGGTTAAAGATGAACTTGAAGGAGAGACCTACACAAAAAGTGTAGGTCAAAAAAACGGCGCTGATATTGAAATTATCGAAATGATGCTTAAGCAAGCGCTTCGTGTTGCCGCCCGTGAATCGAAAGCCGTTCGCCGTTCACTGATTGATAAACTGGAGCAGCAAAGCAAACCACAAAGCGCCAATGAAATTATCGCAGCAATGGCGTTAGCTAACGTTGCACAGGAGCGTCGGTTAAAGAGTATCGAGCATCAGGTAGAACAAGTTTCGGAAGAAATCGAACATATAAAACAAGGCACTATCCCCGCGGATTTCCAAGGTTATAGCTATCTTAAAACAAAATATGGCTTAAGCGATGCGAAATGTCGCCAGTTAGTGATGGCGTGGAATGTGCCTTATAAAAAAGTGCCCCATGTAGCGCCAGGTGGTCAGATTACCCAAATGTCGGTAGTTGAGGAAGAAGCATTTAAATACGCGCTGGATACGATGATGCTTGAGTCTGAGAAACGCGGCAGTCAGTGGTATCACCCTAAAATGGGGCGTTTTCCCGTAACCGCCTGATAAGGATGGATTATGCAAAATTTACTATTTTGTGATTTAGAAACCTATAGCGATATTCCGATTAATTGTGGTACGCATCGCTATGCTGAAAATGCAGAAATATTACTTTTTGCCTACGCTTATAATCATGGCTCTGTCAAGGT
>NZ_AUCC01000166.1 GCF_000429565.1 Arsenophonus nasoniae DSM 15247
TTAGCGGCGAATTGGCACATATTTTCAGTGTCAAATTCTTGAGTATGAACACTTGCAAAGTTACTTGATGCGTAAGGGCTGGCGTACATGGCCAAGATTAAAATCCACATGCTGGTTTCTCCTGTGTCTAAAAGGGGATGTCATCATCAAAATCAGGCTCAATAACAGGGTTATTGTTTGGCTGGCTTGTCGTTGGCATATTGAGTTTACCCTGGCTTTCCTGCGGTTTTCTCTCTTTCCTATTTCCCAATATTTCAACGTCATTGACCAGAAATTCCGGTGATATCCTTTGCTGACCGGATTTGTCTGTCCATTTATTTTCCTGATAGGCAGCAGTAATACGAACAAAAGTACCTTTTTGTGCATAATTATTGATATATTCCGCTATTTGCTTAAATGCCTTGCAGTTTATCCATGTTGTGTCATCAATCCATTGACCGCTGTTGTCTTTTCTTGATTTGCTGATAGCGATTGAGAATGCCGTGATGGGAATTTTATCTTGGGTATAGCGGATTTCTAATTTGCCGATGCGTCCGGTAAAGTTACACTGGTTCTGGTTTGCCATGGGGTCTCCACATATTGATTAATTTTGTTGATTTCTGATTTCAGCTTTTCGATAAATACTTGAACGGCTTGTTCAATTTCGTTAACTAAATCATCATCCTTGATAATTCGGATTTTATAGTAGGCAAGGTTAGGGGGAAGTCTGTCATCATAGCTGACAAAATCGCACCAATTTCTGCCTGTACACATCATTTGCCCATGCATTTGTAACAGGTATTCATATTTGGGTTTCCCTGTGAGAATGGTTTCAATGTGGGTAGTGGTGTTAGGGCATTTTATTTCGATAAGTCCATCATCATTAACCAAGCCATCAGGACTTGCCCCAAATAGCGCAATAGACGGGTGGGGAATAAAGCCCACTTCGGTGACCGTGACATCAAACTCATTGAGGCAATATCGCGCTCTGGCTTGTGGTTCAAGGGCAATGCCTCGTTCAATGGCCTGATTAGTTTTTATGTCTTCCCTTTGTCCGGTAAGTGTTTCACAGACTAACTGCATGAGGTAGTTTCGTTGCGTTGTTCCCCTGCCTTTGGATAACACCTTGTGTAAATTGCTGGCGGTGACTTTCCCAAGTCTTGCCTGAAACCACTCGTCCGTTTTCTGCTTCATGATTAACCTCGTTTTTAATTAAATCTTTATTTTCTTCGCCAATAATTCCTTTCTCTTCTGGTGTTAACTGTTCCCAATGGGATTTCATTGATTCAATGCCACCTTTTGCTGCGGTTTTTAAATCACGAATTAACTGCTCATAACGGGCTTTTTGTTGTGCTTGTTCTTGCTGTATCACAACTTTTTCCTGTTCGGGCAAATCTTCACCTGCATAGATATAAAACCCTAATCCAAACATCGAAATCGCTTTAGTCAGACAGCGCATCAGTGCTTTGTTGATATCAAAGGCGTTAGGGCTAGAAATGGCCTGATTTCTTTTATCCATCACCGGTAGCCACATTTTGCGGGGAAATTCGTTATCGCCTTGTTTAACCGTGAGTGTTAATGAGACCATGGCACTGCCATCATTGTTGTAGCTAACGGCATCAATGACATAGTAGGATTCTGGGTAGTGCGCCATCAATACGCCCCACGCCCAAGCCCATGAGAGATAAGAGAGGCCGAGTTTCTTTTCAACTTTATCGTTAACGTTAATCGCCGACAGCGTTTCCCAAACCTGTTGTTGAAAACTTTTTTCATTTTCGGTATGTTGTGTTTCGCTCATAGATATTTCCTCTTAGGCGCTCGAAGTGCTTTGTACTGATGGATGTTCTCATTTTTGAAATGGTCAAACAGTGCCTTCCAGATATCGTCAAAATCCTCGTGATTAAGTTTTCGCATCACTGAGGAAGGTAGGCAGTCATAAATAGGCTGGACTAGTTCGCTGATTTCATCGTCCAGCCTGTCTTCCCAATAAGCAATTTCTTGCTGTTGTTCGTACCAGTAATCTTGCATGGCGTAAGGATTCATTTGACCTCCTTGAGCTGGAATAGCATCCTGTTTTTTCTGGCTTTAATCTCTTCGAGTAATAACTCGATTTCATTTTGTGAAAAGGATGAATCCAGTAGCAGGATGGTAATTTTTTCTTTAAGATGGCGTTTCTTCACTGTTTCTGATTTAAGTGGCATGATGATTTTTCCCATAAGCCTTTAGTTGCAATGATAAAGCGATGAGCCATATATCTTGTCGATGGGTATCAATCGCTAACTTTGCAGCCTGTCTTGCCAGTGCTAGCAAGATATTGTCTTTGTTCATCGTTACTCCTTATGCCACCTGACTATATTTGTCGTGGGTGAATTCACCATTCCAGTCTTTCTTCATCGGTAGCTTACTTTTGAGGTATTGGTTATATAGCCATGAAGCTCCCTTTTTTAGTAGCACGATTTTGTAACACTGACGTTGCCCATAATCGTTTGTCATGATGAAGGGGGATTCGGTTAGATACGTATCTCTCGCATAGGAATGCACACGCCAGACATGAGCCTTGCTGATATCCTTTTCTGCATCGTAGAGAAAATGACGCGATTCGAGAAATAAATTAACCTGGTTAATGTTTACGCCATTAAGCTGCTTGCAAAACTGAACGGGTGTCATACCAACTTGGAATAGATTTTTTAAGCAATCAATTTCTGTTTTTTGCTCTTTGTTAACTAATGACAAATGTTGAACTTTCTCTGCCATTTCAGCAGCAAGCCG
>NZ_AUCC01000167.1 GCF_000429565.1 Arsenophonus nasoniae DSM 15247
GGAACATTAGCGCTCAATGAAAGTTTAATCATCTCTGGTTTCATACAGCACCCCCAACTCTATTCAGAATTCGGGCACGCTGACGAAGGGTTAAATTGCAGGATTTTTCAACAAACTGCTTAATTGTGTAATTCGGTGCTTCACAGACAAGCACACGGAAGGTAGACTTTTTCATAGCCTGACTCCTACTGATACTAGGTTTAGGGTTAGCTGACTATAGGAACTTAGACCTTCCTGTAGTCAGTGTTAATTTAAATTGAATCTTTTAAATTTGACGCTAAAATTCTTTTTCCTTCTGGAGTATAAGTAACCTTTAATTCAAGATATTTTTCTCTTAATTTACGTATATCTCCCCATGCTCCTTTTGCAAACAAAGTCGGATTCAGTACATAAATTCCTGTGTCTATGCGCTGCATAATATCTTTTTGTATAAGACAAGTTATTGAGTTTGAAATAGATTGCTCTTTTACATTAATTAATGATGCAATCATTCTTTTAACAGCAGCGTTCAAAATAATTTGACCGTCATAATTCATTTTTCTAACAAATTGATAAAGTATTTTGGATGTGCTCTTTGGGAGATCATTTATACGAACTAAATCGTCTAGATATAGTTTTACATACGGAGGTTCTTCTGGAAGACGAACCGTATTGATAGATTCAAGACGTTTTATCTCTCCAGTTTCTGTATCAACTATACTTTTTTCACTTCTAAACACAGTTTTAGACAAACCTTTACTCTCCAAAAACTCACTTTATTACTCAAATTTAAGTAATAAAATAATAAATGTCAAGCAGAACGTTACTTTTTTTTAAGTAAAACTAATATGATAATTCAAATAAAATAAGTAATAGTTCTACTTAATATAAGTAATACATTTACTTGATATAAATAATACTTATACTCAAATAGAGTAAAATAAAATTAATTAACTATATGATATTTAAAATAAAACACCAAGGTTTCTCTTGTATTATATTGTGTTTGGTTTACGTATCATGCAGACGACTCTATAGCAACAAACTAACTTCCGCTTCCTCGTCGACGCTGTTCGGTGCTCGCAAGCTGCGCTCCGCCTCAACGTCTCCTGCGGTGAGCGGACTGAGTTACGGAAAAACACGATTTTCTTTTAAAAAAATCAAAAAATCTTTTCAAAATTTAACGCCCACCGCTCGACGCAGCCAAGTGACCGAGCAACGCGAGCGAACGGGCGAGGAAGCGGAATATAGCCGGAAGTTAAAAGGAGCACGGTCACTCGAAAATTACAGAGATTTCTCAATAGGTTTTGCCCGCACTTACCCAACGAAGTACTTCGTTCTCACGCTTGGTTAATCTTCTGAATAATTTCAAATCGGTGTTCATGCTGCACCCCCGACTCTATTCAAAATTCGGGCACGCTGACGAAGGGTTAAATTGCGTGAGGTTTGAGCAAATAGCTCGATTATTTGATTTTGCGCTTCAATTACGCGCACACGGAAGGTAGACTTTTTCATTAGCCTTACTCCTAGTTACCTTAGGTTTAGGGTTAGCTCTGCGTCAGTGTTGAAGCACTGGCGTAGAGCGATTAATTTGATTTAATAATATTTGCTTTTTTTAGTACATCTGATGTATATGAAATATCTAATTCATCACACAAAGACAAAAACATTGCTGCTTCAACTTTATTAGCTTCCATTGAGGATATTTTTTTCTCTAGCATATCTAACATAGCGTAACGTGGATTATCATTTTCTTTGAAAATAAATTCTTTTTCTTTTGAAATAGATTCGTTGAAATCAAGCTTAAAAGTTATTTTATTATATGGCTTATAACTTTTTCCCGTTTTCTCTATAATAAAACCGTCTTTATAATCTGATCTAAACGTCCATACCCCATTTGATTTAGAAACTATATTTTTTATAGGATTCGTTAAAGTAGCTCTCTTGAATCTTGGGAAATCAACGTAATCATTAGGTGACACGCCAAGCATGTTACAAAACTCTTCTATGGATACAGTATAGTCTTTAATGCCTTTGAATCTGCTAATTAACTCCAATATTCGTTTTTCATATCCACCTCTCAAAGATAATAATAATGTTAAATCTATTTCAGAGAATCCTGATGAATATTCCAGAAGATATTTAGCTGCATCTTTATCCATTCTTATAAACAAGACACCATCCTCAAAGCAAGCATTACTTATTATAACAACTTTGCTAAACATTTTATTGTCTGGATCTTTTATTTCCAAAACTTTACCCATAACTTTCGTACCATCATATAGTGCTTTGTACAGGCCTTGCCTAGTCAAGTTAAAATGCTCTTCTAAGTCCTTTGTATGATACCTAAATTCAAAAACAACATTTTCATTAGTTACACCACTAAATTTTAACTTTTCCTGCTCCGATTTTAATGATTTAACCAAAAGAGTTATGAGATCTTGCTCTCTAGGTTTTAAGTTCATCCTACTTGTAATTAATTGATGAGGCTTTTTTACTGTTATCCAATTTTTCAAAATTTTCTCGCAACCCCATGCAATTAATCCTAAGTAAAAAAATAATAGCACAATACATGACATTTTAAAATAAAAAATATAAGCAATTGTCAAATCTAATGTCATATAAATTAACCAATTGATAAAAAAGGATATTATTTGTTTTTTTTAAAGAAAATAAATAAATAAAGCTGACATTCAAATTACAACAAGTTATGAAGAGAGATAAAAAAGCTCCTGTGGATAAAAGTAATTCTAATGTCAGATATTGTTAATTCCAATGTCAT
>NZ_AUCC01000168.1 GCF_000429565.1 Arsenophonus nasoniae DSM 15247
ATACACGCACCTAGTCTACATACATATAACTGTACAACTAGACTTATAAGTCTAGTTGTACAGTTATATGTATGTAGACTAGGTGCGTGTATAGTTAATATTTTATTTACATGCGCGCTTATTTTTAATTATTAGTCTATGTGTACAGTTAGTATTATTTTTATTTGTTTATAATTTTAAATTTTACTTAAGTGTATTTATTTTATTTATTTACTTCATGAGTTTTTATATTTAAAAAATAAGTGATGAAAAAGGATTTGGTAGCCATTTAATGGCATTAATGGGAGGGAAATTGAAGTTTTTAGGTAGAGGTGAAAATTTAAATATGGCTATTAACCATCAAAAACAGACATATTTGTCATTTGAGGTTTACAAAAATAAAAATAATAATATCAATAACTTAAAATTTATTGTAAAACCGGTTTTTGTTAACTGTACATTATTTTATGGATATTATAAGTGTATATAATAAAGATATTTTAAAAATTTATTATATAAAGTCATTTTATTTTTATTTAGTTAAATTTAAAAATTTAAATGTAAAATTTATTAATAAATCGAAACTTAGGAATTCACTACATAGATGGAATTTAAATTTATAAAACAACTTTTTTATCAAAATACGCCAGAATTCATTAACAAAACTTAAGTTTACCTAAGCAAGTTAAATCTATTTCTTGTTCTCATGTTTTCTCACTTGTCTTCATGCTTAAGTATCAATTATCTCATAAGTTAAATATGTTTATCTGTACGTTTTTGATGGTGTAATTTCCATTATTTTTACTGTAGTATTAATAATGTGCTAAACGTATTACGAGCACAAAAAAACCACTTAAACACGTTTGATGTTTGGCGACAGATAACGTGTAACAAGTGGTTCTATTGCACCCGTTGGAAAACGGGGATTAAATAAATTTGACTTCTAGGTTGTGGCAAACCTGTAGTCTAGAATACGTAATTTACGAACTTTGATCAAGATTTTATAGCTCTATAGATGACTATAGATGACTATAGATGACTATTATAATCATATTTTGTAAGTTTATCGTGTTTTATTCAACTGTCTGTTCGATTCCTAGAAGTCACTGAAAATAAGGTGATTTCAATGAAATCTATCAATAAAGACACCCCTCAATTTACCCTTCCTTCAATGATCACTACTGATGTGGCTATTACACTTTCAGGAAAATCAAAAGCATTGTTCTATTACGCAAAAAGATTTGATCCCACTTTCCCTCAAGGCGTGTTGATGCAACACAATGGACGAAGCAGAGTCATGTATCCGACTGCTGAAATATGCCAATACTTCCAAAAAGTGGAGGCGTAAGAGATGGATCTCTCTACACAATCAGAAGTTATAGAATCAATCGAAGAAAACCGAGCTACATTAGATAACACATCTAACATTATTGAATTGGAAAAAGAGAAATCAAAACCAAGAAAAAATAAAGAAAAATCAAAAGAGAAACCTTTCAGGGAGCTAGGCTATGATTCAGGTGTTTACTACCTCATATCTAAAGAGCAACTTCAAGTATTACCATTCAAAGCTAGAGATTTGAAAGAATCTAACTTACTACAACTAGCTCCATTGTCATGGTGGAGAAAGAATTACCCTCAATACAACGATAATGGAGATGCAAAGAAAGCTCCTGATTGGATTCAGGCAGCAGATGACATTATGCGGAGATGTGCTAAGGCTGGCGTTTATTCCTGTGAAGCTGTACGAGGCTTAGGTTTTTGGAAGGACGGAAATAGGATTATACATCATCGAGGTAACGCTCTTGAAGACTTGGTTAACAGAAAAATCATCTCAATGCTAGATCCCTCACTTAGAGGGGTTTATCAACGAGCAACAGCTAAAGAAAAATATTCAAATGAATGCGCTACAGATGAGCAAATAGCTTTATTCCTTGCTGCTATAAATCGGATTTATTGGAAGGATGAAGCTCATAGTCAATTATTCTTGGGCTGGCTTGTATTAGCTCTATTTTGTGGATTGCTCGACTGGAGACCTCACATTTGGGTAACTGGTGAGCATGGAGCTGGGAAATCAGACACGGTACTCGAAGCGGTTAGAATTGCATTGGGAGCTAAAAACTATATTAGCGCAAAAGGTAGCACCACCGAGGCAGGATTAAGGCAGCGTCTCAAACATAACGCCATTCCAGCGGTGGTAGATGAATCAGAACCTAATACGACTAAAGATCGCTTGAGGCTTGACTCACTCCTAACACTTGCAAGAAATGCCTCAAGTGATGATGAAGCTACAGCAATTAAAGGAACGGTAAGCGGTGAAGCTCATTCTTACCGTATCAGGTGCATGTTCTGTTTTGCTTCTATCAATCCCTACATCAAAGAACTGGCTGACCAAAGCAGAATTTCAATATTGGAAATAGTCAAGAAGCCACAAACCACAGAATCAAAAGCTGATTTTCAATTCATTAAAAAATCTTTTTTAGAATTGGAAAAAGCTGGATTCAGCACCCTTCTAAACAACCTTATGATATCACGTTTATCAACGCTGGAAAATAATATCAAAGTGTTTGTTGAGGCTGCTGGAGATATATTAGGTTCTGCTAGAGATGGTAAGCAGTACGGCACGCTTCTAGCTGGTTACGCCACTTTCATCGAATCAGAGCCTGTAGATATTGAAACAGCTAAAAGTTATGTCTCCAATCTCAAATTAACTGAGGTTGTAGAGGAAAACAGGGACACAAAAGCTACTGGCTGGGATGAGTGTTGGG
>NZ_AUCC01000169.1 GCF_000429565.1 Arsenophonus nasoniae DSM 15247
ATGTTGATCCGCCAGTAATAGCGCCATTTGTCGCCCCAAGCTGGATCTGGCGTACTATCGCGATGTTGAAATTGTTCTATTGTTGCTGTGTGATATCCTAGGATTTCTAGCTGTTTTTTGAAGAAGGCTTCGTTTATGCCCCCCACGGTATTTACTTTTGCATCAAGTACTTGCTGTCTTTCTGTGAGCGTCTGTTTTCTTCTGGCTAGGCATTTATCCGGTAAACCGCAAAGTTTTTCGTATCTTTCAATCAATTCAACGGATTCTGCCGGATTAATCTCTATCATCAGACTATCGGCATGTTGATGTGCGTTAGCTAGTGACGGCGCTAAACCTTTAATCAAAGGATCCGCTTCATCCCAAGCTGAACCATGCGGCAACAACGCTCTTAGCAATTGCGTATATTCTTCGTCCAGATTTCTCACGATGCTCACTCCTTATATTTCGCCCACGTAACTTCACCCAATATCGGCACTTCTGTATTGGTTAAATTAATATCTGTTGTTGGTGTTACGAGGCGGTGTGCTACCTCGCCTGTTGCAGCGCTAATCGCTTCTGATAATCGTGACAGAAACAGCTTGCTGTTTGGCTCCCCTTCTCGCTGAAAAAAAGCCTTGATCTCTAGAATGACAGCGTCGCGTATTTCTGGCGTATCTGTTGATAGCGCTATAGAGATGGGTACTTTTTTTTCTGTCACCGCAAAGACGGTTAAGCCACTGCCTGCAACAGGCGCTCTAGGCAAGATATACTCTTGTACTTTGTTCACTAATTCTGTTGTTGGTGCTGGATGATCTACATTATCCGTTGCAATCATAACACCTACTGTTCCTATTCCTTTCTTGTGTCTATGCGTCCAAGCTCTGGCAATACCTACAACCTCCTTAGCCCAACGGACATAATCAGAATCAGCGCCTCCTTGTGGTGTATCGTACCAGCGCATCATGATTCGTTGTCGCCAACTATCAAGCTCTTCAATATCACTCCCACCTCGCAAGCTATCGGTATAGCAAGTTGATGAAATACCCGTAATAGGCGTGATAAGTCTTAATGGTGTACGGTCATCACAATTACTCGCTTGACCGCTGTTAGCAGCAACAACCGGAATTTTAATCACCGAGTTCTCGACTTTTTTTTCTTCAGTTGTGGTGTATATTTGCCCATCATCTCTCTGCATTTCGGTATGAATGGGTATTGTTATATCTTTGTCTACACTTTCCCAACGAACAAAACCACTTGCTTTTGTTGCACCTTTACGAAGACAACGCTTGATGTTACCGTGGCGTATCAACCAATCCTCATCAGCCAAATCAGGCAAGATATTTCTAGCCAGATAGTCTATATATCCGTACAAGGTGTGTACCGCTGCGGCTTGAACTCTGGCATAAACTTCTGCATCCAAGCGCCTCAATACGCCGTCTTCATTGAATCTCGTCAATAAATCATTCCGTATCGTGTCGATTAATTGAGGAAGCGTTGGGCGAGAGAATCCACTATTTAGCATTAATTTCACTCCAAATATTATCAAATGTAAGGCTTTTTCCTGTGCCATCCGTTAAGGTGATAGTCACCTTCGCCTTGAGCGTGTCTATAGCAGTTCTGTTGACTTCAACATCGATACGGCTAGCAATATCATCATCTACCATCCACTTAAGCGCCTCGCTGATATATTCCTTTGCCTTTGGTGCAGTCCGATTCGTGAGCGTGCTTCTTTTTAACAAATACAATCGAGATCCAATCCGGTCATTTTGTACCGTTGGATAGCTATCACCCCACCAACCAAACGGAAAATCAATATCATCATCTGGCTCGGCTCTTCGCCAAGTGAACAAAGAGATAATCACCGCACGGGTGAGTTTATTCTGGTACATTACTCCATCCTTGAATTTGGTAGGCCAGTTGTTCCTCCGCTATCCCCTCGGTGAGTGTGGCTATTGTATTGTTTTCTCATCGTACTCAATGAGCCTGTTTTGTCTTTCACCTCTTCCGAAGAAATAATTGAGCCTGACGTTCTTACTTGTGGCGTATCGAGTACAACTTCTTTTTTTGCGTGAATGACAAAAGTTTCAGTTGTGGCTTCAATCAGTCTGCCTCGCTTGAGTACAACGCTATCACCTTCATCCGTATAGATAGCCACTTCACCGCTTTTCATACCTTTGAGGCGATAGCGACGGTCAGCAACGTTAATCAAAACGCCGTGAGAGCGATCACCAGCGAGGAATAATGCGACACCTTCCGCTCCTGAATGTGATGTTGACGTGAAACCGTACGGCTCCAAATGCTCTATGCCAGTTTTTTGTTCACCAGCTAGCATTAATATGTCTGCCTTTTGGCAAGCAGAGTTGTTATCCAATCGTTTAATGATTACCCTTGACCATAGACGATTGAATAAAGTCATAATTTTTTGCATAACTTAATCTCTAATAGGTTAAACTAAAGAAAAAAAGGAGATTCCCCAATGGCTCAAGTTGCATTTGATACACTACAGGCATCGGAAGAGCTTCAAACGGCTGGACTTACTAGTCAGCAAGCTAAGGCTATTTCGCTTGTCGTGCGCAAGTCACATGAGGTTGCTGATGTAGCGACTAAAGCTGATATTGCAGAACTTAAACGTGATATATCTGATGTTAGAAAAGAAATTGCTGACGTTCGCAAAGACTTATCTGCTGAGATAGCT
>NZ_AUCC01000170.1 GCF_000429565.1 Arsenophonus nasoniae DSM 15247
ATGTGAGAGCAAAGCTCAAAAGCTGCTCGATTGATATGTCGCACGCTTTCATTATGCGCGCAATATGCGTACTATTTCGCATAGTCCGACTCCTAGTTTGCTTAGGTTTTGGATTAGCTATCTTGTCAGAGCTCTAATTCTGGCAAGATAGTGATAAAATTAACTCAAATAAATTTTAACTCATTTAAGTAAATAAATGTTACTCAGGTAAATGTTCAACAAATTCTGTTAAAACTTCTTTTATAGTTTTTCCTCTTTTTGCAGCATACATCTTTAATTTCAAATGATTATCAAAAGTTAAATCAAAATTTACTCTTTTTAATTGAATATCATCTGATAAGCTAGCAAGCATTTTTTCTTTATTTTTTAATGTTGGCCTACCAGCCGAAAGTATTTTTTGTTTACTCATATGAGTTTTTCACCATAAACTTAAATAAGCTTTTGTTTTATTTCTTCATACAAAGAAATAATCTCAATTGAGGCTGGATTATTAAGATCTTCATCAAGAACTGTTTTGCCTCTTGCCGCCGTGCTAGGATAAACAACACGTTGAGTTATTTTACTTTCCAGCACAGGCAATTCATATTCACTCAAAGTATCGGTTACTTCATTCCCTATTTTTGTCCCTTTAATTACTCTTGAAACTATAAAAGAGGCTTTCACTTTTCCATCAGTGACTTCGATTCTTTGTTTTACCAAATCAACTAAATCAGATGTAGCCCATATATCATATGGAGAAGGTTGGACTGGGATTAAAACAATATCAGAAGCTTTTATTGCAGAAACAGCAAGATCCGCAGCTTGAGGAGCTCCATCAATAATAATAAAATCTTTGTATCCTATATTTTTCAGATCTCTTCCAATAGTTGGTCGATCAATACCCACAACTGTTAAGGGCTGATCTTCTCTTACCGCCGCCCAATCTCTAGCACTACCTTGAGGATCTGAATCAATTAATAAAACGCTAGCACCAAATAATTGGAAAGCTCTTGCTAAATGCGTTGCTATAGTTGTTTTTCCAGAACCACCTTTTTGATTCAAAACAGCAATTATCTTCATCATTACCTCAATAGAGCTTTTGAACTTATACTCTTAAACTTATTTAAGTATAAACTTAAAAAAATGTTAACTCAAATAATTTTTTACTCATTTAAGGAGGGAATAATTACTTTGAAAGTTTATTTTTAATTTTATAAATTTCCTTTTTTCCTTTTTCTCGTTTACGTGATGCTTCTGCCTGAGGAGTATTTTGATTGCGATTTTTGAAAGTAACCTTGTCTGTAATAGAATCAAAAAAAATTTCATAATCAGGGAGATCATTTGTTTTTGCTAGTTGTTTTAGATTATGTCTAAACATTTTTAGAAGGGCTGTACTTCCTGTTTTTATATGTAGTTTTTCAAGAAAAATAGTAAATTCATGTTGACTACCACAATGCTTACGAGCAATTTCGTATAATCGTCTATCGATAGCTTTTCGTATGCGAAAATAATCAGGGCTAATTTTGATTATCTTCTTTTTGTACAATGCCTGATATAACCACTCTGGCAAAGTAATTTCAATCATCCCTATATCAAGTTTACCTTTTTTTTCTCCAATAATACGTGCACTTTCAATCAATCCAAATAAACAAGTTTCTTGTTTATCATCAAAATAATTTATATTTGTTTCAATGACTGTGCCTTTTAAGCGATTTAATGCCTTTCTTAATTCCTTATAAGCGACTCCACTTGTACTTCTGTTTGTTGTAATAAAAAAATCATAAGGGGTAAAAGCCACAGTACGACTAATATCAGAATTATTGTTAATCGCTTCCTGCAATTTTGAAATAGCATAAATCCAGATATCTTTATCAAAGACTGTTGCTAAACCAATTTCAGCAGAAGATCTAACAGTAACTGTTATATTGCCATTTTTATATTTTCTAACTTTTGTATCACCCCCTTTCAAAGCAAAAAAAGGATGTTCCATACTCGCTATTTCGTCACGAAAACTAAAAATATCAATATCGTCAGCGATAAAAAATTCAATTTGCTTATGTTTTTGTGGACGTAACGTCTTCAAATTGCATTTTCCTGTTTTCTTTGTATGATCAGCCATAGCCTCACTCCTAGAGTAATTAGGATTGTTGGTTAGATTCTGTAAGGTGCTGACACACTTTACAGAATCGATATTTTCGTAATTTAAAAACCAAGTTTTAATTATATATATCGTAATTTAAAAACTAATATATCGTAATTTAAAAACCTACTCAATATTTACAGAATAAATTATATAAAAAATAAACAATTTCCCTGTTAATAAGTCATTTCAACTATCGTAATTTAAAAACCAACTATCGTAATTTAAAAACCAACAAGCAGTGTTAAGTGTTTTTTTTATATTTAAAATCAATTTCTTATATTCATTTTGTTTATCTTCTTTTAGTCTTTAACTCTTTTAACTTATACATAACTAAATATAACTACGCGCGCGCGAGGTTTTTCTGTGGATAACTTTTTTTCTAACAAAACCCTAAACCCCAAAATAGGTGACTACTGAGTGACCGTATTTCTCTTTTGCAATTGTGATATTCCGCTTCCTCGATGGTTAGGAAATTGAATCGCTTTTAAAGTGAGTAGCAAAAGCCATCCCTTATTGCAAAAAGGAGATGGGGATCGATTTATTGTGTTTAGT
>NZ_AUCC01000171.1 GCF_000429565.1 Arsenophonus nasoniae DSM 15247
ACATAGAGCAGAGTATAAAAGACGAGAAGGGAATTGCCTAGAAATAGAGCGCCTTTGCCGCGATGCTCACGCCAAAGGCGTGCTTATGTTCTCAAAAATTTGTCAAGTTTATGAAACTGATAAACATGTTTTGGGGATCTATCAATTGAAGATATCATCAATACAGAAATTATTTATAGCTATATTAATACTAATAATGAAACCCAATATTCAACTTTCACTATTTTTGATTATCTTGTTCGTCATATAATAGGTGAAAATTCTCCTTTAATAACCAGAAACAATATTAAAATAAAGTTCCCTGACAAATATAATTCCCAGTTGATTAAATATTTAGATGAAGAAGCATTACAAGTAAAAAAAGAGCTTGATTTGATAAAAAATATTGATTTATTAAAAGAAAAAAAAGATAAACTACAAGAAAAAATACCCAATATGGAGACTTATTTAAAAACATATTTAGCCAAAATAAGTAAAGAGCATAATGTTAGCCATACTAACTTAAATGATCTAGTTGAATTTCCTTATACAGCTACTTCATTTAATCCTGAATTGAATGCTGCTATCAATCATTATCACCCATCTGTTGCAAAATTATATACTGTACGTGATATTATGTTAGGTAAAGAGCGAAAATGGTTATCAGAAAATACGAATTATAAATTAGATAAAGAATTAGGCGCTTTATATCCTACTCAATATACAACAGAACTTATTAGTAAAATAAATTCTCCTTATATCCAGAATAGTTATATTGCGGAAATGGAAGAAGTTAAAAAAAATGAGGAGATAAAAGAGCTGTTTAATGACTTTAGAATCCAATTATTAACTACCTATGGTAAAAAGGACGTTTTATACTATTTAGTGGAAGATAGTCCGGGTTTGTTAATCTTTTTTGATAAAGATCGCGGACCTGTTACTGGCATTGATAAAAAGGTTAATCGCATTGACCCGGAAAACACACCTATTGCCGTGATATCAATTTTTACCGGTGAATGTCTTCATTATCCCTCATTCCGCGATTTTAAACGCGCGATTACCGTAAGTGAAAAATTAAAATTATGGGTAGCGGCACATTTCACTAATTACAGTGAGATTAATCCTTCTCAACTTAAATTAAAAAGAGAAAATGAGGATTATTCATTTTTATTTGAAGATATTATTAATTTTAATATAAAAAAAGCCGATGTATTAATTAGATCCCATCAAGAGGCCTTGCTGTTTGAATTATTTAATCGACTTAAGGATATAACATTTCCTTATACTTTTTTTACATTTTTAATGGGTAATATCCCCGGGATTGTTTATGGTAGCGTTTTATCAGCAACGCCTTCATTTTTACAAGCGTCGATTAGTGATACAGAAGCTGAATATAAAAATTATTTAAAAGAAGGAGTAATTAATATTATGGCGGAAACTCTTGGCGTAGTGATTCCAGAGGCTATTATTCAGGTAGCTAAAGGCACGTCAAAAGGAATTAATCTTTATGCAAAATACAAGTTTAACCAAAAAATTCTTCAGATTGATAAAGATGCTATCCAACAGTTAGCTAATGATTTTCATCATAGTCAAAATAATTTAAGACTTGGCGTAAGGTCTATTAAAAATGAAAATCAATATTTACTGGAAATTAAACCTGCCTTCAAGCCAAATAATTTAACAAATGATATAACCGCTACTGAATATCTAACTGAACTTCAATTCAATCCTTCTACTGCTCAAATAATTAATAATCCTGCTGCAGAGGATAATGTTTTAATGAGTGCGGTTGCCCTATTTATGCGTCAGCATGGTATGGTTGATATTAAATATCGAGCAATATATATTTGGCAGAATGTGAAAGATGAAACCCCGATAACGCATTTTGCTGTGGTTGGCAAAAAACAGGATAAAAATTATATTTTTGATTTAACAGCCGAACGTTTTAAAAATATTAGTAATTCAAATTTAGATGGTCCACTTATTTTAGAAGAAGCCGTATGGGAAAATAGATATCGGCAAGCTTTTGCTGATAGTGTTGTTAGGTATAATGATTTTGTCAACGAGGAAATAGCGGAAGGCTCATTCAAAAAATATTTAAATTTACAGATTGCTGAAGCTATTAAAAATTCTAAAGCATTAACAAAGCCAGCCTGGTATTCTGCACAACTTACAGGACAAAAGAATTTTATAGACAAATTTAATAGCTTAATTAACAACAATTCAATTCACAATATATTACATGAAATGTATTGGTTTAATAATTTACCCAAAGATAATATCAACTATATAGCTGAGGTTTTATATCAGGCTAATATATTATTAAATAAAGAGAATAAGAAAAAATTAGTAGGAGCATTATCAAAGATATTACAGAATGAAAATATTAAAAATAGCGAAAGCTTGTGGTTGCAAGCACTAGATAATTACCGTCAAATTAATAGCATGGATGAATTATTACTCGTTAAGCCAGGAGAAATTATATTTTTTAATAACCAAGAAGGAAAGCTTGTTTCGATGTTGGTTAGTTTGGGCAATGGCTTATTTTCTAGGCTGTGTCCCTTAATTGCTTGAGCTATAGTATCCATCTGTTTCTACGATACTTTGAATTATGGCTCGCTACGATCTTTCTGATGAAGCAT
>NZ_AUCC01000172.1 GCF_000429565.1 Arsenophonus nasoniae DSM 15247
CCTGACCGATTAGTCGCCCTGCCCAATGGCAACATTATTTTTGTGGAATGTAAAGCCCCAGGCGAAAAACCTACCCCCTACCAATTACGCGAACACGCACGGCTTTTTGCCCTAGGCCATCAGGTCATCGTACTGGACAGTCAGGATTTAAGCAGCATCTTACCTGTTGTGGATTGATACCTTAAAAACAATTTATTTCTTGTAGAATCCACATATTTTTATTATTTTTTAGTTAATTATTTTTGCATAAGGAGAGCAGTTACACATGCAGCTTAATTTCAGTTCGTTAGATTCTTTTGATCATGTCATATCTCCTTTTGAAGAAATGGCAGCTTATGAAGCTTTGTGGTCTGAAAATGGAGCTACATTCAGGTCTATTGCAGACAGATTTAGAAAATATCCTGATACCATTCCATCAAGAATGGTTACTGAGAATGTAAGAAAAGAATTTAAGGAGATCTTAAAAGATATTTTTGACCGATTTCAGGTTAAGCATTTTGGAATTAGAATACATGGAGCTAATGAATATCCCGAGAAATTAAGGGATGCTAAACATCCGATAGAAGTTTTTTATTATCAGGGATGGTGGGATCTAATAAATACTCGCAGCGTTGCAGTTGTTGGCTCTCGTAGGGTATCTGAAGAAGGTAAGAAAAGAACAAGAAAGCTTGTTAAATGCCTTATAGAAGATAATTTTACCATAGTTTCCGGTCTTGCTGAAGGTGTTGATACTGAGGCTCATAGAACAGCATTGGATGCTGGAGGGAATACTATAGCAGTTATTGGCACGCCGTTATCACATTTTTATCCAAAACAGAATATTGAGTTACAACAACGGATTAGAGAAAATTATTTATTGATCAGTCAGGTACCGTTCAAACGTTATCTAGATCAAGATTATCGTACTAATAGATTATTTTTTCCTGAGCGCAATGCTACTATGTCTGCTTTATCGGAAGCGACAATTATTGTAGAAGCATCCGATACGTCAGGAACTTTGACTCAAGCCAGAGCAGCTTTGGATCAGGGTAGAAAATTATTTATACTGGATAGCTGTTTCAAAAATAGTACAATATCTTGGCCTGAAAAATATGAAGCTCGTGGTGCAATTAGAGTTAAGAACTACCAAGATATTAAGGATAATCTGTGACATTTCTATTACAAAAGATAGATGAGCTTACTCTTGGTCATCATTTTCATTTAACTGAAGATGATATCTGTCTTTATTTTGGAGAGTATACAGCGGAAAAAGGATTTGCTTTCAGTAATACTAACAATTTGATTCTTAATTTAAAAAAGGATGTTTTAAAAAAAGATAAACCTGAATATAAATACAAGAAAAGAGCGATTAAACAAATAGCTTCTTTTTTATCTGAATATCGTGATTATTTGCTTAAATGTACAGTTGTACCTGTCCCACCATCTAGATGTAAATTAGATCCCAAATATGATGATAGATTAATTAACATCCTTGATGAATGTAAAAAAATAAATTCCACTGTTGACTTTAGAGAGCTAATAACACAAAGAGAAACCTTAACAGCATCACATAATTCTTCAAATAGACCATCTTGTGAAGAATTAGCAAATAATTATGAATTCCATGGCTCTTTAGCCAATGATATTAGATCTACTATAATTATTTTTGATGATATTTTAACCGCTGGTAGTCACTATAAGGCGATGAAAACCGTTATTAAGCAACATATTCCAGATGTTCAAATAATAGGGCTTTTTATCGCAAGAACGGTTAGAAATATTATTGATGATTTTGATGTTATAGATTTTTAATCAAATTTTATATTCAACGCCGATTTTCCCCTGAAGTTTTTTTTGTATCGATACCATGTTAGCGGAGATCAAACAGCTTTTTGAACATTTCCACCATCAACAAATCGGAATAATCACCGCACGCACCGATCACTGGTACGAAGGTGAATTGACCCATTTCTTAGAACGCCACTAATTAATCTTAACGCCCCTTTTTATAGGGGCAATTTTTCATCAATTTAACTATTGAGGAATTTTTATATGCAAGATTTAACCGATGAGCAAATTATTGAGAAATTGAAAAATATCGCCCCTGATTGCCCTAAATGGTTACTCGAGACTGAGCGCTTTAATAAAAATAAAAAACTCACAAAAACAGAACAAATGGAATTTGCAGAATATATGGTGAAAACAAAGCGAAGTATCTTTGCTTCCCGTTACCTTCTTTCTTGTTATGAACGCTTTGGTTTTAGTTCAAATGGTAACTACTTGTTCACATATCACAATGTTTCGATCGAATTAGACAGAGAGGTTATTGAAAACCTACTTGCCCATCAAATTGAAAATCCAATCATGCAAGAAAAGCCAGGTGAAGGATTTTTACCCGTCTGGTTTTTTTACAATGCTAACGATGCAAAAGAACAACAACAAGCAGATGAAAAATGGATACAAAACTTTATCGATGAAGTGATTATCGACGGTCTTAAGCTCTTTGTAACTCAACCTACATCATACACA
>NZ_AUCC01000174.1 GCF_000429565.1 Arsenophonus nasoniae DSM 15247
ATTCCAGCCAAAAAAGATAGCGATGTTTGGATGGCAAGACTGGCCAACGGAACAGGCGACGCTTGGCGATTTCCAGACGGTGAAATAGTCCACGGGTTTTTTGAGGCTGAGAAAAAAGCCAAAGAAACAGGTGAGGTGCTCGAAGAACGTAAAAAATACCGATTTAGCCCGAGTCATTAATAAAAACTACCTGATAAAATCAGGTAACCCTTAAAGCTGGATTTAAAAAAAATAAATCACATATTTAATATACAAAAGGAAGTTATGTGGTAAAAAAGAGATTAGAATCAATTCAGATATTGCGTGGGATTGCTGCATTATTGGTTGTTGCACAACACACATTATTTAAATGTTATCAGTACAATTTTATAGAATCACAAAATTATAATATTTTAGGATTTGGTGTCGATTTGTTTTTTATAATTTCAGGTTTTGTGATGTGCCATTCAACGGAAGGAAAAAAAGTATCTTTTTCTGTTTTTTTGAAAAAAAGAGTTGTCAGGATATTACCACTTTATTGGTTTCTGACAACTTTGGCATTGGTTATTTGGTTAATTAACCCAGCACTGGTCAATAGCAGCGGTGGCAAGACGGATATAATCTCATCTTTTATGCTTATCCCAACATCAGGCAAATTTCTTTTGCAAAATGGATGGACATTGTCATATGAGATTTTGTTTTATGCTATATACTCACTATCAATTCTTATTAGCTATACAACCAGAAATGCAGTTGTCTCATTAGTAATTGCTGTTTTAGTTTTATCTGGTCTTTGCATGAAAAGTAACATTTACATTGATTTTATTACAAATACATTGTTGCTTGAGTTTTGTTTCGGTATTTTTATTTATTACGCATATAAAATAATAATAAACCATAAGTACAGGATATTAATTTCATTAGTGTCAGTGTGTATTGGCTTAGGTGTTATATTTTTACAGCCAAAAAATGCTTTTTATATAAGTACTTATAATCGTTATTTTTATGTCGGTATTCCTACTTGCTTCATTACTCTTGGTTTTATTGTACTCTGGTCATGGTGTAAGAAAATCCCAAGCATTATTAGATGCTCACTTAATTTCATTGGGGATAGTTCGTACTCATTATATCTTTCTCACGCCTTTATTCTTAGTCCGGTGGCAATGATGATTAGTAGTTTCACAGACAATATCGTTATATTCTTCTCAATTATACTGATTTCAGCATTAATTGGTGGGGCAGTAACCTTTTTATTCGTAGAAGTAAGGTTGTCCAATCTTTTTAATAAATTGCTATTTACTCCTAATATGTGATTTCAACTTACAATCCAAATGTCAAAAATTCTTATTGACATCATCCCCGCCCTGAAGGACGGGGTTTTATACGGCTCAGCTGATAAACTTAATTCGGTTTTAGTGGCCAATCAATATCCGGCGCGAGGGAGGTATCCACAGCTTCCAGCAAATCCAGATAATCCAGCCAGGCGTTTAACAGTTCTAGTTCATCCGACTTAATGCGTTTCAGGGCGAGTTTTGTTTGCAGTATCTGGGTTTCGGCGCTGACTTCGGCAATCAGGTTTTGCTTTTTGGTTTCTGCCGCTTCGATATCGCCTTCCTTTTTTGCTGTTTTATCTGTTACCCACTTTTTACCGTTCCATTTCGGAAACTCTACATCCGGTGTAATGGTGGTCACGCCATCCGGCAGGTCGCCTAATTCACGGATTTCGGATACCTGAGCAGTAGTGATGTCATACACTTTTGTACCGCGATGATCAACAATGTATTCCCATGCAGTGAAATCAGTTGTCCGGCAAACGGCAAATCCTTTTTTATTTTTATACGGTTCATCAGTACAGGAACCAGCTGGAATCCCTACGCCTTCCGCCAGATATTCAGATGATGATGACAGGTACTCCCCGGTTGTCTGGTCATAATTAAATACGGTTATTTTGCCAGCAGTCGTTGCGATATTAGCTTCATTCAGAATTGCCTGTGTCATTATACCGCCCTCACGATATAGTTAAATGCAATATTTCTCGGACGAGTCTCATCCGAGGCAGTGTCCAGAATATCTGTGGTTTTCATCCACGCATAATTGTCAAGTTCTCCGGTTTGTCCCGCGTGTAGCGTAACGTTGTACTTGTTCCCAGGCTTCTGTACAGAAGTTCCGTTTGTTTTAATTTCCGTATTGTGAATATGCCGCTGAATTGATTGCACCTCACTACTGAGAAGCTGTCTTCCGGGATTAACACCCCTGCCGTCATCCCACCCCCTGATGAATTCCCCTCTTAAGTCAGGTAGTCTTAAATCTGGATAGGCAATAGCCAGTTTCGGGTATTGTGTCGCTGTAAATCTCGCTCCATTGCATTTCAGCCATCCGGCAGGTGGTTCTTCCCGCGACCACGGAACGGGCACACCTACCGGCAAAGCAGAACCTTCTGCCAATCCAAGATTTCTGATAAAATCCTCTTTATCTGGGATATCTTTGCCGTTCTCGTTTTTATTGAGCTTGGTATTCAGTCCTTGGGTTAATTCTGTTTTGGTGGCGTAATC
>NZ_AUCC01000175.1 GCF_000429565.1 Arsenophonus nasoniae DSM 15247
GGGTTACTGGCTTGACCGTTCGCTATTCCCCAAAGCCCGTCCCGGACAATACCTGCACTATGACCACCCCGAGGTAGCACAGGGTCGACATCCGGTGCGCGGCGGCTGCCATCAGGTCTTTGCTGCTGCGCAGCTGCGTCGGGCGGTGATTGTGGCGGCGGTGTGTCTTGCCGTGGCGACGGGGCTTTAACATGACTCTCTATATGTACTGGCCTCAGGTTGTCTGGGCTGTGCTGGTACTGCTGAAACTGGGCATCGAGTTAGCCCTCCACGGGCAGGCCCGTACGAGTAAGCACAGTTTCTGGGGGCAGCTCTTTCGTTCGGCCACGGTAGCCTGGCTGCTCTGGTGCGGTGGTTTCTTCAGCCAGGCCAGAGCGGCACAGCCACCGCAGACGTCCCTGCAGTACCGTGCTGATGTGATCCGCAATGCGCGCCTCGAATGGGGAATGTCTGCGCCAGTGGCAGACTTTGCCGCGCAGCTGCATCAGGAGGGCGGATGGCGAGCAAATGCAGTTTCACCGCTTGGCGCTCAGGGGATGGCACAGTTTATGCCTGCCACCGCCGACTGGATTAGCCAACGGGTACCTGGGCTGAACAGCCGGGAGCCGTTTAATCCGGCATGGGCTATCCGGGCGCTGGTCAGCTACGACCGCTGGCTGTGGCAGCGTGTCAGTGCTGTTGATGACTGTGAGCGCATGGCGATGACCCTGTCGGCCTACAACGGTGGCCTGGGCTGGGTGCAGCGTGACCGCCGTCTGGCAGAAAGTCAGGGGGTCGATGGCAGTCGCTGGTTTGACAGCATTGAGCGAGTCAATGCCGGACGGAGTATGAGCGCCTGGCGCGAGAATCGCCATTATCCCCGCCGCATTTTAAAAGCCCTGGCACCGCGTTACCTGACTTGGGGAGGGGCAAGCTGTGTTTAGTGTAGTTAGCCTAAAAAGCCTCGGCGGGCTGCTGGTGATGGCCCTGCTGTCGGGCATCTGGTGGCACGGCTACACGCAAGGCGAACGTCGGGCAACGCAGCGGGGCGACGCAAAAATCAGTCAGCTGCGCGCCGCGTTTGCGGTTCAGGAAAAGCAGCGCGCCGAGCAGACCGCGCAAACCCTGCGAGTCCTGCAGCAACGTTTTGAGCGCCAGGTTGCGGTTGCCCATACGAGCGAGCGGAATTACCTGGCCCGCGTTGCACGAATAAACGCCAAAAACCGTCAACTTAAGAGGCAGATAGATGATGTTACCCAACGTTGGCAGGATGAAAAAGGCCAGCCTCATGCTGTGTCCTGCGTGTTTACTCGTGGCTTCGTGCAGCACTACAACGCCGCCCTCGGTGTGTCCGACGCCAATGATTCAGGCGCTGCCGCCGCTCCCAGCGGCGCTGGCAACACGACCAGGGACACTGCGTCCGCTGGTGAGCCGCTCAGACCCAGCCCGGTCACCCAGCGCGATATCCTCGCCAACATCACCGACAACGGGCAGCAATGTCAGGTCTGGCGGGCACAGGTAAACGGGCTACTGGATTATATTGAAGGATTAACACCATGACATTACAGGTCGATTTTTGGGTACTGATGAGCTACCTGTTCGGACTGGCAGGCTTTTTGGGTGGGCTGGCCCGCTGGTTTATCCGGGAGACGGAAAAGCGTCAGGCGGAGCGGTTTGCGTCACTGGAGCGGTTAATGCGCGACGCCTCCGATAAAGGGTCGCGCCTTGAGCGTGAAGTCCTGGAGTTCAAAGTGGAAGTGCCGGCGCGTTACGTCCGGCGCGACGAATTTATTCATTATCAGCAGGTGGTGGAGTCACGGCTTGACGCGATTTACCAGAAGCTGGAAACCATACAGCTGCGTCAGGTGGCAGGAGGATAAGGATGATAGAGACCGAACAGGCGCGCCGCGAAGGGTTGCGTTGGGTGTTACTGCAGGTGGTCAACAAGGCTCGGCCCTATCCGGCCAATGACCGGCTGCTGTGGGATGTGGGCCATTCGCTCTACCCGGACATGACCATGCTGGAGCTGCAAAAAGAGTTACTGTTCCTTGAGGGCTTACGTCTGGTTCGCCTGACCCGACCGCCCGCACGGCCACGCTAACGCCGGAAGGGGTCAATCTGGTGGAATACGTCACCGACGATATCCCCGGCATTGCCCGCCCGGCCAAATACTGGAGGGAGTGATGATGGCACCGCGCAGTCATATCGAGGTCTTACCCCCATCGGTACGTGAATGGCTCGACCGGGCGCTGACGGAGCTGTAATGGTCAACAAATTCTGTAGAAGATCTAAGCGGCATTTTTTAGTTCATGATATTTTTGATGTGGCGTTAAATAACCAATCGTTGAATGGCGTCGATAATAATTGTAAAACTGAATATAATTTTCAACTTCACAGACAACAGATTGATGATTCATAAACGATAAACGGTTAAGTCTTTCTGTCTTTAAACTCCTAAAAAATCTTTCCATCACGGCATTATCGAGGCAATTACCTC
>NZ_AUCC01000176.1 GCF_000429565.1 Arsenophonus nasoniae DSM 15247
TAACCAGCTTCTCTACCTTCCCACTCCGTATGTGGACATATATAGGTTTATCTGTCGCAACGGTATCATTTATCTACGGGAGTTGGATGATTATAGATAAACTGTTTTTTGGTAATCCTGTTGCGGGTTATCCTTCCCTTCTCGTTTCTATTCTGTTTATTGGCGGTATTCAGCTAATTGGTATCGGTGTTCTTGGCGAGTATATCGGAAGAATTTACATTGAAACTAAAAAAAGACCACGTTATTTGATAGACAAAAATAAAGGATAACTAATTGATGACATTTGATAGAAATGCTTTACCAAAAATTGATTTTTTTAAGAAAGATTTGTATTTATATTTTATATATCTTTTATTTTTTTTATTAGTATTATCGCCAACTTATATATTTTCTTATGCTCTTTCTGATGATTGGATTTTGATACAAGCTATATATAATAATTTGACTACTTCTATTATTGATTGGGATGTTAAGTCAGGTAGACCATTGTATGGTTTATTTAAAGTAATAATCACAACATCTTTGAATAACTTAGGCGATCTTAGATATACAAGATTTGTATCAGTGCTGGCAATATGGATTTTATGCTGTCTTTTTTACAAAATGATAAGTAATAGGAAAATTTTAGAAAATAAATACCAAAAAATATTATTTCCTTTTATACTTTGCTTGCTTCCTTCATTTCAAGTGTACGCATCTTGGGCTATCTGCTCACCGTATGTGCTTTCTATCTTATTGTCTTTGTTAAGTTATTGCTGCTTAATTGATTCAAATGGGAATACAAATATTTGTAAATTTTTTATTTCACTTATATTGTTATGTATATCATTTTCAATATATCAACCAGCTGCAATGTGTTTTTTGTTTTTTGTTTTTTTTGATAACTGTGTAAGGGAAAAAGATTTTAATTTAAAAAATCTAATTACTTGTGCGATTGTTATATCAATAAGTATGTTATTCTCTTTTTTTATATCTAAATTAGTTCCTCAATTTTTATATGATGATTTAATAAATAGAGCAAACTTAACAAGTGAATTTTTAAAAAAAACACTTTGGTTTTTTCATCAGCCGTTAATGAATTCTATTGCCAACTATAATATAAATCCTAGTTTTTTTTATAAAATTATATCAATAATAATTGTTATTATTGGATTGTATTCTATTTATAATAAAAAACATGGAGGTAAAAAACTACTTTTAACATTATTGTTAGCCGTTTCTTCTTATGTGCCAAATTTAGTTGTTGAAGAAAGTTGGGCTGCTTATCGCTCATTAGTATCTCTAGAATTGATTATGACATCGGTTTTTATTATAGGAATATTTTATATTTCAGATAAATTTAAAATAAATCATGTTACATATCCAACAATTATTATTTTAGTCATGTTTTTTTCTTTCAAAAATATATTAAAAGGATTTGTTATTCCACAAATTTTGGAGTTTAGATTGCTTTATAATGAAATCGCTAAAAATGTCCCACAAGATTTTTCTGGAAATTTACTTTTTAATGTTAAAAACAGTGAAAATAAAACTTTTTCAGACATAAGTGACAATACGTTAATTGGTTATGATGAGTTTGGGCAAACATCTATGATAATTCCATTTGCTACTCCAGGAATGGCAGAAGAAATTAAATCAGAAAGAAAAATGTCTTATAAATATGCAGGAAGTATTACTAATACTGAAAATATTAAATGTGATGAAAACTGCATTATTATAGACGTAACAAAAATAATTGAACAAAATAAGAGTCTTAAATAAAAATCCATATTTTGAAATATGTAGGGATCCTTTTCCAAAATGGATCCCATATACAAAAAATTAATATTTAATCCATCCAATTAACGCTATATTACGTGGGCGATTTTCGTCCGCAGTTGGCACTTCTAAAGATGAGTCGAGCTCATAAGCATCCCATCCTTCGGTTGGGCCATTTCCGCGATTGAAATCGGTATCTTCGGTAGTTAATTCTCCATCAATCCCCCATATTCTATCTTTTATGAATCTGACACTGCCGTCAGTGTGTTTTTTATTTTTGACTCCACCATTCCATTTTCCAGTTATTTTTCTTATCGCATCACCTTGCTTACTACCAATTTCCCGATTGTCTCCGGCAAAACGAGGGAATTCATCACGTAAATCAGGAAGATTGAATGTTGTACTACCATCACCAGCACCGTAATTAGTGCCAATAACCTCGAAAAGTTCATAATATTTTTGTCTGGATACAGCAACGCCGTTAGCTTTAAGATAACGTCCTTTGGGTTCGCTTTTATGTGCAAGCATGATTATCGTACCAACAGGTACGCCGTTATCACTTATCGCATCCGTCACAGCCTTCTGACTCATCACTTCGGTTGTCGAATTACCGATTGTTTGTTTGACATTGGAACTGTTGAGCTTGGTATTAAGTCCTTGGGTTAATTCTGTTTTGGTGGCGTAATC
>NZ_AUCC01000173.1 GCF_000429565.1 Arsenophonus nasoniae DSM 15247
CCAACCAAAGAAAAAGCTGATTGGGATGATTACCGTCAGCAACATGGGATTGAGGCAGCAAAACAGGCGTTTATAGAGGGGGCGTATCAAGTTGAGCCTGACAAGCAAAAGACGGGTAACAATCTTTCTCAAATGGCAGACAATGAAAAAGCCTTGTTGCTGGCTGAACGTTATGAGGGGATCGCTGTACACAGTGATAGTAAGGTATTTTATCGCTACGTATCAGGGATATGGGAAAAAATTTCCCACCTTGATCTGGCTCGTGAAATGGGCAATATCTATTGTCAACATAACACCAACTTTAGCAACCGAGCGGTTAATAATGCGGTGGAGGCATTGAAAATTATTGTCCCTAAGTTGGGTAAGCCTTGTAACGATGTTATTCCTTTTGCTAATGGTGTCTTTAATATTAAAACTAAAGTATTTTCACCACACCAGCCCGATAACTGGTTATTAAATCACAATGGGATTGAATATAGACCCGCCCCACCCGATGAAAATTTACGGGATCATGCTCCACATTTTCATAAATGGTTAGATCATGCTGCTAATCGTGACCCGTATAAAATGAAACGGATTTTTGCAGGGTTATATATGATTTTAGCTAACCGCTATGACTGGGAACTGTTTTTAGAAATTACAGGAATAGGCGGAAGCGGTAAAAGTGTTTTTGCCCAAATAGCCACTTTACTCGTAGGTGAAGATAATACCGGAAGTAGCAATATGGCCGCTTTAGATACCGCGAGAGGGCGAGCACAATTCGTTAGTAAACGATTGATCACCCTCCCCGATCAACCGAAGTACATAGGAGAAGCCACGGGAGCAAAAGCCATAACAGGCGGTGATTTAATTGAAATTGACCCTAAATATGAACATCAGTATAGCACTGTAATAAGAGCCGTTGTTATTGCAACAAATAATACCCCTATGATATTCACTGAACGTGCAGACGGTGTAGCCCGTAGGCGAGTGATATTCCAGTTCAATAACAAGGTAAAAGACGAAGATAAAGATTCTAGGTTAGCGGAAAAGATTTCAAGTGAGATCGCTGTCATTGTACGTCGATTGTTGGCAACTTTTGATGATCCAGAAGACGCAAAAGCGTTATTACTTGAACAAAGGGGATCAGGGGAAGCGATAGAAATCAAACGGGAAAGTGACCCCCTCATCGATTTTTGCGCCTATCTCATTACATTAGAAGCTGCTAGCGGTATGTTGATGGGGAACGCCAATATTTACCCGCCAGTGCCAAGGAAATATTTATACCATGCTTACACGGCTTATATGCAAGGGAACGGTAATAAAAACGCCTTGAGTTTAACCGCCTTTGGACGCTCGATTAATAATGCGCTTAAAGAACTGGGTAAAAGGTATATTAGAGAAAGAACAAAACATGGATATAGAACAAATCTGGAATTAAATGAAGTGGAGGCCGAAGATTGGTTGCCAAGTGTACCTTAACATAAATTATAGACACCGTAATATCAAACCAGCATCAGCCAATACTAAACAAACAACGCCAGCCAGTAAAAGGCTGGCTTTTTTATCTGCCTACCAGGGAAAGGAAAGAATTTTTTATTTAAGTCGCGTTAGACAAAAAATAGATGCGTATAAAACTTTTTGGTAAAAACTGTTCATACTGTTCACCAATTCAATAAAAGATATATATATCAATAAATTAAAGGGTGAACACTTAACTTAAAACTATTCACCAAGTGTTCACCACTGTTCACCTTTTTATGGGAGGGGTAATGAACAAAAAGTTTTCTAACTTCAATTTATTTATAAATAAAATTAATATTTATTTAAGTTGGTTAATAAAATAATTTTTTAATCTTGTAAGAAAAATAAAAGATGGAAGTGTTTATTAATATTTAATAAAAAGTGTTTTGATTGTTAATGATTGCAAATAAATATATTATATATCAATACGTTATACTATTATTGCCTGAACTAAAGCAATCCATAAAAAGGTGAACACTTTATTGAAAGGGTGAACAGTGGTGAACACTTAACACAAAACTATTCACCACATAATTTATTGATATATATATCTTTTATTGAATTGGTGAACAGTATGAACAGTTTTCCAGTTTTTTTTAATTATATAAAACGCACGCTAAAATATTTTTATTTTTTTCTCTGACATGAGAAATATTATTAAATAAATTTTATCTTTTCGAAAGAGAACAAGGATCATCATAAAAAATTCTTTCTTTTTCCTGGTAGGCAGTGATTACCGATTGTCCAAAATAGCTCATGATGTTTTCACTAAAACGGGTGCAACCCTTATTAATGTTTTAATAAATAATTAATGTAAAGTTATGTAAATTATTGGTTCTCATGTTTTCTCATCTTTTTTGCCTTCCTGTGAGGTTGTTTCCTGTTATTTTTCATCATGTTAAATTGAGGTTCCTGATT
>NZ_AUCC01000177.1 GCF_000429565.1 Arsenophonus nasoniae DSM 15247
TTCCTAAATCCCGATTAGGACTATTACTTATCCACAAAAAAGCTAGTTTTTTGTGATTAAAGTTTAAACATATTTGACTGTTTTCTTAAATCCCGATATTATTTTCTTAAATCCCGATGTTTAGGGGGATTCCTAAATCCCGAAAACAAACCTGTTAAATGATGTTCGCATTTAACAGGTTCTAACCAACAATCCTAAATAGGCTAGGAGTGAAGCTATGGCTGATCATACAAAAAAAATAGGAAAAAGCAATTTGACGACGTTACGCCCACAAAAACATAATCAATTAGAGTTTTTTATTGCCGATGAGGTTGATGTTTCAACTTTTCGCGATGAAATGGCCAGTATGGAACACCCTTTTTTTGCCCTAAAAGGTGGTGATACCAAAGTCAGGGAATATAAAAATGGCAACGTGACTGTCACGGTTAGGCCAGCAGCTGAAATTGGATTAGCCACAATTTTTGATAAAGATATTTGGATTTATGCCATATCGAAATTACAAGAGGCAATTAATAACGGTAAACCTATTAGCCGTATTATCACCTTTACCCCGTATGATTTTTTTGTAACGACTAACAGAGATAAAGGGGGTAAATCTTATAAAGAATTAGAAAAAGCATTGGACAGGCTTTCGGGTACTCGTATTACTACTAATATTGTTTATTCGGAAGACAAACAAGAAAGTATTGGCTTTGGATTAATTGATAGTTGGAGAATTTTAGAAGAAAAAAAAGGAAAACTTGATATCGGTATGGTTGAAGTGACTTTACCAGACTGGCTTTATCAGGCTATTACTAAAACCAAGGTGTTACAAATTAGTCCTGATTATTTTCGTATACGGAAAGCTATCGATAGACGATTATATGAAATAGCCCGTAAACACTGTGGCAATCAGCATGAATTTATTATTTCACTCGATAAATTATATGCTAAAACAGGTAGTACAGCCGCTTTATCTAAATTCAAATTTAATATTAAGCAATTAGCTAAAACGAATGATCTTCCTGATTATGAAATTCTTTTTGATTCGATCACAGATAAGGTTATTTTCAAAAACCGTAATCAAAATACTCCACAAGCAGAAGCTTCACGTAAGCGAGAAAAAGGTAAAAAGGAAATTCATAAAATGAAAAATAAATTATTTAACAAATAAATTTTTATTGCCGTTAAAATATTGCTTTAATGCTTTAATGCTTTAATGCTTTAATGCTTTAATGCTTTAATGCTTTAATTTTTTCATGAAATAGAGTATCATTAATAATGATATTATGAATTAATTAAATCATGATTTAATGAGGTGGTGATGGCTATCATAAGTTGTATTGGACAAAAGGGCGGCGGATCAAAAAGTACAACTGCCAGAACACTTGTGGCTGGTTTTACCGAAGCAAATTGGAGAACTCATTTAGCAGATATAGATGAGAAACAGCAAACTTCTTTAAAATGGTGTAAAAGAAGAGAGGATTTAGGTTTAAGTACTATAGATTGTGCTCTTTACCGCAGGGTTGATACCGTAATAAGGATGAAAGATCATTATCATTTAATTGTAATTGATGGTCGACCAGCAGCTGAAACTACATCATTTGATGTAGCAATGGAATCTGATCTCATTATTATTTCAACAGGAACGACAATTGATGATTTAGAGCCATCTCTTGAACTAGCTAGAGAATTAACAAAAAAAGGAATTAATAAAGATAATATAGTTTTTCTTGTTTCTAAAGCCTCATCAGAATCAGAGGGATCTAAAGCGCAAAAAACTATAAAAGCATGGGGGTTTCACGTTCTTGATACTGTTATACCTCTTAAAACTAGCTATGGAAATGCTCTTGATGAAGGACGGGCATTATATGAAACACCATTTAAAAGTTTAAATTTAATTGCTAGAGCTATGGTTGAAGAAGTTCATGATTTAATTAATTCATGATTTCATGTTAAGATGAAATCATGTTATTGCTAATATGGTTAGATTTTATGAAATTACCTAGTAAAAAAATTAAAATTGCTCCACCGCCGGACAATGAACCAACGTTAAACGTGACAGGGAAGAATATTCAGCCTGATACAATTATAAAACCCATTCAAATAAAGGTCTCTATTAATAAACATAAAGAGATGAAAACATATGCGGCTGAGCAAGGAATAACAATTACTGAAATGCTCCTTGCTGGTTATGAAATGTATAGAAATAAAATGAAGTAAAAAGTCGCTAACTGAAGGGAGTAGTGATCCCGACAGCTAGCTAACCCAAACCCTAAGCAATCTAGGCTGTGTCCCTTAATTGCTTGAGCTATAGTATCCATCTGTTTCTACGATACTTTGAATTATGGCTC
>NZ_AUCC01000178.1 GCF_000429565.1 Arsenophonus nasoniae DSM 15247
GGAAAGTCCCTACGTCCGTAGGCTCAACTCCGCCTCGCATAAACTTCATGCTCGGCTATCAGCAAATTACAGGCGCAACTTCCCTGACTTTTTTTTGCTGATACCAAATTGTTAAAGAACTTTAACAGCCTTAATTGCTGTAGAGGACTAATCGCCCTTTAGTACTGCTTCTGTTAATCTACTATTGGTGCTTTTACCTCAATTGCTAAATTAATAGCTTTGAGAAATCTTTCATACCAAAAAAGATAATTAAATTATTATCTTTTTCATTTTAGTCATCAGGAGATTATTATGTCAAGAAATTATGCAGATAAATTAAAAGCTATTAGAAAAGCAGAGGGAATGACTCAAAAAGAATTTGCTGAAATTACAGGCTTATCACTTGGGACAATACGAAATTATGAAGCTAATCAAAATGAAGCTAAAGCATTAATAGCAGAAAAGACATTACAAGTACCAAAATTCAATAAATACACTATGTGGTTAATGACCGATACCACAGTCCCAACATCGGTACAGATTGCCCCTGATTTATCAGAAATAGAAACAACTGAAATCACATTAAAAGTAAAGGATGGAGTTCCTGAAATTTCACCAAAAAAAGCTATTCTTACCAGCTTATCTACGTTGAATGATAAGGAATTAAAAAAACTCCAGAATGTATTATCTAGAAAAGGCGCTACGTTTCTTATGGAGCTATTAGAACAAGAAAATCAAGATCTTATTAACTTACGAGGATTCCGAAAATTTGTCGCATTAATGCTCAAAGATCTTGATGACCAAGCAGTTAGAGAGATTTGGGATAGAATTGAGCAGAAAAATAAGGGTGAAACTGATGCGCTACCTGAAACGATGCAAAAAACCTCTTGATCGCTTTTAATCCTCTATTTGATATCCTCGTTTTTTTTTGCTGGCAATGTCAGGCGAGGATATTAAAAGTTATTATTTATAACTGACTGAGTTAAAAATTATAATCATATCAATTATCAATTATCAATTATCAGTATCTTAGTTATAAGAAAATAAAAAAAACAAAAAAAATCCTTCCAAAATTAACTCACACCGCTCACCGCAAGTCTGTGACCGAACGTAGTGAGCGAACAGACGAGGAAGCGGAATATCACCCGAATTGTCAGAGAAAAACGGTCACGCCTCTCTCACTATGTAGTTAAAAGCAATGTTGCGTGGACGGTTTTCGTTTGCGGTGGGAACGACTCTAGATGGATCAAAAGAAGCTACGCCACCCCAATCATCATTTGCGCCGTCCGCGACTCTTGCGTTGCACCAATCGGTAATGCCAAAAGCGCCGTCCGCTGAAACAGGAGGCGCAGCCCCTCCTCGTCGAACAAATCCAATACGTCCGGTTATATTTCGTATTGCGTCCTCTTGATAGCTTAAAACCACTCTGTCTGGGTCAACATCTCTCCCAGCATCCCAACCACGAATAAAATAACCTCGCAAATCCGGCAACCTTCCTGATGGATATGCTAGTGCCAACTTAGGACATTTGACTTTATCAAAAGGATCACCATTGCATATCAAATAACCTTTCGGGGGTGTGGCTTGAGGCCAAGGGATAGGAGCTCCAACTGGATAATTGTTAACGGCGTCTACATCAGAGATTAATGCTAAAGTTCCCGCTTTTTCAGGGAAATAAATACTAAATTTTCCAACTTTTTCAAAATATGAACGTTGGTCATTATTATTAGAACCTATCCGCCAAGTGTTTCCATTAGCAGCGATTAATTCTAGATATCCATGCGTAGTTGTAGATTTAACCTGTAATGCAGGAGCTTTTGAGTCCACTCCACCAGTAACAATCAATCTACCTGATGTTAATACGTCTCTAGAACTTTTCTTAGCAAAGATAGTATTACAAGTTTCAGCAAATTTTGGATCATTGCCAAGTGCCTTTGCTATTTTTTTCAACGTATTCAAATCTACAGGAGCCGTATCTACCAACGCCATTTTTGCCTTATTCGCTTCTTTTTCAGATAACTTTTGAATGGCTTGATAAAGTTGATCATGCTGGTTTTTATCGAGTCGTATGCCAAGATTTTCAATCACCGTACAAACTTCTTCTTGCAAAGCGTCACATATTTCTTCATTTAAATCTGTTGCTGGCGTTCCCGTAGTTGGATCACCATCGGTAAAGCCGTTTTTTCCCAATCCGAATTTATCTTTTTGGGCTGTAGGCGTATCAATTCTATGCATTATTTTCCCCTGTTTTTCCTTCTGGATAAGCAAAAAGCACTTTTGTATGTGAAGGGCATAGGCGTTCAATCACACATTCAACAACACCATCACCCCAAGTACGAAGTGAGGAATTGCAAGGACTACGGCAAGTCATTCTGCGTACATTGGCATCGGCTGG
>NZ_AUCC01000179.1 GCF_000429565.1 Arsenophonus nasoniae DSM 15247
CAACTTACGGCATTTTGCTGCGGTAAGTCTAATTAAAAAACGCAATGATATTCACGTTATTTCTAAAATGTTGGGTCATAAAAACATTGAGACGACGTCAAATATTTATGGGCGATTTTCAGGGTCAATTTTCGAGTTAAAATTTTAACATTTGCGTTTGTTTTTTAACCATTAAGGTAAATAGGGTTAAATCCTTACTTTCTTGCTATCAAAGGGATTCAGCAGGATAAATTACAGAATAGCCAAAAACGCATAAGTCCGCAGTCATAACTCCGCATTTTGAAAAATTGAAAAACCTAATAATCACAACGCATGAAGAGGGATTTTTTTCGCATAAGTCCGCAAAATAAGTCCGCACCCAAAACGGCTAATTTTACGAATGTTGCACAAGTGTTAATAAGAGGTTGTCATGTCACGGAAAGCGAAATATCAAAAAGCGTATATTGACGACGTGATCAACCTGTCTTTGGTTAAAGGAAAAGTATCAAATCATTTCATTGCAAAGTGGCTGCACGTTGATGAAAAAACCGTTAGAAATTGGCGAAAGGATTATTGCGAGTTTGATCATGCTTTTCATCATGCTGCGGATATTCTGAAAAAGGAAATCGCAGAAACGGCAAGGCAAAATACCAAAATGCGAACACGCAAAATCATTAAGAAAACACCGGATGGCGAAACGACTACGATAGAAGAAGTATTACCTAGTCACAATGATATTGCTGTGTACAAAAAGATGGGGATCAACGAAGTCTTCTTTAACGAAGAAAAGCAACAACAAAAAGAATATTTAAGATCGATACTTGAGCGCAAAAAATCAGGGGAAATGACTGCACTGGAAGCAGCGCAATTTTTGGAGATAGAAGGTATACCCGTCCCTAACACGCTATTGCTAGAAATCAAGCAATCATCAGATTTCAATGAATCGGAAGATATTTTCCCTTCTGTTATCCATGTTAACGCCGGAAGTTTTAAAAGTGATGAAAGAAATGGCAATTGATATTCCGCCAAAATTAACCGCCGTGTTTAACGGGAGTGCCCGTTATCGGTGCGCTTACGGTGGGCGAGGAAGTGGTAAAACACGCACCTTTGCATTAATGCTGGCAGTTAATGCCTTCAATGCAGCGAGGTTAGGGAAAAAAGGTGTGATCCTTTGCGCCCGTGAGTTCATGAACTCGCTTGAAGATTCCAGTATGCAGGAAGTGAAACAGGCAATCCAAAGCGTCAGTTGGCTTAAAAAATATTTTGATATTGGTGAAAAATATATTCGTACCAAAAACAAACGAGTCTCTTTTATCTTTTGTGGATTAAGGCGCAACTTGGATAGCCTCAAATCAAAATCATCAATTTTGTTTTGCTGGATAGATGAGGCTGAAAACGTACCAGAGTACGCATGGCAAAAATTAATCCCGACGGTGCGAGAAGAAGGTTCTGAAATTTGGGTTACTTGGAATCCAGAGCGAAAAGGGAGCGCAACCGATGTACGCTTTAGGCAGAAAAAGCCAAGTAACTGTATTTCGGTTGATCTTAACTACAATGACAATCCGTGGTTTCCTAATGTTTTGGAGGAAGACCGGAAAAACGACCTGATCCGGCTTGATGCGAATACCTATGCGTGGATTTGGGAAGGCGCTTATTTGGAGAATTCCAATAAGCAGGTATTGAACGGCAAATATGAAGTTGTTGAGTTTGATCATGATCTCTGGAAAAAAGCAGACCGATTGTTGTTTGGTGCCGATTTTGGTTTTTCAAATGACCCTAGTACCCTGATCCGCAGCTTTATCCTTGGTGACTGTCTGTACGTAGAATACGAAGCCTACAGGGTCGGTGTGGAATTGGACGCATTACCTCATTTCTATCAAGCGATACCGGAAGCAACACGTTGGCCAATTAAAGCAGACAACAGCAGACCAGAGACTATCAGCTACTTAAAACGACAGGGCTTTAATATTGCTCCGGCATCTAAATGGAATGGTAGCGTAGAAGACGGCATCGCGCACCTACGAGGCTTCAAAAAAATCATTATTCACCCACGCTGCAAAAATACGATTGAAGAAGCACGGCTATATTCGTACAAAGTTGACCGTAATACGGGTGATGTTCTGCCTGTCATTGTTGATGCTTATAATCATTGTTGGGATGCAGTGCGTTATTCGCTTGATGGATACATTAAAGGTTCCGTTTCTTTTTTGGATACACTATAGCGTACCAATGGGTGTACAAAATCGTTCGGTTTCGTACATCATCCAAAACGCCTGTACAAAAATAGGTTAAATTAATTTCGTACATCCTGTATAATAAGTACATCTATTTCGTACAGGAGAAATAAATATGTCACGGGT
>NZ_AUCC01000180.1 GCF_000429565.1 Arsenophonus nasoniae DSM 15247
GCTCAGGAGCAATAACTGAGTAAAACAGTGGATCAATTTTGATTGATCGGATTTAGATAAAAAGTGGATCAGTTTTCGGTGATCGTTGACAAGGGATGTATAACCGTTTATTAACGTTGGCAAAGTTGGGTAATTTGGATGTTGCTATGTGTAATGGTACTTATGTTTATATGGATGGCTCACCCTCTAAATTAATTTTTCCTTTAAAAAAGGTTCCATCGACTGACATAATTTTAGGAACTGAATGGTTACAAAAAGGTTTAAGTTCAGGTAAGTTTTTACACGTTACTTGGCTTAATATTTATAAGTTAAGTTTTATTCGTGAACATCAGTATCAGTTTGAACCGCAACTACATCATCAAGATATTCCTTGGACAACAGAAATATTGCTTAATGCAAAACGCGTGCAGTTTATTAATGAATCTTATTATGATTATTTTATTCATAATAAATCAGTTTCTCATTCATTATGTGGCGATGCTTTACGCGTGCGTAAGGTTAATACTTATTTAAAAATTATTGATATGTTAATGGATATTTATAAAAAATATCCTAATGCGGTAAATCAAACTCCCGCTTGTTGGTGGCAGATAGGAAAGGAAGGCTTTGGTGTTGTATTGTCTATTCAAGCAATTGAATCACCAAAAATTAAATATGAGATGGTTAAGCGTTTTTTTGACGAGGGATACTGGCAAATTACTTGGCAAAATGCGACAACTTTAAAATTAAAATGGCGACTGAGTCGGCGTTATTTAAAACTAAAATCGTTGCTTAAATATCAATCGTAATGATAGTTAAAAAAAAATTTTGCTAATGAGAAAATAGCACTAGACTCATTATTATATTGAGAAATAAGCGAGTGATATTGTAATTAAACTATACCAGCGTTTACAGTTCTTACTCGACAAATGTGATGGGTTTAATAGATCAAATTGTTTTTTTCTTTATAATGAAATATTCTATGGATATTAAATAAATTTCCCAAGTAATGGATAATGTTTGCCACTGTTTGTTTAAACAAGCAGTGGTAATTTTTTGTATTCGCGTTAAAAGAAAATTGATATTATTTTTTTTAAAATAAAAAATAACATTTTCTAGTAAATAATTTAAATAAAGCGATAAAATGGTGGTAAATGCTAATATAGAAGAGGCAATATTAATATAATGAGTTATAGAAAAATAGCATGGATAATTAATGTTAACATTACTTGAATTATTATCATCTGTGGCTTTATTGGTGTGGGGCACGTATATTGTCCGAACTGGTGTTATGCGGGTTTTCGGTACCGATCTACGCCGAATATTAGGCCAAAGTATCGGTAAAAAATCGCGCGCATTTTTAGCGGGTATTGCTGTTACTGCTTTAGTTCAAAGTAGTAATGCGACGGCACTATTGGTTACTTCATTTGTAACACAAGGTTTAATTTCTATCACACCAGCTATGGTTATTATGTTGGGTGCAGACGTCGGTACCGCAATGATGGCTCGGGTGTTAACTTTTGATTTGGCATGGTTATCACCCCTATTGATTTTGTTTGGTGTGATTACTTTTCTTAGCGAGAAAAAAAATCGGGTTGGTCAATTAGGGCGAGCTGCGATAGGCCTAGGACTCATTTTATTAGCTTTACAGCTTATTGTTAGTTCAGCAACGCTGATTACTCATGCATCCGCTATCCAAGCAATTTTTACTTCATTACAAGGTGATATTATCTTAGCAGTATTCGTCGGTGCTGTATTTTCTATGCTCACCTATTCTAGTTTGGCGGCGGTTTTGTTAACAGCAACGTTAAGTATGGCAGGACTCGTTCCGCTTTATATTAGCCTATCGATTGTTATTGGTTCAAATATCGGTAGTGGTTTATTAGCTATGATTGGCAGTAGTCGGCAAAGCGGATCAGCACGGCAGGTAGCTTTAGGCAGTTTGTTATTCAAACTCATTGGCGCAATAGTGGTTTTACCCTGGATTAAACAGTTAGCCGATTGGATAGATAATTATAATTTTAATCCGTCTGAAATCGTGATCTATTTTCATGTGTTTTATAATTTACTGCGCTGCTTAATGATGTTGCCATTTGTCAAATTGATGTCGGGTTTATGTCAACGTCTTATCCCCATTTCGTCTGTAGAGGTTGAGATTTTTTCCCCCCGTTATTTGGACAAAGCAGCGTTGGAAACACCTTCATTAGCCATTGCTAATGCGGTAAGAGAAACACTGCGCATGGGAGATATCGTTGAGCAAATGGTTCATGGTTAGGAAATTGAATCGCTTTTAAAGTGAGTAGCAAAAGCCATCCCTTATTGCAAAAAGGAGATGGGGATCGATTTATTGTGTTTA
>NZ_AUCC01000181.1 GCF_000429565.1 Arsenophonus nasoniae DSM 15247
TCGAACCTGCGACCGATGGATTAAGAGTCCACTGCTCTACCCACTGAGCTAATAACCCATGATAGTAACTATAGTGCTGGCATCAAAAACGCTTTTACCACCAGAGAGAGGATACCTAAAATACCCGCGCCTAACATCCAGCGCATTAACTTTTGCTCAGCGCGAATGCCTGACATTTCCAGTTGTAAGTCTTTGCGAACTAGTGATATCTGTGAGTCTATTTTGGCATCAAGCTTATCGAATCTTGTATCTATTTCTTTACGAACATCCTCTAAATCTCTTTTGGTCGCTACATCAGCAACCTCATGTGACTTACGTACAGCAATAGAAATTGCTTTTGCTTGCTCTTTTGGCAAACCTGCATTCTCTAGTGTTTCGACAAACTCTTGTGTATCAAATGCAACTTGACCCATAGGGAATCCTCCTTTTTGGTAAGTATAACCTAACGATATCCATTGACGAAAGAAGAAATCATGCGCTATATTCTATATCAGGTGCTGAACACACCTTTTGATATAGCGGATACCGCTCCCGAAAGTAATGCGGTTTTTTTACGTCCATAGATTGTTATGGTCGGGTAGCGAACAGTATATACAACACCCTATTGGGGAAAACTGTTGGCCGTCTATATCCGGTGTTCAAGTACCCGACCGCCCATCCGAACAATGGGTGATATTGAACAATTGATATAGGATGTAAAAATGAATACTCAACTCAGATCATTTTATTTTAACAATATCTACGATGTGCGTGTTCAGATTATTAATTCTGAACCATGGTTCTGCCTTAATGATGTTTGTAAAGCTTTGACAGTCATAAACTCAAGTGATTTGCTTTCAAAACAGTTAGATAAAGCTGGGGTAGAAAAAATCTACCTTAGGTCAGATGGGCAGAGACGGCAATTTGCTTTTGTAAACGAACCTAATCTTTATCGTGTTATTTTCCGTAGCAATAAGCTGGAAGCAAAACAATTTCAGGATTGGGTGTTTAATGAAGTCCTTCCATCAATCCGCAAAACTGGCAAATATGAGCATCCTCAACCCCATCCAAAAGCCTCAGAGCGTTTTAGCCATTCAGACACCCGTAACCTGACACATTTAGTCTGGTGTATGACAAATGGTTTTCGATTTGAGCGTTCGTGGAGTAATGCGGTGTGGCTGGCGTTGCGCGAAGTAACTGGCACAGCATCACCAGAGCGTTTTCAGGTAGCGCATATCCCGTTAATGGCTGATGAGTGTCGCCGTATTTATTATATTACCGAGTCACTGCACCAAATTATCAACGACGCAGAAAAACAGGTTATCAAACGACTTTTACGTAAGCGTGAGAATATCGATACCGTTTTAGCGGAAATAAAACAGCTTTTTGAGCAATTCCACCATCAACAAATCGGGATAATCACTGCACGCACCGATCAGTGGTACGAAGGTGAGTTGACCCATTTCTTAGAACGCCACTAATTAATCTTAACGCCCCTTTTTATAGGGGCAATCTTTCATCAATTTCATTATTGAGGAATTTTTACATGCAAAATTTAATGAACACACAAAATGTCACTCTGTCCGGCGGTGAAAAAATTGACTCACAACAATTACTGAGCATGGTTAACGAAACACGAAAAGAACACGGCGAACCGCCGATCAGGAATAATAAATTTATTGAAAAAATTAAGGATGAGCTTGAAGGAGAGTACTACACAAAAAGTGTAGTGCAAAAAATGAACAACACAGAATCAGAAGTTATCGAAATGACGCTTAAACAAGCACTTCGTGTTGCCGCGCGTGAATCGAAAGCCGTTCGCCGCTCACTGATTGATAAATTGGAGCAGCAAAGTAAACCACAAAGCGCCAATGAAATTATTGCAGCAATGGCATTAGCGAACGTTGCACAGGAGCGTCGGTTAAAGAGTATCGAGCATCAGGTAGAGCAAGTCTCAGAAGAAATCGAACACATCAAACAAGGCACGATACCCACTGGTTTCCAAGGCTACAACTATTTGAAAACAAAATATGGCTTAAGCGATGCGAAATGTCGGCAGTTAGTAATGGCTTGGAATGTACCTTACAAAAAAGTGCCCCATGTAGCGCCAGGTGGCCAAATTACGCAAATGTCGGTGGTTGATGAAGCGGCATTTAAAAACGCGTTGGATAAGATGATGCTTGAGTCTGAGAAACGCGGCAGTCAGTGGTATCACCCTAAAATGGGGCGTTTTTCCGTTACCGCCTGATAAGGATAGATTATGCAAAATTTACTATTTTGCGATTTAGAAACCTACAGCGATATTCCGATTAATTGTGGCACACATCGCTATGCTGAAAATGCAGAAATATTACT
>NZ_AUCC01000182.1 GCF_000429565.1 Arsenophonus nasoniae DSM 15247
ATCAAAAATATCATGAACTAAAAAATGCCGCTTAGATCTTCTACAGAATTTGTTGACCATTACACTAGATGTTAGGGTAGAGATGCCGGTTGATTCAATCTGGAATCAGCAACAAGCTCAAAAAGAATAGCCCCATCATAGGGGCATCCTATTATTAGCAGCGTTGGAGGAAATGGGGCAATTCCGCTTTATGGCAGTTTGAAAGGACACCATTTAGCTATAACTGGTTATTATTTGTCAGCTAAGGTAGAAAATTAACGATAATATGTAAAAAGGAAGAAGTATGCAAAATAATCAAGATCAAGTTAATCAAAATGAGATTTTTCGGAAGATGGATGATTATGCAGAATACGTTGTCACTAATGGTGCTAGAGCTGAACTTAGTTCTCGCCAAATTGAAGAAATGATAATAGACGTAAGGAGGACTATAAATGATCGAGCTAGTTTCTTAGTAGACCGACATACTGCAATTGCTATTGAAGATACAATTCATGAAGCGTTATTATTTTCTCAGACATTTCGACAAGCAGTTGTTTTTAGTTTAAGAGAGGAAAGAAATAATCTAAATTTTTCGCATAATAGTGTTTTGCCTAATCTTTATTATATGAATTTATATGAACTTAGAGATAGACATAGAAGATTTCAGGATATTAGACCTGAAGAGATTACCCGCTCAACTGTTGATACTGTTCCTATAATAGGAATTAGCTCAAACAGCAATCTAACAGATAATATTTATCAGGACATTATAACTATTTCTGTTGCACCAAATTATTTGTCTGAACACTATCCAATTTGGCAATACACACTTATTCACGAAATAATTCACGCAATCACAAATGCCGGTGATCCGCCAGAAGGTGAGGAAAGAATAGGCCCAACGGATATACTAGCTTATCGTATTGCCTCAGAAATGGATTTACGTATACAACGATTTAATAATTATTACTCATTAGAGAGAATACGAGCAATATATGAACATGATTTTGCGTGTTTGTGTGAAACTATATATCGACATCATGAGCATCCAACTGAAGTAATAAATAGATTATTCGCTATCAATTTTTTTGTCGAGAATCGGCCTGAAGATTTAAACAATCATCCACCTCAATATTTTCGGTATTTATTACCTGATCATCTATTTTGTGATGATAATGATGTTCAACTAGGATCAGCTTTTTTTATGGGTGCTAGTGCTAGTCATTGCAAGAATAATCTTTTTGCAGCTAAATATGAAAATATTATCTTTAGCGAAAATCTTCCTTTAACACAATTTCATTTAGAAAAATATAATCTAGTGATTGCAGCTATGGCTGTAAATCGAGCAGAACAAGGAAGCGGGTTTTATAAGGAAGAATGTGAGTCATGGAAAGAATGGTATAAAAGTAAAGAATGGAGAAAGTATTTATTTGGAAAAGGGATTTTCGAACACGGAAAATATGAAGCTAAAGGATCTTTTATATACGGTCCCTATGGATTACTATTTGATGATGGTTCTTTTGCTGTAGGAGTGAAGGGTAAAGATATCGAAGAATATGGATACAATGATAACTGGACGACTTTATCTGGAAAAAACTGGTATCCATTAGAATATGCTGGCCAAATATATTTTGATAAAAATGGTAGACCAATCGCTATTGTGATGACCAATCCACCGATAGGATTGTTAGGTGACGGATGGTCATTTATCTATAATAAAGGAAAATGGGAATATGAATCGAAAGATGATTGGGATGAGCGTCGCTTTGCTGGACGCACTGAGTCACTTGACCCATATGCGCCGAGATTTTTGATTAAAAACATATAAACAATATCTAATGATATTAAGAGCCCCATTCATGGGGCATCCTATTAGCAGCGTTGGAGGAAATAGGTGAGTTCAGCTTTATGCCAGTTTGATAGTGCACCATTTAGCATTAGCTGGTTATCCTGTGTAGTCTGAGATAACAAAGTTTCTATCTCATCGATAACTTTGTCAGCATTTTCACGTTTGCGGATAATGCGTTTAATCGCTGTTTTTTCTGCATCAGCTATCACATCTTGAAGCTCTTCCGTGACATGCCAGATACGCTCACATTCAGAAGCGATAGAAGGGACTAGCCGAACTTCCATCGGATAAGGTGAGGGAATGCCTGTTACTTCTCTTAGTGCATACCAGATAGCATTATTCCATGCTTGTTTGAAACGAAAGTTTTGTGTCATAAGTGCAATGATACGGGCGAGATTTTGGGTATCTTTGCTGCTGAACTTTTCGTGAGCTTCTGTTTGGGGTTGGTATTTTGGTGCAGAATGTAGCTCTGCTTCCATGCGATT
>NZ_AUCC01000183.1 GCF_000429565.1 Arsenophonus nasoniae DSM 15247
GGAAAACTATTGCCGAAAGTGTATAAGGCACTTGAGATGACGCCACGTAAAAAACCGGAAACCCCGGGTTTTGCTGTGTTGATGAAAGGATTTCTGCGCACTGATCCGTACAAATGTATTCTGTGTGGCGACAGGCTGCTTTTCACCGGGGCGCAAATGGGTAAAAAAGCAACGGAATTGTTATCAGAAAGACTACACCACATGGAAAAAAAACGATGGTTACGCAGCTAAACGCAGGATCAATATGTCTAAAATCAGGAAATTAGGTTAGAAATTACACTATTTGAGGAAATATTAACTGGCACCAAACACAATAAATCGATTTCCTCTCCTTTTTGCAATAAGGGATGGTTTTTGCTCCTCACTTTAAAAGCGATTCAATTTCCTAACCATGAACTACGGGGTGACTGTAGTTCGGAATCACTGCCCCTTTAGTTCCTTTCAGGAAAGCCCCTATTAGGTAGCGTTGCATCGTTAGACAAAGGCAGGGAATGTTACCGTAATGAGATTAAGCCTGTTGCTAAATAGTGGAATTAGTTATGACTTACAAAAAAGTTAGGAATTGATTATAAAAAAAACATACATTAAATTAAAAATAACCTATATTAGATTAATAAACATACTGATTTTGTGTTTTTTAGATGTATCTGAGTCGTTTTTGTTTAAAGCCGATTAATTTCACTATTTAGCAACAGGATTATTATAGTTTCTAATTTAATTGTGCCTATTCATCTTTTGAAAGAATAGCTTTTATTGAAGCTTTTACTTTATTTGATGAAAATACCTCATTATCTCTAACTAAATATGGAATAAGCTTAAATTTCAAATTCTTTTTATTTCCATCAAGTTCAAAACTTAATGTTTTTTTATCATTAATTAATTCCTGTGACTCATCATTCCATACACCAATTCCAAAATTTTCAAAATTAGTTTTAAAATATGCTTGATCAGCAGTAAATGGGGTTCCAACAAAATTTAAATTAATTTTTTCATTAGGAAGTGTTTTTTTACAAATAATGTTAATTTGAAACCCATCAAATTTTTTTTCATGAGAAAAAATATCTTGTGATATTATATCATTTACATTAAATTTCATAGGTAAGTTACTAATATTACATATTTTATTTACATTAATTTTAGATTCTTCAAATTTAATTAAAACAAGAGGTTTATCAGAGTATTCTTTTGTTTTACTTGCAAATAAAGTATATAACTTAACATAAAACTCTGGGACAACAATAGTCCCATCAAGGATGCTCTTTTTTAGTCTAATATTAACAATTCCCTTTGATCCCGTATCAAATGCTTCTACTTCATGGAACATATTTTCAGCATTATTCGATACATTATAAAAAGGAACTTGCTTATAACCTTGACTATAAACATGTATTTTTGTTTCTACTTCTACAAAATCATTTAAACTGATATACCCAGATTCACTTTCAACGCTATTTATATTTTCGTAAACGGCTTTATAATAAAAAGGTCCGAGTGTATCATCGAACTTATCAGCTTTACATGTTCCATTATAACTTTTATTCATATTATATTCGCTATTATAAACAACTCCTTTTGACGGGTATTGTTCAGATGATTTTCCAAGTTTAACAATTATTTCTTCATCACTGAAACACGTATAATTATCATTAGCCCATACGTTTACTGAAATAAATATGGTAATGGGAAAAATAGTAAATAATTTTTTTATTAAGTTTGATAAATGCATTATATTCTCTCTATATTGAAAATATATAAAATCTTTCCTTAAAAGCTTAGTTTTTTACATATTCACATTTAATTCTAAATCAAATTTATTTGGTATATAAATTATTTTTATACTCTTCTCATAAGAAGATGATTCTGTTTTTGCATTTACTTTTACTTCTCCAAAAGTATCACTTTTTAACTTAATATTATAAATTCCATTAATATCTGTATTAATATCTTTTTGAAAACTAATTTCCGGTGCATTAACATGAACTTTAGCAAAAGGAATCGGATTGTCATATTGATCAACAACTGAAATTTTAACTTCATTTTCTTCTTTTTTGTCTGCAACAGCTGGTTCTTTTTTATTAATCCACTCCAGATTGATTTCTGCCGTTTCCTTATCGCCTCTAAAGGTGGTCTTATTGATGGTGTCTTTACCATTAACCGTGGCCGTTACGGTATAAGAGCCGGCTTTTTTACTGGTTATCTTGGCGGTTGCTTTACCGTCTGCGTCGGTTTTA
>NZ_AUCC01000184.1 GCF_000429565.1 Arsenophonus nasoniae DSM 15247
ATGTACATAGAGCAGAGTATAAAAGACGAGAAGGGAATTGCCTAGAAATAGAGCGCCTTTGCCGCGATGCTCACGCCAAAGGCGTGCTTATGTTCCTGCTTTTTTACGTGAACTTAATGAACAGCTTGAAACAAGTTTGGCGATTAATTTGCCTGTTGACACGAATTTGATCCGCTTTACTTCCTGGATGGGAGGAGATCGTGATGGCAATCCCTTTGTTACCGCCGCTGTCACGCGAGAAGTGCTTTTATTGAGTCGCTGGAAAGCAGCTGAACTTTTTTTAGCTGACATTCAAATCTTAGTCTCTGAATTATCGATGTCAGAAGCAACGCCTGAGCTGCGACAATTAGCTGGTGGTGATGATATTGATGAGCCTTATCGTCAGATTGCTAAAGGTTTACGTAGCCGTTTACGTAGTACACTCGATTATCTGGACAGTTGTATTAAAGGTGAAAAGGTCTTACCACCTGAAGACTATCTTTATGATAATCAACAGCTTTGGCAACCACTTTATACTTGTTATCAATCTCTTATTGCCTGCGGTATGCCAATTATAGCCAATGGACAATTACTGGATACCTTACGCCGCATTCGTTGTTTTGGTTTGCAATTAGTACGGATTGATATCCGGCAGGAGAGTAGCCGCCACACTAATGCATTAGCAGAGTTGCTCAATTACCTCGAGTTAGGCGACTATAAAAATTGGTCAGAGGAAGAAAAACAGACTTTTCTATTAGCTGAACTCAATTCTAAACGGCCACTTTGCCCAAAAAATTGGCAGCCTAGTGCAGAAACGCAAGAAGTATTAGCTACTTGTCAGGTAATTGCCGATTCACCGACAGATGCTATTGCCGCTTATGTTATCTCTATGGCAAAAGTGCCATCTGATGTATTAGCGGTAAAATTGTTGCTTAAAGAAAGCGGATGTTCATTAAAACTGCCAGTGGTACCACTATTTGAAACCCTAGATGATTTAAATAATGCTGAAAGCGTAATGCAAAAATTGCTTACCATTCCTTGGTATCGTCAGATTATTGACAATAAACAAATGGTAATGATCGGTTACTCGGATTCAGCCAAAGATGCCGGTGTGATGGCGGCTTCGTGGGCTCAGTATTGCGCTCAAGAAGCGCTGATTAAACTTTGTGACAAAGAAAAAGTTAAATTAACCTTATTCCATGGTCGTGGTGGTACTGTGGGACGCGGCGGAGCACCCGCACATTCAGCATTGTTGTCTCAGCCACCTGGTAGTTTAAAAGGCGGATTAAGAGCCACCGAGCAAGGAGAAATGATCCGCTTCAAGTATGGCTTACCGCAAGTGACGATGAGTAGTTTATTTATTTATACTAGCGCAATACTGGAAGCGAATTTATTGCCACCACCACAACCAAAACCCGAATGGCGTGCGGTTATGGAAATATTATCTGATATCTCATGTAATATGTATCGCGATTATGTCTGCCAAAAACCGGATTTTGTTCCCTATTTTCGCGCTGCCACACCAGAGCTCGAATTAGCTAAGTTACCACTAGGGTCTAGGCCGACAAAACGTCGTCAGGACGGTGGCGTATAGACACTGCGGGCTATTCCCTGGATTTTTGCCTGGTCGCAAAATCGCTTAATGTTACCTGCTTGGTTAGGCGCAGGGGCAGCATTGCAGCATGTGATTGATAGTGGTATGAAATCAGTGCTTGATGATATGTGGCATGACTGGCCTTTCTTTAAGACTCGTATTGCGATGTTAGAGATGGTTTTTGCTAAAGCTGATTTATGGTTAGCTGAATATTATGATCAGCGGCTGGTTGAAAAACGGCTTTGGCCATTAGGTAAAGAGTTACGTCAACAGTTGGCGCAAGATATTAACAGTGTACTTGCTATCTCGAAAGATAAAACATTAATGGCGGATCTACCGTGGATTGCAGAATCCGTTGCCTTAAGAAATGTTTATACCGATCCTTTAAATGTCTTACAGGCCGAATTATTGCATCGCTCTCGACAACAGCAAAAACCGGATCCCTACATTGAACAAGCGCTAATGGTGACGATTGCCGGCATTGCTGCAGGCATGCGTAATACCGGCTAACTTTTGTTCAAAACAGCCAATTAGCTGCTTTTGCAGCTATTTTTTGCTATGGCGAGTTTGCTAGCATTATTTAGTATGAAATACTGATTATGATCATCGAAATAATCATACTTATTAATGAAGGGAGTTCATGGTTAGGAATCTCAATCAATACAGTAAGG
>NZ_AUCC01000185.1 GCF_000429565.1 Arsenophonus nasoniae DSM 15247
TCGACTAAAACGGCGGATGGTACTGAACCCCGCTATACCCTGAACGGTGCTTATGATTTATCCGAGTCACCCGCCTCAGTGCTAGATAATATGCACAAATGCATTGCGGCAGAACCCACTTATATCGCGGGTAAGCACGGCATTTTAATGCAGTCTTATAACGGACCGGCTACTTTGCGTATTGAAGCCAACCAAATCATTGATACCGTCAATATTACCCCTGAATTGTCCCTGCGCGAAGCGACTAATGCGATATACGGTACGTTTATTGATGCTGAGCAACAATATATCAAAACAGATTTCCCGCCGGTGATTGTACAGGAGTGGGTTGATGAAGACGGGCTGGAAATTAAAGAAAATATCGATTATCGCTTTGTCACCAGTCCTTATCAGGCACAGCGTTTAGCCAATCTTTATTTACGCAAAAAGCGCGCGGGTCGCAGGGTTCAGCTTACCATGAATCTGGATGGTTATGCTTATCGGCCTGGTGATGTTGTTTTGCTTAACTTACCCAGTCTTGGTATTAAGGATGCTGAATTTCGTATAGCAGAGTGGAAATTTCACCCGCAAGAGGGCGTAGAAATTCTGTTAGAGGAAGACGGTGCTTATATTTACGAAGATATTATCGGTAAACCTTCTAAAGCCCCGCCGTTTACTGAATTACCCATAGGGGGAGTCGCCCCACCTATAAATCTGGCTTTTGTGCCAACGACGATTGGCGATGTTGTACAGGGTTATTTGAGCTGGGAAAACACCGCAGCAGATGTTCGGTATAACACCGTTAATGTTATTGAAAATGGTCAGGTCATACAGACAATTCAGGTTCCAGGAGAGCGGGTTGATATTGCAGGGCTACCGAGAGGCACTTACCGTGCTGAAGTCAGATCAGTTGACGCGGCTGGCGCAATTTCTCAGCCTACTATTCTTGATTTTGCGATTGAAGCGCCGCCCTCCCCTGTTAGCGTGTCTGTTACTCCGGGTATGTCTTCATTAACGGTCGTGCCGACAATTGCCGATTCAGCGGCCTATGGCAGTAACTTTGAATTCTGGTTTAGCGACAAAAAACTGAAAGATAAGTCTGAGAATGAAGTTATCACGAATGCAAAGAAAATCGGCCAGGGCCAACGTTGGACACAGGAAAATCTTAAAGTTGGTCATGAATATTTTTTCTATATTCGCACGATAAACAGTTACGGTAAATCGGCGTTTGTTGAAGCATCAGGTTTTCCAAATAGCGTAGCGAGCGATATTCTTGATGAAATAGACAAAAAAATTAACGATACGGAAGCCATTAAACAGCTAAAGAAAGGAATAGATAGCAGCACAGAGGCCATACTGGAAAACGCGAAGGGACTCAACGGCAATACGCAGTACTTCATGCGTCAAAACGGCAAGATGAAGGCGAAAATCGTCAGGGTTGACAATTATGTGGTAACCGAGACTAAAGCCTTAGCCGAGTCTATCCATCAAGTCAGAGCGACAGCGGATAAGTCATGGGCAGCCGCTCAGAATTCGCTACAAGCTAAGTATGACATGAAAAAAGGCGAGGCTTCTGCAACTTTCACTAACTTGGTTAAGATTGTTTATGATGGCGTTTCTTACGATGCAGGAATGGTGATAGGTGCGGAATTAAAAAACGAAAAAGTAACCACTGTGATGGGGTTTAATGCGCAACAATTTGCTTTTTATAATCCTAGCAACGGGAAAATGGATTTATTTATGTATCTGCAAGACGGACAGGTTTTTATTAATGAAGCGTTCATTAATGAAGCTTGGCTCAATAGCGTTGTCGTTATCGACAAAATACAATCCAAAAACTACCTACCTGAAAAATCTGGATTCATCCTTGATGCTAAAAACAATCGCTTTGAGATGAACTCGAATAGTAAAGATAGTCGATTTACCTTTGATGGCACCGGATTACGTCTTTATGACGAAAAGGGGCAGGTTAGAATAGAAATTGCGTTGGAGTGATAAGATGCTAATCCCCAAATTTAATATTTATCATGATGGCGGAGAAATAGATAATATTCTTCAATCATTCGGCTTTGTTATCCATTCAGAAGAAGTTGATTTTAAAAAAAACAGCTTTCAATTCGATCAGCGTTTTCTTAAAGGTGGCAGAAAAATAGTTGCGGTTCCTCGCATTGATATTGCCCATACCGGTAATAAATATCC
>NZ_AUCC01000186.1 GCF_000429565.1 Arsenophonus nasoniae DSM 15247
ACAGCGACTTAATCTTATCCGGAAGCCAAATATCGAAAAAATCTTTAGCCGTCTCTTTCTCACTTAAAAACTGCTTGAATATGGCATCGTGTGGGCTTGGGGTGAATTTTTTACTCATCCGATATCTTCAGTAATTGCTCGCGTCAGATTGAATTATGGCAAACAAACCCGCTATATTAAATACGCTATTCATTACATTTCAGACATCATAATCCAGCCATACAAAAACGCACCCTATCTTCTCAGGTGCGTCTATTTTTTGTTACTGGCATATATTTGGCTAATCACAGGAAAATGGCTCACAATCGATTAGACCCGATCTCGAAAATGAAAAGTATAACCAATTTGTAATTTCCACTCTGTAATTAAATTAAGGTAATTACCTGATAACAAATAAAATAAAAATCATAAATATAAAAAATAAATTGATTAGATAGGAAATTTCTATTTTTTAATAATTTATGCACAAAAAAGCTTGAAATAGCTAAGAAAAAAAACAAATTAATTAACCTGATTTTTACATAACTGTATTTATTAACAATTTATTTTTATCTTAAAAACCCAAAATTGCTTGTTATTCTGGATGTGGAACGGATGAGATAAAAAATAAATTAGATAATTTTTAATAAAAAAACCAAAGGAATAAAAATGTCTTATATCAACACCAATATAGATCATTACACTAAATTTATGGAAAGTAATTTGGGTATTAATGATATGGATGTTAAAAAAGCAACATCGCCTAATACAATACTGGAACATATTATTGATTTCATTACATTCGGAGGAGTAAAAAAAGAACTTACTAAACAATATAGCGAGTTCTGTTCAAAAATTGTCGATACTCTCGAACAATCTAATGGCTTAGATCGATACGAAATTCCAAAAAATCTTAAATTTAATTTCTCAGGTAAAGACGTTATTTTTTCAAATAATGACGGTTTCGTTTCTATCAACGTTGAAGGTAAAGTCGCTGAAAAAAGAATTGATGAAAAATGCTTTAATAATTTTTGTACGATTCAGTTATTAATGAAGCGCGAAGGTTTATCTGAAAATCAAGCTAGGTTAACAAATGACGGAAATATTTGTTTAGCAAACGCTGACCTTTCTAACAGAGATTTGTCGGGCATTGATTTAAGGGGCGCGGAATTGCATGATGTAAACTTATCTAACTCAGATTTAAGTTTTTCGAATCTAAAGGGGGCACAATTACAATTCACCAGGCTTGATTCCGTATGTTATGGTAAACAAGCAGAACGAAATACGTGTATGAGCAATCTCTGTGATTACCTAAAAACCACCTATCAAATAGATAGTGAAGGTAAAAGAAACTCTAAAAGTGATGGTTTATTTAGGGTTTCAGCTAACCATACTGACTTTCTTGATATCAAAAAAGCTTTCAATGAAGGAAATATTAATTTTGAAGAACATTTAGTACATTCGTTAATAAAAATCCTTGCAGATGAATGTAAAAGATTAAGCCCAATTGATGACCTGATGTTAATAGAGGTGAAAAGCGGACAAGAGGAATTTTTATCTATCTTTAATAAAAAAGTTCAATCAATGATCCCTGAAGAAAGGAAAGAGTTTGAAATAATTCTTGGTTTATATGCGGATGCTTACGATTCAGCTGAAGACGGTAATACCAGTAGTTTTAATAAAAATTCGATCTTAACCGGATCGTTTTATCCATCCTTATTTTTGGGCGGTGGACAAACTATAGCTACAGATATTGAAACTATAAGTAAACAAAGAGAATTTTCCAAAGAAATAATAACATCATTCAAGCACTTAAATGATGTTGAATTACCTGTTCTACACGATAATCGTAATATTCATAGTCAATCAGTAGAAAAAAATAAAACAGTCAATGAAGTTGATCCATCACACGCAAGGACAAGAAGCGAGTTAGTTAAAGCCAGAAAAGCATTTTTTGAACAGCTTACATCAACAAATGTAAATAATTTGAAACAACCAATTTCAACTGGGGCGTCAAGAGATGTAACAACGTTACGAAAGTTTTTTGATAATAACAGCCCAAGCTGATGCTATTTTGAAAACTTAATGAAAAAAAGATAGGTTTTAGGTTATCCCAAACCGGTTAGATAAAAAATCATGAACGTAGCACGCTACGCGTGAGCGGCGCAGCGGTGCTGCTTCGGGGATGTTAATGAGTT
>NZ_AUCC01000187.1 GCF_000429565.1 Arsenophonus nasoniae DSM 15247
AATGCCACTCCCATTAAATCAAATGTAAGCATCTATCTTATCGACATAAATGGTTATAATTCTGTTGATATATTACGGTTTGTCGATGATAAAGGAAAAACCATAGTTTATTACCCTAATGAAAATCAACCATTCCGTGTTTTTAATGACGATACGGAAATGCGGAAATGGATTGCAGAACAAGGAAAAGATGACGATAAAAGAATAAAATTCGCTCAACATTTTTCTTTATATAATAATCAGGATGGTGTGCCCATTATTGGAAAGACTGGAGTGTATAATGGATTAAAGAAATTAGGTTCTGGTGACTGGGACTACAGCGGAAAGAATATAAATAAAAATAATACTATTATTTCAAATGATGTATTCCAAATAATGACAGAAAATTTACAGAAAAAATTAAATAGTGATGCTGATACCTTAATTAGATCTGATAGCGAAATCACGAAAGATACCTGGATTGATGGATTAAATATGTTTAATCTATTAATGTTTCCTGTTTCGCTATTCTCGGGTTCTATTCTTGTTGGGGTAGTTACTTTTATTGGAGTATCAGGCGAAATTGGATTAAGGATAGATAAAGCGATTGAGGGCGATACTGAAGAAGAACGTAATGAAGCTGCAACAAGTCTTGCTATTGATTTAGGGGTTATCCTGTTATTTGGAGTTTTAAGCAAGTTGCCAAAACTCAAATTTAAGTTTTTAACTGTTAAATTTAATCCTCCGCAGAGAAGAAATGGAAAAATAGGTTATCTATTGAGTCCCACATATCCTATTTCAAAAAACTCTAATTTTAATTTTTCTGAAGAAGAACTAGTTTGGGTGGAAAGTTTATATGATCAAAAAACAAAACAAATTAAAAAACCCATAGGGTATCCATTAAAAATTGCAGAAATATTAAATCAAGAAAGAGTGGAAATAGTTAGGAAGGGATTTGAAAATGTCTATAATATAACAATAAAAATAAAAGAAATAGTGGAAAAACAAACAGATAAAGAACTACGTAAATTATTGGATAATATATTCCCATTGTACAAGCACGATGATAAAGATGTTCTTGAATTCAGAAAAATAACTAATGAGGTTAAGAATAATAGTGAGGAATTTTATAAAAAAATAGATAATAGAGTTTATTTTGCGAATAAAAAAGAAGACAAAGATAGGAGTACTATCGCTGAATACTTTAGAGAATATAATTTTATCGTATTATATGAAGATTTCTTCAAGAGAAACAATGCAGCATGCCACTTGACCATATTACATGAAATTATGCATTCTTTAAAAGAATTTATCATAGTAGATAATTATTATCTTAAGGATTTTAATGTAAGGCTAGTATTTAAGAACGCAGAGATTTTATCTACTGTTAATAATGAACATCTTCCTCTTACTTTAATTACAAACTTTGAATTATATTATAGAGGATTGAAAAATATTTTTAAAAATCCTAGTTTTTTAACTAAAATTTTTAATAAATCTGTTGATAGATCTTATGAGAAATCAAAAATTTTTTCTGGGAACTATTTAATAAAAACACTTTTTAAAGAAAATAAAATTAACCTTTCTGAAGAAGAACTTATAGATAAATTATTTGAAAATGAGAACACTCTAAAAAAAGCAACAATGAGAAACGCAGACAGTTTTGTTATATATTATTTACGTTTATTAGGTAAAACGAAAAGTTTTAAAAATTTAAATATCCAAGATACCTATGTTAACATGACATCAGAAAATGTAAGCAAAGATTTTCCTAATATAAACGAATACATTAATAATGTTAATATTAAACGAACAATAAATAAAATGAATGAAGATCGTGATAAAATCAAAAATATTGAACCTCCCGAATCAAAATGCACTATATGTTAAACTACTATCTAACAATAAAATCATAAGTTTTAAATAAAATATAAATAATAAAATAGTAAGAAGTTATAGTATAATAATAAGGTAAACAGCCATGACATCAAATAATAACAATAAGTCTGATAAAAAAAATTACGAGCCCATTCTTTACATCATTAACAATGCAGAAGAAAAAGATTTTAATGATAAAAATGGTGGTTCTACTACGAGAGCACGTAGAGATATTGGTATTCAAGACATCACTGGTAT
>NZ_AUCC01000188.1 GCF_000429565.1 Arsenophonus nasoniae DSM 15247
TAGATACTCTTTATGTGTGAATCTATCGTTGAAGGGCAAACATCTAGTCTTTTAGCAATTTCTTTAGCAGTTAGCCGTTGTTGTGCCCAGAAAATAACTTCTAGTTCTCTTTTGGTGAAGGTGTTATTAGGCGCATCAAATTGAATCGTTTTTCTATTAAGCCTATTTATGTAATATAATAAATTAGGTAAATCAAGCCTTCGCCCGTGTCCAACCAGACCAATTATTTTATTTTTTTTATCATAAAGTGGTATTTGTTCAGCTAAATGAGGGACAAGTTCACCGCGGTTACCCTTCCCATAATGATGGATTGCTATAGATATTATTTTTGTATTTTCCTCAATTGCCTTTTTGTCGTTTTTTAAGAATTCAGGCCAAAGTTCTTCACATATTTCGGTGGGAACTTCTCTATCTGACTTACCTTCAGGATTGAATTTCTTAGGAAACCGGAAAAAATTAAACGCAGAGCTATTCACAAATATATATTTAGCATCCAAATCTTTTATAAGCCAGTGGTCTGAACTGTTTTTTATAAATGATATTAATGATTGTGGTGATGACACATATGATTTTATTTCATCTTTACTTTTTTTCATGATATTAACCTTCTTTTTAAAGGAGTTAATCAGACTATTTAATAGTAAATTTAATCTGATAATTATGGAAGGAAAGCAGCATGATAAATAATGCACGAGATGCTTATGCTTTTGATCGTTTGCCAAAAGAGGAAAAAGCCAGCCTGTTTAATGTCGCTATTGTTCGTATGGGATTGTCTACTTCGTTAGCTCAATTTATGTTGGGAGCCACTTTAGGACATAGGATGACCTTTATTGAAGCAATGATAGCTACAACGATTGGTAGTTTGGTTTTATTATTCGTTAGCTTTGGTTTAGGTTTCGCTGGTATGAAAGAAAGTCTGTCAACCAGTATTTTATCAAAAATGTGTGGTTTTGGAAAAATAAGCTCTATGTTTATAGGTATTATTATTTCCATAAGTTCGTTATGTTGGTTTGGTATTAATATTTCACTTATTTCGCAAGGTGCTATTAATACAATTTTGCCTAACGGTAATTCATTCTTTATTATTATAATCACAGGTTTAGTCTTCACTTTTCTCGTGGCTTTTGGATTCAAAGGATTAAGTATTACCGCAAAAATAACGGTACCTTTGTTTTTAACAGTAATATTTTTTATAAGCTTAAAAGAGGTTGTTCTAACTCAAAATAATTTTGATTTATCAAAACCAAATGGCGAACCTTTGTCCCTTGGTGAAGCATCTACTATGGTGGCTGGACTATACATTATAGGTGCGTTAATTACCCCAGATATTAGTCGATATTGCAAAAGTGGCAAGCATGTATTCTGGATGATATTTAGCTCTATTCTTGTCGGTGAGTTTTTAATCAACGGTGTTGCTATATTGGTTGCACATGCATTAGGCACTGATAATGTTGTTGAAATAATGTTACATAGTGCAGGTATCATTGGACTAATCACAATTATTCTGTCCGCAATTAAGGTTAATGATACAAATCTTTATTCATCTTCCCTTCACATGTTAGGATTCCTAGGATCCGTTACAAAAAGAAAATTTAGTTATGCCACCATGACTATCGTTCTTGGTTTGTTGGGTACTTTTTTATCGGCTGCTGGCATCTTGGAACATTTAACCGCATTTTTATTGGCGTCAGGGGTCTTTTTTCCACCAATAGCAGGGGTAATGCTAGTTGATTACTACATTTTAAAAACAAGTCGCAAAATCTTAGACGAAACGAGAGAAAAAGGATTATTGCCGGATGACTCACAGACTCCACTCATTGGCTGGTCTGCGATTATTGCCTGTATTGTTGGTACACTTGTCGGTGTATTCTTCAACTTCGGCATACCTTCTTTGAATTCTATTCTGGTGGCAGGAGTGGTTTATTGGCTTTTAATGAAAAAGAGATAAGAGATAAGAGATAAGAAACAAAAACAGGCAGTATTATTTTTGCTGCCTATTTTGAGAAAAACTTAAAGGCTAAAACCTGAATTTTGCTCTTGCCGTTGCTGTTTTTTCTGCTCCTGTTTGGGCTGTTCAATCACCTGTT
>NZ_AUCC01000189.1 GCF_000429565.1 Arsenophonus nasoniae DSM 15247
AAATTTAATGGCTGGAAACTATGGAATTTTGCAATAGAAGGGTTAACCAGCTTCTCTACCTTCCCACTCCGTATGTGGACATATATAGGTTTATCGATTGCAACGATATCCTTTATCTACGGTAGTTGGATGATTATAGATAAACTGTTTTTTGGGAATCCTGTTGCTGGCTATCCTTCCCTTCTCGTTTCTATTCTGTTTATTGGCGGTGTTCAGCTTATTGGTATCGGTGTTCTTGGTGAGTATATCGGAAGAATTTACATTGAGGCTAAAAAAAGACCAAAGTACATAATGAAAAAATAGTATTTATATTAATTAACATAAGGTCTCTTAGAATGAAAATAAAAAACAATGAATTGTTAAAGCAATTAATTATTATAGTCACTACATTCATTCTGATGTTAGCTTTAAACAAGCTAACAATGTATACCTCAGACGATTACAGTTACAGTTACAAATACCAAACAATGCCATCAGATTCAATTGAAAAAATAGATGGTATTGAATCAATACTGCAATCACAAATAAAACACTATAACGTACAGAATGGAAGGTTCGTTGCCCATTCTATAGTTCAATACTTTATGCAATATAATAAGACTGTATTTAATATATTCAATAGTATCGCTTTCATTATTCTTGGCATTCTTATACTGGAAATAGTAAAAACATCAACTCCAATACACAAAAAATCATTTTCACTATTTTTAATATATATATTTCTTTGGTTTATAATACCTGAATTCGGTACATCAGTCCTTTGGCTATCAGGATCATGCAACTACCTTTGGACATCTATCATTTATTTATCTTTTTTTCTTATTTTTTTAAAAAATAAGAAAATATCAATAATATCCTTAGTTTTTTATTCATTCCTTGGGTTTCTGGCTGGAGCTACAAATGAAAATTCAGCACCAGCAATTATATTAATGGCAATTTTATTTACAATTTATAATTATATAAAATATAAAAATATTAAAATAAATAATATTTATGGTATTGCATTTGCGATTACAGGATTTATTGTGATGATGATGTCACCTGGAACTAGAATTAGAGGCGACGTAGATAGAAACTTTGACTTTTTAGTTAATACTGTTAGAAGATCAATAAGTGTTGACGCTCATGTTTTCATGATATCGTATATATTAGTTATTGTGACTATTATCATATGGATAAAATCAAGAAAAATAAATCAAGATAGTGTGATATTTATTTTAATATTGTTCACTGGTCATTTTTCGGCTATATACAGCATGGTATTATCACCTGAAATGCCTTTTCGTACAACTTTTGGGGCTGCAACATTCTTAGTTATAATAGAAATTCATCTTATAAACAAAATTATAGTTTCATATAAATATAAAAACTTTTTGAAACTCTTAGACTCTAAAAAGATAAATTACATTTTATTTACTTGTTTTTTAATAAGTTATTTATACGCTATCAAAGATATAAATAACACATATATTGAAATATCAAAGCAAGTAGAAATACTGAGAGCTTCTAAATCGGATAGTAATGTATTTTTGCCTATGATTTCTAAACCAAAGTCATCATACAATGCATACTTGGGTACAGCAAATCTTACAGAAGATAAGGATTCGTGGTTTAATTCTTGGATGGCATCATACTACGGAGTAAGGTCAATAACCGGAGTATCAGAAAAAAAATAATTTAGCAAAAATCTTTTACTCCCCCTTGTATCTTGAAATTTGTTTAAAATAATAGTGATTAGATTTGGCAAGGTGTATGTAGTCTGATTTTTCCTAGGGTTTATAGCCCGAGAATAAGCTTATTCATTATGGGAACTGAACACGATCGTTCGATTAATTTTTTTCTTCGATAACCGATTTCGTATGTAATCTTTTCTTAGCCCTTGCAGAGTGCAAGGACTTAAACCATATCTCAGAAAATTAATTTTTTCCATTCAACAGGATGGTTTTTTCGGCCAATCAATCTCAGGGGCGGTTGAGGTATCAGTACGATAGACATTTAATCGATAAAGTTTCCAATTCCTGAGCTGTGTTATTTCGTCCTCTGTTGCCATCTCCAAATCAACCGCATCTTG
>NZ_AUCC01000190.1 GCF_000429565.1 Arsenophonus nasoniae DSM 15247
ATTAACCTACTGCAGAGTATAAAACAGTACTCAACTCATTAACATCCCCGAAGCAGCACCGCTGCGCCGCTCACGCGTAGCGTGCTACGTTCAAGTCTTTACAAAAATATCCATCAGGCAATAAAGTTCAGTAAGATTTTCCATAATTGTTTAACAATGCTCTACTCTTTAACTAGGCTGTTAGAGTATTTTAACAAAATAGGCGAATTTAACTATTTGAATATCCATACTTTATCTTTATTTCTTATCCCGAACTCAGGTTAACCTTATCTTTGTTTCGTTTTCTGGGGATTCCTCAGAGGCGCGGCGGGGCTACACCACTGCGATTTTTCATGTTTTTTAGAAATTAAGGTAATCACCTGATATAAATAAAACAATAATAATGACGAATATAGATAATTGATTAGAGAAAAATTTTTGATTTTTCAATCAATTTTTGTACAAAAAACTTAAATAACAGAAAATAAACTTATGTAACGATTTTTTACATAACTCTATTTTTAAAAGGATTTTTATGTCTATAACTTTTTCAACACCAGATATAAACCTAGCATTGAATGAGTCAAAGCTTAATCAAGTTTTGACTGCTAATACCTTAGAAGAAGCGACCAGGTTAAATAACTTATATGATCTTATTGATAAAATTATTGACTGGTTTAACGGGGGAGTAAAACATGAAACAATAAAAGACTTATTCTTTGCTATTCAAGATATTAAAAATGAAGATACAATTAGTCCTGAATTTAATCGTTTAGAAAAATTCATAGAACTTAGAAAATTAGCCAATCCAGAACATCAAAGTAAATTTACATTAGAAATAAGTGAAAAAGATGTTAATGATGATTGGGGGTATAAATTAAAGATAGATGATTTTACATTGTATTCGTGTGATAAGGTTTTCGAGAAAACAAAATCTTACGAAGAACGAGCTAAACTACCGTTTTTTTGCGCTAAAAAAACCATGATCGAAGTTGAAGGAGTTTATAATAAATTTAAAGATACATTAGAAGATCAGGAGTCTGATTCATTTAAACGAATTATTACTGAGAATATAGAGCATTATCAGATTACACAGAATAAATACCATCTTAACGAAGAAGAAAAAAAAGTTTTTCATGAGGAATTATCCTATATAAAAGTTGGAAAAACCACATTTCCAATGTTGTGGAATACTAAAGAAATAATCGAATTAAAAAATGAAGTAGATAATTTACATCTTGAGTTAAATAAATTAAAAAAATTAGCTACTCTTTCTGAAAAAATATTAAGCATGTATAGTAGAATAGATAAAGATAAAATATCTAAAGCAACGGAAATAAAATTGAATGAAAAAATTTTAGAGGCTTATGATATAAGGGAAATAAAAGATTATATAGAAAAATTAAAAGATGATAGTGTTATCTTACAAAAAATAATAAATAATAACTTTTTATTATTACCAACAAACCACGATGACACTACGTTAGTTATCTTAAATAATAAGAATGCTATTGAAATTCTTAAGAACTCAATTATAGAAATAGCATCTTTTCCGAAGAACAAATTAATGAAACTCGCCACTAAAAATTTATATATAAAACAAAGAGAAAAACTTTCATATTTTGAAACGAAATTAACTAATTTATACTATTTATTACTAGAGCTTGAAACAGTACCAGGATACGAGAATATAAAAGAAGCACCCTGGGTACATGATATGATTCGTCAGTTATTAATACAGGTAAAACCAGAGCATTTGCCATTAACAAAACTATCATCGCCTGAATATTTAGCATGGAAAAAGAAGTTAACTATGTGGGGAGTCTTAATTAAGAAGTAACTGTGTAGTAGCTCAGACTAGATCTGACAGTTACCGGTTATTTATACAGTATCTGTCAGGTTAAATTTGATTTAAATCTTTTTCTCTCCAAATTTGTTTTCCATCGTGTAAAGTTGCCATGGGTGTTCGACCGCAACACATTTTTTCTTGATGAGTACGCTGGTTATTGTATTCCTCTAACCATTTATCTAAATCAGTTTGTAATTCCTCTAAATTACCGTAGATTTTCTTACGAAAAACC
>NZ_AUCC01000191.1 GCF_000429565.1 Arsenophonus nasoniae DSM 15247
TCAACCGAAATACAGTTACTTGGTTTTTTCTGTCTGAAGCGAACATCGGTTGCGCTCCCTTTTCGCTCAGGATTCCACGTCACCCAAATTTCAGAAGCATCTTCTCGTACCGTGGGGATTAATTTTTGCCATGCGTACTCCGGTACGTTTTCAGCCTCATCTATCCAGCAAAAAAGAATCGATGATTTTGATTTAAGGCTATCCAAGTTATGCCTTAATCCACAGAAAACAAAAGAAACCCGTTTGTCTTTCGTTCGTATATACCTTTCACCAATATCAAAAAAGGCATTAAGCCAACTGACGCTTTGTATTGCCTGTTTTACTTCCTGCATACTGGAGTCTTCAAGGGAGTTCATGAATTCACGGGCGCAAAGTATCACGCCTTTTTTACCCACCCTTGCGGCATTGAAAGCCTTAACCGCCAACATCAACGCAAAGGTACGTGTTTTGCCACTTCCTCGCCCACCGTAAGCACAGCGATAACGGGCACTTCCGTTAAACACTGTGGTTAACTTAGGCGGAATATCAATTGCCATTTCTTTCGTCATTGTTAAAACTTCCTGCGTTAACATGGATAATAGATGGGAAAATATCTTCCGATTCATTGAAATCTGATGATTGCTTAATTTCGAGCAATAGCGTGTTGGGAACGGGAATACCTTCAATCTCCAAAAATTGCGCTGCTTCCAGTGAAGTCATTTCACCCGCTTTTTTGCGCTCAAGTATCGATCTTAAATATTCTTTTCGTTGCTGCTTTTCTTCGTCAAAGAAGACTTCGTTAATCCCCATTTTTTTGTAAACGGCAATATCATTGTGACTGGGTAATACTTCTTCTATCGTTGTCGTTTCGCCGTCAGGGGTTTTCTTAATGATTTTGCGTGTGCGCATTTTGGTATTTTGCCTTGCCGTTTCCGCGATCTCTTTTTTCAAAATGTCCGCGGCATGATGAAAGGCATGATCAAACTCGTAATAATCCTTTCGCCAGTTTCGGATTGTTTTTTCGTTAACGTGCAGCCACTTTGCAATGAAGTTATTTGACACTTTGCCTTTCACCAAAGACAGGTTGATCACGTCATCAATATACGCTTTTTGATATTTCGCTTTCCCTGACATGACAACCTCTTATTAACATTTGTGCAACATTCGTGAAATTAGCCGTTTTGAGTTCGGACTTATTCTTCGGAACTATGCGTAAGAAATCCCTCTTAATAATTTGTAATTATTAGTTTTTTTGATTTTCAAAAATTCGGAAGTATGACTTCGGAATTATGCGTTTTTGGCTATTCTGTGATTTATACGACTGAATACTTCATGATTATTGAGTTTGATCGCTTTCCACCTGTTTTGGATTGTGATTAAAAAATAAACGCAAATGTTAAATTTCTATGTCCAAAACTGACCGACAAAAACGTCCATAAGTATCATGCGTGATTTTGATACTTCGATGACCCAACATTTTCGATACGACATTTATTCCGTAGCCTCTTTGGATTAATGAAATCGCAGCAAAATGCCGTAAGTTATGAAATGTACCAATCTCATATTCCAATAACCGTTTTTTGATAATCCCACTTCTTCCGTACGTTAATGACAAACGAGATTGACGTTCTGACATCAACAATGGAATAGGCTTTCCTCTCTTTTCTTTATCCAAAAATTGCATTAAATCTTTTGGCAGCGGTAAAATCCTTTGCAAATCCGCTTTCATCCCCAAATTTACAACGCCATATCGTGTTAAGTGCTTTGAGATGTGAATTCTCTGTTCACGAATATCGCTATAGTCCAATGCCAAGATTTCACTTATCCGTAAGCCCAATTTTGATGCCAAAATAAAAGTTATCTTTTCACGAACAGGCGATTGCTTGATCATCTCTTCTACATTGCAAAATGCCGGAATAAAAATCGGCTTTTCCACTTTCTTTTTCAGTTTTGGTATTGGACTCACGCCAATATTTCGCATTGCTTTTAACAACAAATAAGCCGAATGCAGATGTTTAAGCGTATTCTCAGGTAAGCCATTAAATTCACTCGGACGAATATTCAACGCCAA
>NZ_AUCC01000192.1 GCF_000429565.1 Arsenophonus nasoniae DSM 15247
TTATATCATCTTTAATGCAAAAGGCACTTCCATCAAGATATTTTATATCGTCATTCTCTAGATTATTTTTAAATTCCTTTACTGCAAACTGACACGCCTGTTCCGTTTTAAATTCTTGAGAATGAATAATGGCAAAGTTATTGGTTGAGTAGGGAGTTGAATACATAGTAAGAATTAATACCCACATATGATTCTCCTCTATTTATAATTCCCCTGGTATTGGAATTAAGTATAAATATTTTATTAAGAGCAATGATTATTGCTTAATACAAAAATAAAGGTTTATCAGATAATAAATAGAGTAAAAAATAACTTCAATGGAAAGTATTTATCACTCTATTTATTAAGTAATAAATACTCTTTTTGATAAAAATATTATTATATATTTGAAATATAAGAAAAATGTTAAATTTGACTTATCTAAGTATATTAAATTAAAGTCTAAGCTATCACTAAAATTTAGTTTCCTAGAAAATAGCCCTATTTTTAAGCGAATCTTGCAAAGAGGATACCGTATGAATTGCAATAATGAACAAAACAACGTAGTTATTCCTCCCATGCTATCCAGAATGCTAGATTTATTACCTGAACCTTATTGTATTCGTACACCAGATAGTCCTATTATTTATGCAAATCTAGCATTTGCAAAACTTGCAAGTCTACGATCTGTGAGTGATATTATAGATAGATTTGATTACGAAATTCCATCTTGTTTGTTTGAAAATGCTGATCTATGTGAAGAATGGCGCGTTCAGGATAGGAAAATTCTTTCTGAGCGTAAATCACAGGTTATGCTTGAAGTACATCCTAATGCTATTGATTATCCTTATATCTGCCGTAAAATCCCTTTCTATAATAATGATCATCAGTGTATTGGCGCCGTCCATTCTATTAAATACCTTGAGATATTTACGCCTAATGATTTTATCAGAGGAAAATTCCCAGGATCATTGCTACTTAATAGACCTAATGATTTTTTCACTGAGAAAGAATGTGAAATCATTTTTTTTCGACTTCAAGGGATGAGTACTAAGGAAATTTCAAAAATCATTAACTTATCTAAACGAACAATTGAGAATAGGTTATCAGCTATGTACCTTAAGGCTGGAGTTAATCACATTGATGATTTTTCTGCATTTTGTGAAAAAATTAATTTACACCGATATATCCCAAAACGCATAATTTCTTATAGTAAAATTGGATTTGATAAGGATCACGAACAGGAAATTATATAGTACCACTATAAGGGCTATTTTTACCATTTCGATGGATGGAAAAAAATAGCCATAAAAAAATAACAGATAAAAACAGACAGTATTGTTTTTACTGCTTATTTTGAAAAATAAACTTAAATGCTAAAGCCTGAATCTTGCTCGTGCCGTTGTTGTTTTTTCTGCTCCTGTTTAGGCTGTTCAGCCACCTGTTTTTGTTTTGCTTCTTTAACATTGGCTTCCAGTGTTGCCCGTTGCGCTTTCAAAACCTCCAGTTCGTCTTTTGGCATGGCACGGTTTCTCATACTTTGATTCAATGATTCTAGCGCTTTTTCAGCGTGGCGAAACGGTGAATCAATCTGGCTGTTTTTGAGATTGGCTAAATCAATATAAACAGGCTCAACCTTACGCATATCTATGTTTTTGGTATCAATGCCCATCCGGTTTAAATCCGCTTCTTTCAGGTCTTTAAGCTGCATAACCATCTTGTCATCTTGCTTAAAGGCCACCTTGAAGCGGATAACATTCTCAAAGCCATCATTTTGTGGGGCTGGCATGACAATCAGGCGGTTAAAGGCTTTATCATCGATTTTATAAGACAGGTTTTGCCTGTCGGGTTGTATTTTCTCTGGCTCAGCGGCTTTTTGAGGGTGTTCAGGTTGCAATGGCTCCTGTTTGATTTCAGGCTCTGAGGGTGCTTGTTGGGGAATTTGCACCGTTTTTTGCTGCAATTTTTCAGCATGGGATAACATCATCTGATGATATTTATCCGGTGACAAAATAAT
>NZ_AUCC01000193.1 GCF_000429565.1 Arsenophonus nasoniae DSM 15247
TGGCGTTGGATTTATCAAAATTTTCTCCTGCATAACTTAATGCTATAAGTTTACCAGAGAATCCAATAAATAGTTTTGTAGATAAAACGTCTACACTTGCCGAAACGCATAGCCTGTAAAATTAGTTGGCAAAATATAATAATTTGGATGGGTTTGCTTGTGAAATATGGAGTTGAAAATCTTTGTTGAAAGTCTATGATTGAGTTGCCATGAGTCGATATTTGATAAATTAGAAAGAACGAATCAGCCTACGGCTGCAAATCGATAGCCTGTGCCCATGGTTATTAAAACGTCTTGTATTGCATTCTAAGACCACCAAATTCAAAAGCGCTACCATTGGGCATTACCTAACATAAGATCTCTTCATACAGAGCAAAATGCTGCGTTTTAAACGGCATTTTAACAGTGAGGTGAGATAATATTTGCAGTTCAACTTAAAAATCGCCTTTTTGTTAATTTTCTTGTTAAAGAGAGATTGAAGATGTTTTAGGGATTTTTTTAAACTTGAATTAAGATTATATTATCAATCTACGTTAAACTTGCTTCTTTTGATTATTATTTAATCTACCTTTCCTATGAAAACAGATTTCCAACCCCGACCATTAAAGTCGCTTTTTGAGCGGAATAAGTTTAATTAGTAACCATTTAGGGTATTAATTTCTTATACATTGAAAAGACTAAACGAAATTTAGGATCTTTATTTTCAGTAAAAATCATCGTCTAATTGACCTTCAGATTTTAATATATCTAAAAACCTTTTATAGGCAATTTCATCTAATTCAAGCAAGTCATCTAATAATGACTCTTCGATTAGAGCCCAATGATATACACCTGAACCTGCTCCATCATTTTGGAAGTAAACCAACTTGCCATTCAGTGATGATTCTATTAAATCAACTTCTGACAGTTCATAAACAGATAATCCACCATATCCTTTAGGTAAACCAAGGCATAATGATTTATTATTTATCCAATAAATAGCAAACACATCAATAGATTCACCATCCGATTCTTTTATTCTCATTTAACTTTGTCCTTTATTGTGTCTACAACTTGTTTCGGATCTTGTTGAACTCTTTGAGGTGTAGTAATTTTCATATCATAAGCTTTACCAGTAGTTGAATTATACTGATAATGTATGGTTATAGTTTGGCCATCGGGAAGTTTATGTTTTGCTTCCATTTTTTGAAAACCTGCTGATGTTGGAAAACTAGGATCATTATTTAGTCCAGGTAACTCTTTACCTTGTAATGGTTTAGATTGAACTGATTTCCAGAATGTTTGTTCATTAAGATCCCTTGGTACTGCTGTTTGTTGCCCTGGTTTAGCGGTTGAGATTTTTTCTGCATTTTTAATCAGTTGTTGGTTATAGACTGATGCAGCTACCGACTCGACTTTACCCGCAGCAACTTTAGCCACAACTTTATCTATTAGTATCGCACCACCCTTGGCGATTCCTGCCACCCCGGCAAGGGTACTGGCGATATCAAAAATGATTTTACCGCCTTCAATGCCCGCGTTAAAGGCCCCAGCGGTTCCTGCTTTTTGATACTCAGCCTCCATTCGCTCAAGACGCACGATATACGACTGTTTCACTGCATCGCTTATGATGCCTAATGTGTCATCGCTTTGCAAAACTGCTTTTATGGCCGTATACGTTTCTTTCGGGTTACTGGCCAGGTTCGCTAACCCGTCTATGGTCTCATAAAGCCCAACTGGCGCGCCAGCCACCATCCCCGCCCCAAGACTGACATCCTGGTCAAGGGACGTGTATCCCCATTTCAGGGAAATCAGCGCTTTTTTAAAATCATTCGATGTTGCCGTCAGCTCTTTTTCCATTAATGCCTGCTGGTGATGGGATAAATAATTATAACGAAAACTGTTCTCGGCAGCGGTCGCGCCACTGTACACGCCTCCAGGCTGACCCGTAAACACTGCGCCGGCAATCCCTCCAAATGCCCGCGCTAA
>NZ_AUCC01000194.1 GCF_000429565.1 Arsenophonus nasoniae DSM 15247
GTTATAGCCGGACAAAAAAGTCGTTATAGCCGGACATTTTTTCTGTGTATAAGTTAATCCAACAACATTAATTGTAAATTATAAAAAATGAATTAAATCAATTATTTATGTTATTTATTGCATGGTCATATAAATTTAAAATTTATTCATATTTAGTGGCGGATAATATTTAAAATATTAATAGCCGGACAAAAAAGTCGTTATTCAGAGGGCTTTAATTTACTGAGTATAGCTCTTGATATAGTGGATATTCTTACTAAATCTCCTGTATCTGTATCGATTTTCACTCTTGGATCGTGTCTCCATTGAGAAATCATAGGAGGTTTTACTCCTAATCTCTCGGCAACATCTTTGTTTTTTATATTATTAACTTCGAGGTAATAACCAAACTCTAAAAATGCCATTTCTTCATAATTCCTTAATATCTGCATTTTTGTAATTTAATATAAATTAACGAAATACGCAAATTAATTAAAATAGCTATTTACTTATTTTTTTAGATATGAAAGAATGGTCATCAATTGAATAAAATAGAAATCTGAACACTGGCTGAAAGCGTGCGGCATATCAATCGAGCAGCTTTTGAGCTTTGCTCTCACATCAAAACACCTTACACCCCGTCAGCGTGAGTACCTTTGTAGTATTGGAGGTGCAGTATGAACTCCGATTTAAAATTATTCAGAAGATTGACCAAGCGTGAGAACGAGGTGCTGCATTGGGTAAGTGCGGGTAAAACGTATTGGGAAATCTCTGTAATTTTCGAGTGTTCGTGCTCCTTTTAACTTCCGGTTATCTTCCGCTTCCTCGCCCGTTCGCTCGCGTTGCTCGGTCACTTGGCTGCGTCGAGCGGTGGGCGTTAAATTTTAATTTTGAAAAGATTTTTTGATTTTTTAAAAAGAAAATCGTGTTTTTCTTTAACTCAGTCCGCTCACCGCAGGAGACGTTGAGGCGGAGCGCAGCTTGCGAGCACCGAACAACGTCGACGAGGAAGCGGAAGTTAGTTTGTAGCTACAGAGTTGTCTGATACTCCAGAACTGATACAGATACAGAAAGGGAATGTAATGTAATAGTATGATTTATAAGTTTTTTTTAATTTTATAGTATCAGCAATGATGATACTTGTAAGTCTCATAGCTAATGATACTCTGTTTTTTTAAATAAAAAATATTTGACACAACCGGTATCTTTTGGTTATAGTTTTTGTTACTGGATTGAGACTAAGAGGTATCATATAAATTGAAAGCAGATAATTATAATTTCGTCCAGTTATCAAAGGGATATATGAATCATTTTAGAGGCTTAATAAGCAAACATCCTCTTGCCGCTGAAATATTAATTTTTTTCATGGAAAAAATGGGAAGAACGACAAACGCTGTTGTATGTAGTTACCAGTTACTACAAGAAGTTACCGGATATAGTCGTCCCAGTGTGGCAAGGGCGGTAAGAATTTTAAAAAAAGATAACTGGATAGATACGGTGAAAGTTGGAAATGCAACTGCATATTGTGTTAACGAAAAAGTAGCTTGGCAGGCAGGTAGAGATGAGCGTCAATATGCTATTTTTAGTGCTACTGTTGTTGCTACTTCTACTGAACAAGAAAGTAATTTTAGAGAAAAATCAAAGGAAAAATTAACGTATATTCCTTTTGTCGAAAAAGAATAACCGCTGATTGAGGGAGTTAACGCCTCCCACAACCAGCTAACCCTAAACCTACGATAACTAGGAGTAAGGCTAATGAAAAAGTCTACCTTCCGTGTGCGCGTAATTAAAGCGCAAAATCAAATAATCGAGCTATTTGCTCGAACCTCACGCAATTTAACCCTTCGTCAGCGTGCCCGAATTTTGAATAGAGTTGGAGGTGCAGTATGAACTCCGAGATGATTAAATTCTTTTTGAGTGGTGCTGTTCCTTGTGGTTTTGCGGATAGTGAGGGGGAAATTAAGGCCAACGCTAAAATGGT
>NZ_AUCC01000195.1 GCF_000429565.1 Arsenophonus nasoniae DSM 15247
AGTCTTGCCTATAATTTTTTCCTCGCGTAGTGACCCCAATAAAACCTTCAAATATACTTAAATTCTTTTTTCAACCTTAACATTTGCTAACAAGTGTTAGATGTTATCAATGACATTTAGATATAGCTTGGCGGTATTAGCATTAATAGTTTTGCCGCCCACTCTACAATATCGTCTAATATAAGTTGGGGTCAGTTCATTTAGTGTTAAACCTAAGTTAGCTTTATTTTTAGCCCATTCATGGATTGTTTTTAGGGTAGGGGCTCTGGCTGATCGCTGCTCAATAATAGCGTTAGCTTTTTCTAATTTAGCCATGAGTTCTTCACTAGGAATATAGTTTTTTACTGTTCCGGTAGTGGTTTCAATTTTTTCTGTTTTTTCTGATAGTTCAATGGCTGCATAATGCTTGACGGCTTCTGAGATGCTGTCTTTTGAGTAACATAATATTCTTGTTGTCATACTGTCATAAGTTTCAGAACTGGTGTCTTTTTCACGCTCCCATACCATTTTTGTATAAATTGCTCTGAGCGATTTTATTTCGATATCACCGGATTCAAACCATTTTCTAAGTTCGTTATTGAGTACTCCGTTATATTGTTGGTTAATAGCCATGTTATGATCAACATCATTCGTGTATTTAGGGTCAAATATGCTGGCAACGATGTTCTTGCCCTCTTGATTGATATAGTGCAAGTAACCGCCTGTCCAATAGTTACCTTTTCCTCCGGATTCATGGGATTTTTTCTCTTGTTTTTTTAGTTCAAATCGTAATCGTCTTAGTGCTTTGATTATTTTATTTACATCATGAAATATAGGGATATTCCATTCCCCAAAATCTTCCTCAAATTTTCTGTCACGTGATTTTAATATTCCACTAAAACGGATGTAATTATCAGGGGTTTTATCATCAACGCGAAATTTTGCGGTTTTCATGATTTCGGTCGGTCTTCGGCCTGTAACGGCACAAAGTGCAACCGTTAATTGCACCCATGTTGAATTAGGATTATCTAGAATAAATTTAGCTTTATTTAAAAGAAAATGCGGATTAATTTTAATTTTCTCATCATGTCTTGCTTTCAGCCTGATTTTTTGCTGCTCATTAGTAATCGATTTTACATAGGAAACCGCTCCAGCCAGCCGATAATAACTAGGATGATACATTTTTATACTGGTTAACGCCTGTCTCACCATCTCGCCCTTACCTGAAGCTGATCCGCGTGGATATTTTCTTTTGAGTAAGGCGATGCGTTCTTCAAGTGTCTTGATTTTTAGCGAGGGTTTTAGTCCATAAATAATACTTTGCTCCACTCCGGCTTTAATCAATGCCTTTTTTGCTGCATTGAGGGAAGGAATGAATTTTTTATTGATTGCCCCAAGTGATTTTAAAGCCCTGCGGTATTTAATGAGGAGTGAAGCTATTCGGCTGGCTGAAAGTTCACCGCTTGAATACTCGCTATCAGGCAAAAAATACCATGTCTTTATTTTTTTCCCCTCAATTAAAGCGGTATTTTCTTTTAATCCAAAATCTCTTTTCACATAGTTAGCGTAAATATCATAGACACTTTGCCTGACTTTTTTACTATCAATTTCAGACGTTATTGATTTTTTATATATTTCAGCCTTCTCAATTACCTTTTTTGTTTTGTCTCTTACTTTTGTCATGGTGTTTTACTAATTAATTAACAGTACATAGACTAAATTATAAATTACTTTTAGATATAAATCAAATGCCTTAACTGTACATATAGACTAACAATTAAATCACCTCAGGTATTTTAACTGTACACAGACTAAATCACATGACTATACACGCACCTAGTCTACATACATATAACTGTACAACTAGACTTATAAGTCTAGTTGTACAGTTATATGTATGTAGACTAGGTGCGTGTAT
>NZ_AUCC01000196.1 GCF_000429565.1 Arsenophonus nasoniae DSM 15247
GAGGAAGCGGAAGATAGCCGGAAGTTAAAAGGAGCACGGTCACTCGGAAATCCACAAGGAACACCACTACTCAAAAAGAATTTAATCATCTCGGAGTTCATACAGCACCCCCAACTCTATTCAGAATTCGGGCACGCTGACGCAGGGTTAAATTGCGTGAGGTTTGAGCAAATAGCTCGATTATTTGATTTTGCGCTTCAATTACGCGCACACGGAAGGTACTATTTTTCATAGCTCAATTCCTAGTTGGTTTAGGTTTTGGGTTAGCTCCGCGTCAGTGTTAGCGCACTGGCGTAGGGCGGTAATTTAAATTTTTGCTATTTTTTTTGCCTGTTCTTCAATTTCACGAACATACTTAACATTAAGTTCATTACTCATAGAAATGAACGCTATAGCTTCTGACTGATTTGCTGTTTTATCCATTATTTTTGACAACAAATAATCAAGAACTTCATGTTTTTTAGTGTCAACTTCAATTGAGGTCTTATTTGTTTTTTGTTCTACATTATTATATTGGATTTTAAATATTATTTTATCTAAATCCCTGTATTTACGCCCTTTCTTTTCGATGATAAAACCATCTTTAAAGTCCTTTTTAATTTTCCATGTAGAACCAGACGATGATACAATTCTACGTATAGGTTTTATTAAAACTGTTTGTTTGAAATTTGAAAATTTTGAATATTCAGAATAATGAGATCCTACACATCTACAAAACTCACCTAATGAGATAGAAAACTCTTTTTGAGATTTAAATCTGCTAATCATCTCAAGTATTCTTTTTTCATAACCACCTCTAAGAGATAACAATAAATTCAAGTCTATCTCAGCAAATCCCATAGAATACTCTAATAAATACTTAGCGGCATCTTTATCCATTCTAACGAAAAGAACCCCTTCAGCAAAATCAGCTTTACTTATAATGACTACTTTTTCGAAGGTTTTTTTTAATGGGTCTTTCATTTCAATTATTCTACCCATTACTTTTGTTCCTTCATCTAAAGCATGATAGAGACCTTGTCTAGATAAAGAAAAATGTTCGATTAATTCATCAACATAAAATGTAAATTCGTACTGAACATTACCATCACCAAACTTCTCATCATCAAATGATTTTTTCAATGCTTTTACTAGAAGAGTAAGAACATCTTGCTCTCTTGCAGAGAGATTCATTCTTGCCATAACAAGCTGATGAGACTTTTTTATTAACATTCCGCCTCCATAAATGACTTCCTTTATATTATATCAAGAAGTCATTTTGTCAATAACAAGAAGTCATTTTCTATTTTTATTTCTATAGACTAATCTAAAACTTCAAGAGGTATTTTAAAAAATAATATTTATATTCAATTAGTTGAAATATTAATATTGTAACTATTATCAATCATTTTGATTGTAAAAAATGAATGTGAATAAACTTAAATCTAGGAAGGCATATTAAATAAAATAAGAAGGCATATGAGACAAAAAACATTGAAAACGATAAGCTAACAAGTAAAAAAAAGAAGTTATATAAGCAAAAACAGATAATTACTTAATAATATGTATTTCGCAAAGGATGGTAAATATAAGAATTTATATAAATAAAAACATATAGTTAGCAAAAAAACGCCGTAAACCCTCGCTCAATAGAGGCTGGGATATAAGTCAATAGTATAAATAAAAAATGATAAATATAAGAAGTCATATAAGTAAATATAAGAAGTCATATGAGTAATTTTTTCAAAATAAAACAAAAGCCTATAGAGGCCTTTACCTTTCTTTTACCTTAAATAAAATTACCTTTATTTTACCGTAACACACCTGTGGATAACTTTTTTTCTAACAAAAACCCTAAACCGAAAAATATGTTACTACTGAGTGACCGTATTTCTCTTTTGCAATTGTGATATTCCGCTTCCTCGTCTGCTCACTCGCTTCGCTCGGTCACA
>NZ_AUCC01000197.1 GCF_000429565.1 Arsenophonus nasoniae DSM 15247
ATAGTTTACCGGGTGATATTTTAGAAGAAATCGACAAAAAAATTAACGACACAGAAGCGATTAAGCAGTTAAAGAAAGGAATAGACAGCAGCACGGAAGCGATACTGGAAAACGCGAAGGGACTCAACGGCAATACGCAGTATTTCATGCGTCAAAACGGCAAGATGAAGGCGGAAATTGTCAGGGTTGATAATTATGTGGTAACAGAGACCAAAGCTTTAGCCGAGTCTATCCATCAGGTCAGAGCGACAGCGGATAAGTCATGGGCAGCGGCGCAGAACTCGCTACAAGCCAAATATGACATGAAAAAGGGTGAGGCTTCTGCCACCTGGACATCGTTAGTCAAGATTGTTTATGACGGCGTCTCTTATGATGCAGGAATGGTCATTGGTGCGGAGCTTAAAAACGGCAAAGTCAGTACGCAAATTGGCTTTAGTGCCCAAACTTTCATCGTCTACAATCCGGCTAATGGCAAGATGGAGCCTGTTTTTGCTATTAGAAATGGGCAGGTTTTTTTACGCACAATATTTATTGATAAAGGAACGATTGAAGAATTATTAATCGGCTCTGTTATTCAGTCAAAAAATTATCAGGCGGGAGACACCGGTTTCAAGATAGATGGTGAAACCGGTATCGCAGAGTTTAATCGCTTACTCATTAATAAAGACTTTAAAATCATGGGAGATGCCTCAAAAATTGTGTTAGATAATACCGGGCTTGCCGTTTATCCCGCTTCTGGTGGGGTAATAAAACTAGGCAGGAGGCCATAATGTCAGATTACGGTTTGTTTGTTGATTTGAATGACGGTTTTAAAACCTTTGAAATAACCAGTAAAAGTCGAATACTGACAAAACTTTTAAGTACAAATAACCACGATCTAAAAAAAAGAGATCATAGCTTCACCATTCCTGAAGCAGATAAATATAATCTAATAATCGTCCCTAAAGTCATATCTAGACTTTATCAAGTATCCAGAAGTTATGCTGTACGTCAACTGAGACTTGAAAATATACGCGTTGAAGGAAATCAATTAAAGTGCAATTGGGATCGTTGGGGTATCCACTGGTTTTGGGGTGGCCCAGGAGGAGGGGTGTCAGATCGAGGAACATTTTTGTACGGTGAACAATACGAAAATGTGTATAAAATAGATGTTTATGGCTATCCAAAACAAGCAACTAGTGGTGATTATGGACTATTTATTGGTGGTTTAGGTAATGCAGTAGAAATCACTCAGCAATCAAAGTTAGGGTATTGTGTTTTTAGAAAGAAAATATCGATAAGTACTAATGGCACTTATAAAATCCCTAACACTGTTCCAAGTATTGGTAAAAGTCTAGTTTTTATTAGACCAACAAATCAAAATGCAGTTGTTTCTATCTCTAGAGACAATAAAAATATTTATAGCAATGTGCGAACAGATGTTTACGTACTCGTATTCACGACTGATTTTACACTATTGCCAGTTGATTACGGTCTTAATATTTACAATCAAAAAGGAACAGTGAGTTACTCATCTAATTATTTACCTTTTCTGGTTGGCGCTAATATAACATTAACCCAATGGGGAGTAACGGCGCCATTTGCACGCCCAATGTTACAAGCAAATGAATGTGCAGAAATGATAGATCGCGTCTATCAGGGCTGGACATATTGCAAAGCGGGCGGTTATCGTTTTCAAGGAAATACAATAACTATTCAGCAGGGAAGGAATTTAGAATGGGTGTTTGTAGATACATCAGCTATTGATGATATCACTTATAGCACGCCATCTTACGTTATCGACTTCGATCTTTATTTTTAGAGAAATTATATGATATATAACACAGGCACCGTAACCGTTGTGTCAGGCTCTTCTATTGTAAAAGGCACAGGCACAAAATGGAACAGTAATAATCCGTTGGTATCACCT
>NZ_AUCC01000198.1 GCF_000429565.1 Arsenophonus nasoniae DSM 15247
GAATTACGAATACACAAATTGCAGAAATAACAGGTATACATCATACCCATGTTTGTAAAGCAAAGAATGAAATGATTTCAATGAATATCTTAATCCTGGAAAAGGGAAGAATAGGAATTAACAAAAAAATATTTGAGTGGAATTTTAATATTAGCCAAAATAGCAAAAAATTAGCCAATTCAGCTAATGATAATAAATTAGCTAAGTCAGCTAATAAAAGTTTAGCCAAGTTAGCTAATGTTAGGTTAGCTGAGTCAGCTAAACACAAAAGAAATATTTTAAAGAAAAAAGAAAATACTCCCCTAACCCCTCACGAGGGGAATGATGAGAAATTAATTTCTAACAATCGAAAAACCAAAATCCCCTATCAGGAAATCCTACAAGTTTACAACGAGACGGTAGGTGACAGATTACCCAATGCTGAATCACTGAACGACAAACGAAAACGGGCTATTGGTAAATTCTGGAAAGAACTCAAAAACCCTTCGGTTGATGCTGCCAGAAACTATTTTGAAGTATTTGTTGAAACAGCAAACCCGTGGTATTTCGGAGAAAATGACCGAGGCTGGCGAGCAAGTTTTGATTATCTGCTAAGGCCTGACACGGTAACAAAAACTAGGGAAGGGGCGTTATGAGTTATCAAGTGGTCATTCAGTCAAGGAGGACAGAGCGAATGACCGAAGTTAAAAGTTAGCATTTTTACCTCAGGTTTAAAATTCAATCTCAATTTGCTATTCAGATACCCGTTTAAAATACACCCCTTTTCATTCTAAACCGTTTTCTCGATAAAAACGTATTATTCTCACCACTAAAATTTTATCGCTGCTCAGAATGCGATACAGCGCGTTTTAGATTTAAGGAATGACCCGATGAGATATAGTATTAATCAAGTACCTAATAACATCGCTGCTGAGCAAAGTGTTATTGGTGGTTTGTTGATAGACCCAATGAGCGATAATGCTTCAAAGGTGTTTTCACTGCTAAGCCCTGATGATTTTTATGCCACGCACCACCGATTGATTTATGCAGAAATGCGCGCGATGAGCCGGAGACGTCAGGCAATCGATATCATCACGGTGGATGAAGCGTTGTCTAAATCAGGGATGGCTAAAAAGGCCGGTGGATTTGCCTATCTTGCTGAGATAGCCAAAAATATCCCGAGTGCCGCAAACATCGTCAGTTACGCAAAAAGTATCAAAGAGTGTGCAGTAGAACGCTATACGGTTGAAAAAACCATTGAGATTCAACAACTGTTTATTCAGCCTAATACGCTAGAATTTAGTGATAAAATTGATATGGCGCAACGTCTGATTGATGAAGCAGCAAAGTTTGGCAAAGTGGGTTACAAAACAGGGCTTAGCCGGATTGATGATGTATTGGACAATACGTTTACAGAGATTTGTAACCGTCAGGATAATCCTGAAAAGGATTGTGGACTCAAAACAGGATTTAGGGACTTTGACGACTTGCTTAAACCCAAACAAATCGTTAATGGTTCGCTGTTTGTTATTGGGGCACGCCCCAAGGTGGGTAAAACGACTGTACTTACTGAAATGGCGAGAAATGTGTCAAATCAAGGGAAAGTGGTGCTGTTGTTTAGCATGGAAATGACGGATAGCCAATTAGCCGAGCGCATGTTAAGTCAACAATCCAATCTTAATTCAAATCGGTTTTATGAGAAACTGGCAGAGCACGAATGGGATGAGCTGAGTAATGCAATGGGTAGACTCAAACAGTGCCCAAATATCTGGATTGATGATACGCCAGCGATGACTTTGCATCACATACAATCAGAATGTCGTAAAATAAAACGTAAAATAGGCGATATTGGGTTTATTGGCGTTGATTATTTAACA
>NZ_AUCC01000199.1 GCF_000429565.1 Arsenophonus nasoniae DSM 15247
AACGAGAAAACTGTCAGAATTTAATAGAAATATTGAGTTCAAAACACCTCCATTAATGCCTTACTGTATTGATTGAGATTCCTAACCATGAACAAGCATTTAATTCGATAAGTGCAAAAAAATTTTGCGCTGGCCCCAAGCTGCCATACTTATTAAATATTGTTAAAATTCTATCTTGGCTCACCTGAAGAATTTTTGCACTGACTTCACTAACCCAATATATTGGGTCATAAATGTGGAAATATCGAATATCATTAATATCTTTACCTGCATCGCGACACAATTGATAACAGCTATTAAAAATAGTGGTAGGCAGTTTAGAAATTATCGAACTGCCCAACCCAATTGTTTCTTGCACATAATTATTAATAAATATCAACCGCTCATAATCATAGGTCTGAATCGTCTTACTATAAACAAGAGAAATACCCGAATCGTAACTCAGTATGGCACAGGCAGCACCATCGCTTAGTAAAGAATTGATTGGATTTTCAGCAGCAAACCAGTGAACATAATTACAAGCAGCGAGTACAGCTACCCGCTTACAGGCTGGATTAGAAAACTGATTCCAACCTAACTCAAGTGCAGTCATTCCACCAGCCGTTCCCAAACTAACAGGAATAACCGGACAGGTAATATTTAGCTGCTGAACAAAATCAATGACTTCTTCATACAGGATGTTCTTTGGCCAAACCAGACTAATAATAATACAATCAAGCTGATTGACATTCATATTCACCTGATATAAAGCTTTAGATAAGCAATTTACCATTAATCTGGTAATAGATTCCTTTTTATCCAGTCGCCATAAGCTACGTCTTTCAGGTAAATGATCATCATTTATTGAAAATATTGTTTTTTTATCATTTTTTCTCAATATATTTAGCTGGCGATCCGGCAAACTAGCTGCACAGGAAATTAACGAAACATGATTAATCATTTATAAGCCCCTTAATTGTTTCAATCCTATCATTAAGCGGTGGAAATACATTTTTATCAATTTTGACATCAATTACGGCTGGATTTCTATTTTTGATTGCCTCAACCATAACCTCCTGTAATTGCTGAGAATTATTAACCTGATAACCATCAGCCCCTAAAGCTCGTCCAAACAAGGCAAAATCTGTATCTGGTATATCGCAATCGAGGGGTTCGCTATTTAACATTGCCAGCCCCTGACGGCACATATTATAGCTGCTGTCATTCATCACCAACCAAATGGCCGGAAAGCGGTAGTGCACTGCGGTACTAACTTCATTTACCATTAACATGGCACCATCACCAATAATTCCAACCGCACACTCTTTGTTGCCTGCGGCAATACCTACTAATCCACAGACATAATGCCCCATAGTCGAAAATGCAGTTCCTACCCGATAGCGGACTGGTTGAGAAAATTTCAGGTGATGACTAGCCCAAAAAAATGAATTTCCAGCTTCGGCAGCTATGTAGCAGTTATTCTGATTAATGGCGACTTTCTGAATGATATTCATAACATCTACTGGATGGATGGTTTCAGCAGAACCATTATTATTTTTAATAACATAATCAGCAAATTCAACCATCAATGCTGGGCATGGCACAGCCGGTTTATGAATCAGTTGTTTCAACAGTGCATTAAGCAACGCTTCGCTAAAGCATTGAATATCACTGTTAAAAATAATAGCATTGGCAGGAAGATTATTTCTTACTTTATCTGGCTCCATACCAATATAAAATAAATCTGTATTGTTAAATTTTTTTTGTAAATAAAATGCGCTGAGTTCGCCGAGGCGAGTTCCTATAATTACCACCACATGGCGAGAACGTAGCACGCTACGCGTGAGCGGCGCAGCGGTGCTGCTTCGGGGATGTTAATGAGTTGAGTACTGTTTTATACTCTGCAGTAGGTTAAT
>NZ_AUCC01000200.1 GCF_000429565.1 Arsenophonus nasoniae DSM 15247
TTGAACGCGGTAACTTAATTCAGGACAGGGAAGAACTGACAGAAAACCGTATATGTTATCGGATCACGCGGGATTTTATTTTGACCTATGCGGAGGATGCTAAATGAGAAATCGAGTAGAAGTGAAAGGCTTAAGTGAGCTTGAAGATGCATTAAAAAAATTAGGCGATCAAATTGCGGTTAAGGTTTTACGAAAAGCAGGGAGTGAAGCAATGAGACCCGTGCTCGCCGATATGAAAGCCCATGCGGGTTTTGATGTAGGCAATCTAGGTGAGCATATGCGCGAGAGTATCAAAATACGGACAACAGATAAAATGAAGGATAGCCACACTCAAACTGTGATGACCGTTAGAGTGGGGCCTTCAAAAAAACACATGATGAAAGCGCGCGCGCAAGAGTTTGGCACAGTTAAACAGATAGCACGACCTTTCATTCGACCCGCATTGGATTATCACCGTGAATTTATCCTTAATACCTTAGCCTCAGAAATTCGCGCCAGCATTGAAAAACATCGTTAACGAATAGGAGTTATTATGTCTGAAAACAAAACCTCGCCAGAATATGCTACGCTCCCCGCAGGCGCAGTGGTTAAATTTGGTAAAGTAGGGGATGCAGTGACTGCAATGAAACTTCTGGATACCTGTAGAGCAATAGGCGCAACAGGATTAACAGGAAGCTTTATAGACTGCACAACGCTTATAGATCGGAACAAGCAGTTTATAGCTGATTTGCCTGAAGGCCCTGAGAAATCGCTCGGATTTATTGATGATCCCGAAAATGAAAATTTTACGGCATTTTTAAATGCGGCACAAAATAGAGAAACCGTCCAACTTTATATTGAGCTACCCAACAAACGGACAGCCACGATGATCTTGGCCCTGTCAGGCTGGGAGATGAATGAGATTAGTGCGCCAGCCAGTGAAGTCATTCAAATTACGGTGAAAGGCAAACAGAATAATCTCACCTGGGGAACAGTACCCCCCCCAAAGCCTTAACCGCCGATACGACGAAATTTACGGCGGATAATACCAAGAGGAAAGTAAACTGATGATAGAAATCAAAAAAATCAATATTGGCACAAAACCGGATGATGGAACGGGTGACACCTTACGTGATGCTTTTAGTAAAACCAATGACAACTTTGAAGCACTTAATACGTTACCCAAAAAAGGAGATAAGGGCGATAAAGGCGATAAAGGCGAACCGGGTAAGGATTTGTCATCAGAACTTGATGCGCTCACTAAACGTGTCAAAGCACTAGAAGAAAAAGGATAAGGTAAATAGCATGTCATCACTTAAAGCACGCTTATTGGCACCGGATAGTTATGTTGAAAAACACGCTATTTTTGATGTTGATGTTTATCTGCGCCGCTTAACCATTGCTGAGCTTGATACGTATGAGCAAGCGTTAAAACAGGCGCAAGACAGCGGCTCTAACACACAGGCAAGTATTGCGGGAGCAAACCTGATTTTAAAAACACTTTGCGATAAAGCAGGGAAACCCTTACCCACTGAAGAATTGCCTACCGCAGAGGAGTTAATCGCTACCAAATCCACGCAATCATTAATTGAAGCCCTCAAATTTGTTCAGCAATTTAGCTGTGGCAGTCTGGATGGTGCTAAAAAAAACTAACCGACTCCGCTCGCTTACGCTTTCTTTTTCAACTTGCGGATAGATGGGGTGAACCTGACCCGCGCAAAATCGCAGCTTTACCGAACGAAATACTGACGCACTGGCAAGCGTTTTTTCTGCTGGAAAGTGAACTCAAAGGCGCAGATATTACGGAAAATGAAGTCATTGCACATAATGATGTTAATCAA
>NZ_AUCC01000201.1 GCF_000429565.1 Arsenophonus nasoniae DSM 15247
CCTAATACATAAAAGATCAAGACAAGCCCTAACCCAGCCCCTAAGATATTTACATTGAATTCTCCTAACGGCGGATTATTTGAAATAACCAAAGATTGAAGCTTAATAACTTCTGTTTTCGATAATTTCAAAATTACGTCATTACAACTATTTTCATTCCCATTAGTATTCACAATGGGATGACATAATTTAGTTGTAATATCAAAGTCATCTTCCATACTAGCTACTCTGCTAAATCAAGGAACATTTCAACGTTATACCCAAATGTCATTTACCCTGTTTTTTTATCAGGATATCTAAAGGAACGCTTATAACCTGAAATACGACAAACTAGTTCATTAATATCAAATTATTTTGATTTAGCTTCTGAAATAAGCACAAATATTTGATCATAAGCAATTTCAAGATTGCCATATTTATTTACCGCAAAAGAATTCGGATGATATAAATATTGCCCTGCGGAATATGGCAATTGACCTTCTTTTAATGGAATGGAAATTTCAATATTTTGTCGACCTTTATGTAATAATCCAATTTGATAATAACGTTTTATCGCTTCATCTTTTTTATTACCATTTTCATCTTTTTTAAAAAATTCCTTTTCTAAAACCCGAACATCACTTTCTTCAATTTCAACCATTAATAAATATCTTGAATCTACCGTTATCATTGCCATATTTAATTCTCTCTTTATTAAGCGACCAGCATTAAATGATTTCTTTCTCTATACCAGTTTGGTTTTTCAACAATATAAGGTTTAATTTCACGCACATTACGCACCACCACACTAGGAAATAAAGACACGTTATATTCATCCGCAATATCAATACCGATTTTACGTAAACGTGCTCGATGAACTTGTACTTGTTTTTTATTTAAATCAAAGCGCTCACCTAACGTCCATGAATACGCATAAAAAGCCGTTGTATTAGCAGCTCGGGTACTATCAACAATACCTTTTTCAATTAATTCATTTGCTACCGTTTTTATATCCATGTTCGTCACCGATAATTTCTCTGGTAATGCGATAAACTCATTTAATAACGTTTTTAATTCATCAAATTCTGAATAACCCCAATAACATAATTTATATCGCTGTAAATATTTGCCATGTAATTTCAATTCAAATCTGACTATGCCTTCTAATACCAAGTATTCATATAACATCTTTAAATATTTATATTCCTGACTTTCATTTCCAAATTTATTTTCTATTTTCTTCATTGAGTGAATTAATAAATCATGCGCCTTACAATAAACACTGGGATAAATTAAATGAGCATTACCTAATTTCGATAACCAATCACACGTCATACCATTGGTATGTAACCGAGGGATCGAATTTCTAAAACGGAGTGTCGACATTCCCCGAATAAACGCCCTTTCATTGTCATAACCTACTGCAATATTTTGATTGATATGTATTTCTTTAATTAATGCGCCATTCCAAACGTGCCCCGCTACTGTACCCTCTGGAGACTGACGCAATTTAAAACGAGCCCCTTTTGAAAACGGCGGTAATCCTAAAGAACATAAAATACCATTAAAAACATCAAAACATTCATCAACAGATTGACAGCCAAATACATTATCCAATTTCCCCCATCGAGACGGATTACCACTCATAATCAATACAGAACCGCGTATCCTTATATTGACCAAATCACAAAATGATCCCTCATGACAAAAATTTGGCTGAGTCAATTCAAAGGCCTCTCCCGTATCAATCCGTATACGTTGATAAGCTACGTCCCCTAACATCGGTAACGGAAAAATAAAGTCCTGTTCTGCTTTCAGCCAATCGTATTACATTTTAAACTTTTAAAATTTTAAACAATAAAT
>NZ_AUCC01000202.1 GCF_000429565.1 Arsenophonus nasoniae DSM 15247
CAGGAGCAGGTTTCAGCTAGGACGAATTTTATAACAAAGAATGTAATATCTGCTAATTATAATGGATTAGCCGTCCTCGTGTTGTTTGTAAGATACTGATATAAAATAGATTATTCATTTTTTATTGTTCTCGTGTTTTTTCGTGTTTTCTGGTTTTTACACAACTCTGTGTATTGCAATGTGTATTGCAAATTGAAAAAAGGGCGCTACATGGCAGTCAACAAGCTCAGTGATAAAAAGTTAAGATCCTTACATGGTAAATTAAGCGAAAAACAACAAACTATTGCTGATGGTAATGGGTTAGCTATAAGAATAAGTAAAACAGGTACGATAAGTTTTGTTTTTTTCTTTCGCCTTTACGGGAGAAAGAGCGCGCCTATATGGTTAACATTAGGCAAGTACCCAGATTTAAGTTTAAAAGCCGCAAGGGAGCAGAGAGATAATTGTCGAATATGGTTAGCTGGGGGTAAAGATCCGAGAATACAAATCAAAATAACCAAAGATGATTTACTGAAACCTGTTACAGTCAAAGATAGCTTAGAATACTGGATTAATAATTATGCTCAAGATAAAAGAAAAGGCGCAAAATATATTCAAAGTTGTTTCATGAAACATATTTATTCCGATATTGGAGATATTCCATTGAATGATTGTTCGTTGTCTATGTGGGTTAACTGTTTCGATAGAATAAAAAAAGTTGCTCCGGTACAAGCAGGCGCAATGTTAAAAACAACAAAACAGGCTTTAAAATTTTGTAGGGTTAGAAAATATGCAATCAGCCATGAAATTGACGATTTAGATGTAAGTGATGTAGGAAAAAAATCAAATAAAAGAGAGAGAGTGTTAACAAAGGATGAATTAAAAGCGCTGTGGCATTATGTGAATAAAGAATATGATAATCATATTATCTCATATGAAAATAGAATTATTTTAAAATTTCTTATTGTCTTTGGTTGTCGTCTTTCTGAAATAATATTATCAACATGGGATGAATGGGACTTAGAAAATGATATATGGCGAGTCCCCCCTCATCATAGTAAAAATGGTAGAGAAATTATTAGACCCATTCCCTATAATTTTAAACAATGGCTATCACTATTAAACAAAGCAACTTGTAATAGAGAGAGGGTAATTGGTTTTAACATGCGTCAGAGTGCAGCCAGTATCAGCATGATAAAAATATGGAAAAGGCTTAATCATTTAGAAAAATGGACTCCACATGATATGCGAAGAGTAATCGCTACAAATCTTAGTGATAACGGATTTGAACATAATGTTATTGAACAATTACTTGGTCACACATTAACTGGTGTAGCGGGAATATACAATCGAAGTAAATATATGAATAGGAAAAGAGAAGCGCTTGTTTGGTGGGTAGATTATTTAAACGCATTATAAAAAGAAGATGGTTTTATGATACTAATATTAACTCGTGCTGAGATAGAAAATATGGATGAAATTGACCGATTAATTAAAGAAGAAGAATGTGAATGGTTAACTTCGCTAGGTAGAAATCATAGATATTATTTAGAAAAAAGGGGCAGATTTCCTTTAAAAATAAATATAGGACTACAAACCAGATTATACCGATTATCCGAAGTTCAGGCTTGGATAAAAGGCACATGGAAACCTGAATAACTAGAACGTATAAAAATTAAATGTCATGAATTGAACCCCGTTAATCGGGGTTTTTTTATTATGGAGAAGAAATAATGATAACGGTTAAATTTACTGAACCTACCAGAGAAGAAAGACAATTTATTTTAGATGAATA
>NZ_AUCC01000203.1 GCF_000429565.1 Arsenophonus nasoniae DSM 15247
CACTCACCATAGGCCACTTCGCAAAATGACCTATAATTAGTGTTTTTTGCGTTTGTACACTCTGTTATGGCTGCCTGTCCCTTGACATTGCTGTCTTGCAAGGAGCGGATCGCACTCTATGCAACGTGCACCACTGCACTCATACAGACATAACGCGCTGTACATTCCGACTTTCTAAATTGTTAAAGAGCGGGTGTTCTATAAATCATTTTATTCATAATCGCATAGCTAATATTATGCGAAAAATACATTTAGTCAATTATTTTCCGCATTATTTTTTGAGAAATCGTATAGGGCTTTGAGTAGAAGTACTCACTTAGTCTCTATGGTAAAGAGAATCCTTAGCAATGCCTGCCACGTAAATGATTTTTTTAATGGTTGACGCTGCGAGACGTATTGGTGGGTGGTCAGCGTTAATAGAAAGCAAATGAATAACGTCATCTCTTTGATAAAGAAATGTTTTTACCATAACCTGTCCATTATCATCCTGAACTAGAACCTCGTCACCGGGTTTATATTTATAGTTGGGTTCCATAACAACAAATTCTCCATGTTGAATTCGTGGCATCATTGATTCGCCTTGGCAACGAAGCGCAAAAGCATCTTTATCCTCCGTCGGCCAAACAATATAACCATAGTCATGTTCGATCGATGATTCTTTGGAATTCCAATATCCACCGCCGCCCAACTGTGTTGTTCCTAACACAGGAACCTTACAAAAATTAAACGGAATAGCATTGAGTTCGATCCTTGTGAATGATGTTGTATCTCTTTCTTCAGAGATATTTGTTGTACTTAAGTCTTTATATAACAATTCATTTGCTTCGACTCTAAAAAAATTAGCAATTTTCTGAACTATTTCTAATCGTGGACTTTTAACTTCTCCATTTAACATTCTATGTAGCGTTGGTTGTGGCATCCCAATTCGACGTGATAGTTCAGCAACGCTCTTTACCCCCTTTTCATCCATTAATATCTTGATATTTTTATTTAAATTTTGAGTCCCCATTCCCATTATGTTATCCCCTATAAATTATATATTAAATTCAAAATATACTTTTACGCATATTATAATTGAATTTAAATAAATTTTTCGCATTGCAAATATTTATGCGAATTGGTATTTTTAACGACTAAATAAAACTAAATTGGAGAAATACCATGTATGAGAAATCACCTATAGAAATCGTTAAAGCATTATTAGCACTGGGATTAACTCAATCAGAAATAGAAGCTAATACGGGTATTAAACAGCCTTCAATAAGCCGAATACTGACTGGAAAGACTAAGGATTCTCGTATATCTACGATGGTTGCCCTAGAAAAATTTTATTTAAAGAAAATGACTAATTCTTCTAACAAGTCAAGATTAAATAAGTCAAAGGCCAAATAACTCATGCAAATAAATTATTCCGTCGGGCGTAGTGTTACTGATCAGCGCCCGAGTCCTGCTGTTGCTGGCTCTTTTGCCGAGTATCAGCAGGCGATCAAAAAATTAACCAAGCATATTAATATTAGTCCAACCGATCCAAAAGCGGTTTTCGACAAAAAGAAAAAAGCCCTTAATTATATCTGGGGTGCAATGAAAAATGCCAAAAAAGGGCGTAACGCACTTAATGCGGGTAACCGCAGCGTGTTATGGCTTGACATGGATGGTTGTACGTTAGCGGCGTGGGAAATGTTATCAGGCATTCTCAGTTTTTATCAATGTTTTGCCTATACCACCGCGAGTCATGAACATCCTGTTGCGCAGGGTGAACAACGCTGGCGTATTGGTTTTTTGTTATCCCGTGAGGTGACTGCATTAGAGTATGCACAACTAGGACC
>NZ_AUCC01000204.1 GCF_000429565.1 Arsenophonus nasoniae DSM 15247
AACTCGATTATTTGATTTTGCGCTTCAATTACGCGCACACGGAAGGTACTATTTTGCATAGTCCGACTCCTAGGATAGTTAGGTTGTTGGATTAGGTGCTTGTTGGGAGTTACGATCTCAGCAAGTACCGACTATTTTTAAATTAAGTTATTCCAAATTCGTAATATAGTTAAACGATTTCCTACTCCTCCATAATGAATTACGCTAGGGTTTAAAAGGTAGGTTCCTGATCTTTTCTGTTTTAAGTAACCATTATCTTTTAATGCTTTAAAAACTCTAGCAACTGTAGCAACGCCAACGGACTCTTCTTTAGCTATCTCTCTTTGAGTTCCATGTATTTCATTTTGATTATTCTTATTTTTTAAAATCCATCCCAAAACTTTCTCACTTCCGTTACCTGTACAACCAATCATTAAAGCTAATTCATTAAGGAAGACTTTGTTAAAGGAACCACCATCCTGAGTTTTAAGGATGTCTATACTCATACACTCACCTGTTGTCTTGTGCACTAAATGCCATTCTTCCAAATTCAATTCCTTAACATTCATGTTTAATACTCATGATAACGTTTGTTCGGTTAACTCTAACATTTGTTATCACATAAATCAATTATATGTTCCAAAAAAATGATATCAAAAAACATTATGTTATCAAATTTGATAACAAAAATTCCAATATAAACATTTCTTATTATCAAAAATGAATACAAAAAATTTACCTAAAACTAATGCAATACATTAATAAATATAAAAAATAATCTTATTTCAGATAACCCTTCACCGTTCTCATGGAATGTGATAATTTAACAATTTGATTCGGTGCTTCACAGACGAGCACGCGGAAGGTAGACTTTTTCATTAGCCTTACTCCTATCATCGGTAGGTTTAGGGTTAGCTGGTAGTAAGAGGCGAAAACTCTTGCTATCAGCGATTACTCATCAATATTTATTGATCTGAGCATTTCTTTTGTAATTTTTTCATTTTCACTTTTTGAAAGTAAAATGGGTCCCTCAAATTTGCAATACGCTTTATTTGTTCTCCATGCCCTCCATACCACATGAGGATTTAGAACATAGACATTACTTGTACCCATTTTTAGAATGGTTATAAATCCGTTATCTTTTAAACACTTAATAGCTAAACTTACAGTTGTTCTTTTTTTACCCGTAACTTCTTCAAGAACACGATGTGAGCAAACTACCGCATTATTTTTATTCATAAATTCGGTTAAGAATAAAAAAATATCACCCGAAACGGTATTTTTCTTAAATATCTCTCTAACAGCACCAATATTTTTTTCGGAAAATTGAATAAAAAGGTCTTTATTTTTCCGCATATCCACATTATCTATAAACATATAGGTTCACAATTTTAAACATCTGTTTATGTAAAACTATAAACACAGTTGTTATTAATGTCAAACACCTTTTATGAAAAAACGAACATCTATTTATAAACACATGTTCGATAATACTGAACATATATGTTCAGTAGCTTGTTAAACATATAAAAAATTAAAATTATTTAAAATCAAAAACTTAACATCTAGTTCTCCTCTCTTAATCTTGAAGTTTTGGAGAGAGCTACATACAACTCATTAGCAACAAACTAACTTCAGCTTCCTCGTCGACGCTGTTCGGTGCTCGCAAGCTGCGCTCCGTCTCAACGTCTCCTGCGTTAAAAAAAACCAAAAAATCTTTTTAAAATTTAACCGCCCCCGCTCGCCACAGCCAAGTGACCGAGCAACGCGAGCGAACGGGCGAGGAAGCGGAAGATAACCGGAAGTTACAGAAAGCACGGTCACTCGAAAATTACAGAGATT
>NZ_AUCC01000205.1 GCF_000429565.1 Arsenophonus nasoniae DSM 15247
GCTTCCTATGAAACTGCATTCTGATATTTCTATTGATGAATAACGCTTAATCCAAGGTGCAATCAATACTATATTGTTAAAACTTACTTTATTAAATCTGACAGCATGAACATTTGACTCAGAGCCAATAGTAAACACAGATGGTTTTTTATCATCATTATCACTATTTAGAATACAGTGATTAAAGGTAAAGTCAGCCCCATACATCCCACCATTGCCAGATCTTTGTGATAAAGTACAGTTATTAAATTCAATTTTCCCTCCAAATCCGGCAGCGTTACCAGCAGTGAAAAACTCCCCTTCATGGGATAGGGTAATATTACATCCATTAAATATTGCTTTTCCACCTGACGGCTTGAGAAAATTAAAATCAGAGCGGAATACGCAGTTAATAAACTCAGTTACCTCCAGCGTATTCCAAACAATAGCGACACATTTAAATTTTTTATGATTATCATAATTTGAACTATACTCAAATACACTGTTGCTTATAATGACAACGCCGCATAGCTCTGTATGTACCGGTCTGTCATAACCAAAAGCGTAAGCATTATTGATACTTATTATTCTAGTATCAGGCTGATTAGGCGGTGCATAGCCATCAACCACTATACCACAACGCCCACTTCTTAATTTGTCTGCATTCTGTACTTTTATATTATCAACAGCCACATGCGTACTGCCGTACCAAATAATAATTCCATCGCCTCTATGTTCTTCAATGGAGTCTGATGTAAATCCTTTTGATGTAAGTGGCGCACAGTTAGTTAAAGCAATATTTTTAATATCGCCAAAATGACTGTTAGAGATATCTATCCCTGTTTTCTGTGTATTATTAATTTCAATGTTGATTAGTGAAAACCTGGTTACATTCCTCATGGCAATACCAATTGCATACTCATTGGCATTGATGATTAAATTTGATAGATGAATATTCCTTGATGAGCCAGTTGTTCCTCCGCCATAGTCTTCAGTATCAAAAATACACATAGTAGCAGATTTAGACTTATCTAATATTTCCATCTGCTCACCTTTCCAGTAAATTACTGAACCCTGAAAATTTATAGATAAATCAGAACGGAGGTTCCATGTCTGAGCAATATTGATAGTGCTGCCGGAAGGAAATGTCATATTGAAAAACGGGCTTTCCATCATTGCGATAATGATAGGTGATGCCTCTTCCATCCCGTCAGTAAAGCCAAAGTTTTGAGCATCACGTACAGGGAATCCATTCAGCAAACCAACACACCGCCATTTTTTATCATCAGCAGGACTTCTTTCTGAAATTTTATGCGGAAGAGCACCTGTCCATATGTACCACATATTATCAGAGTGTTTTACAGCCTGTCGTTGCAAGGTAACTGTGGTAGGTTCTTCTGATAAAAATTCTGCATATTTTATAAATTCAGAAAGGTCATAATCCGAATAAACAGTACCACCATGACTGCTGGATACAATTTTATCCCCATAAGACAAGAGCTCCTGCCTTAACTGATCAGGATCATACTTTAAGATATTTCGAAAATAGAACTGTTGAACGCCGTAGCTATCATAGACAGCCATAGAATGACCTTCTACTGTGACAAACTTCGCAATTTGACCATTGTAAACGGGATAACCAGCTTGATTAATAATGATGGGTTGAGCAACAGGGACATGTGAACCGTCTTCATTTTCAAGATATACCTGAATCTGATTCTCAGGTAGAGTTGGATCCATATCGATTTTACCTATGTAAACCTTACCATTACTGACTGCGGCAAATTTTCTTCTCAATGTGAATAATTGACTTGGCATACTCAC
>NZ_AUCC01000206.1 GCF_000429565.1 Arsenophonus nasoniae DSM 15247
ATTTCGTCTTCACGTAGAATGCGAATTGACTTTGCGTCATAGGTCATGAATTACTTAACTGCCTCTTTGAGTCTTTGACCTGCTTTAAAACTCGGTACGTTTGCAGCAGCAATTTTAAGTGTCTCGCCCGTTTTTGGATTGCGTCCATCTCTGGCTGCGCGTTGTTTAACTTGAAAACAGCCAAAGCCAACGAGTTGTACTTCATCTCCCGCCTTTAGCGCTTCTGTCACGGTTTCTATGAATGCGTTCAGTGCTTTCTCTGAGTCTTTTTTGGTTAAGTCAGCTTTTTCAGCAATTTGATTGATGAGTTCGGTTTTGTTCATGGTGTGCCTGATTTTCAATTTAACGTTAGATAGTGTATTTAATATTTATAAAACTAATTATGGTCATTTTCTTTCACTATCAAATAACCTCGCCAATTATTATTGTCAGAAGTATTCATTGCTCGAAAAAGATCAAGGCTATTCACCCAAACCCAATTATATTTGGTATTGGAAACATCCATAATCAGGAATGAATCGCTATTTTTATCCCAGGCTACTAAAGGGGAGAAATGTCCTCCACCGGATTGTCCAAGAGAAGTCCGTAAATAATTTATGATAACATAACTATCAAAGTCATTTATTGAGCTAATAATTTCCTTCTTCATTTTAGTAATGTTATTTAAGGAAGTAACATGGATTTTTTTTACCTGTAAATCTAAAGTTGTTAGAAGCATTTTTTCGTCATTTAGATTTAATCCATAATCTTGTAAACCATTTTCAATCATGGGCTTACCGAAAATGTTTATTTTCGCTTTAGGACTAAAATTTACCACACTTTCTTGGGTATAACGGTTCCAAAATGGAGTCCAATTCTTGTTTTTAGGAAAATAAATTTGCTCATCCAAGGAAATTCTTGTCGAATCAGGTTTAATCTGATTAGCTTTTTCTTTGTTTTTAACACGTAAAGCGTTAACTACTATAGTTGCTGAAGCAATTCCACAATAGACCTTATTTTCTTGTCCTTCGAATTGTTGAATTAAACTAAAAAAATCATTTTTATATTTTGTTCTCTCAAGTCTATGAATACCTTCAGGAGTGTTCAAATCAATTGTTTTAGCAAATACAGCAGTATTCAGAAATAAACTACTTATAAGCAAAGTAGCTACTTGTTTTGTATAAAATTTATGATGAAACTGAGAATAAATTGCCATTTCAGGTTGTGCCTAATTTTTAAGATAAAGAGTCTAATATTCATCCCAATTATATCCAGCAGCTTCTGCGCTTCTCTTATCAAAAAACTGTCCTTTAATTTGCTTGAATCCGCCGAAGTTTGGAATTTCTTCTAGCTCTTTTTCCAAAGATGTAACTTGGGATTTTGCTAGTATTTTATTGTGAGATTGAAGAATAGCTTTTGTTGGCGTTGAATCTTCAATTTTTCCTTCTCTTATCGCCAATTCTCGCTTCTTCTCTTCGTGCCAATTTTGTTTGCAATATTTTGAGCATTCAACGGCTCTACGCAAATCTGGCATTGTTAGACGCAATGTAGGATCGTATTTCTTCAAATTCTTCTCGTACTGATAGAGAATCTCTGCATTTTTCTTCATCCATTCGCCCTCATCGTGAGAGCCAGATTTAACATGCGGACGCTTGGCTAGTCTTGGGCGAATTGGTTTTGTTTTGAATAGATCATCTTTTTCTAGAATATAAGTAATTTCAATGTCTGTTATTGATCTTCCGGTTTTGATAGTACGCCAATTTAATGAAATGTCTGTAAGTGACT
>NZ_AUCC01000207.1 GCF_000429565.1 Arsenophonus nasoniae DSM 15247
CTAAGTAATAAGGCAAAAGAATTTAAAGCAACAACGGCAAAAATTGTTAATGAAATGCGCCAGAAATCCGGCTGCCAAAAATTTGAAGGTGAGGTCTCTGTATCGATGCAACTCTATCTGCCCAACAAGATAAAGCGTGATGTGGACAATTATTCCAAAGGCGTACTCGATTCTTTAACTGGAGCGGACGTTTGGAATGATGATAGCCAGGTTCGCGTGATGACCGTTGAAAAAATTAACAACACCGGCGGCGTGAAAGGTGGTAAGTGTGTCGTCGTCATTGATGAATATTGTTAACCGTCGCTGACTAAAAAATCATCAATACCCAACAAGGTAAATCTCATTTTAAATCCAAGGTAAAACGATGACTTTTTCAAACCAGCCGATATTGGTTAACGGCGATGCTTTACCATACGTCAAAACACTTCCTGATGATTCTATCGACCTGATATTGACTGACCCGCCATACTACCGTGTTAAATCCTGTTCATGGGACAGGCAATGGAAAACGACCGAACAATATCTAGCGTGGCTAGATGATTATCTTGTTGAATTCCAGCGGATATTAAAGCCAAACGGCAGTCTCTATCTGTTTTGTAGCTCAACGTTAGCCGCTGATACGGAAATTATGCTGAGAAACCACATGAAGGTGTTAAATCATATTATTTGGGCTAAACCTTATGGTCGTTGGACTGGATGCTCAAAAGAATCGCTACGCGCATTTTTTCCAAGCACTGAGCGAATATTGTTTGCCGAGCAGTACGGGGTAGAGGATACAGCAAAAAGCGAAGTGTTCGCCCCACTGATTGATTATTTCATCAACGCAAAAAATCAACTCAATATCACGGGCAAAGAAATTGAACAGTATATGGGAAGCTACATGCACCGGCATTGGTTCTCGTATTCTCAGTGGCAGCTACCGAACGAAACACAGTATGAACGTTTGCAACAATTCTTTTCACAAAAAGCAGCAGAGAAAAGGTTAGTGCCGTCTTTCTCCAAAAGTTACAATGAACTTCAGCGTGATTACGGTGAACTGACGAAAAGCTATGGCGATCTTAAGCGACAATATGAAAACTTGCGCCGACCTTTTTCTGTCACCAAAGACGTGCCGTATACCGATGTGTGGAATTTTCCACCCGTACTGTATTATCCCGGCAAACATCCCTGTGAAAAACCAGCCGCATTGCTTGAACACATTATTAACGCCAGTAGCAAGTCGGGACATACCGTAGCGGATTTCTTTATGGGATCAGGCTCAACGGTGAAAGCCGCAATTAAATTAGGTCGGCAAGCTATCGGCGTGGAATTGGAAACAGATCGATTTATGCAGACCAAAAAAGAAATAGAAAACCTCTCCCAATCATTACACCAATTGAAAGGCAGCATATACGAAGAAGGTTAAGGGTTTAATTGAAGAAGCTCAATTATTGTTAACTTTTTAAGGAAGCACAGTAGCGATCATTATGAACAACATAGAATTCATTGAAAATCATGTGGTAAATGAACTTGTTAAGCAGGGTTACGAGCAATCTGTAGCCAGAATCAGTGCAGATATCGCCGTGGAACATTATTGCCGAAATTCAGCGAGTACAAAGGGCAGGATTTTTGCAGATTGTCTACATGCTGCCAAAGTATGGGCTGGAAAGTATCAGCCTCAAATCAAAAGATAACGAGGAGTACCCCATGTGGATATTAATCCTGGCTATGTATGCCAGTCCTTACTCATCCAGTAACGTAGCCAGCCTTCATACACAGGAATTTGATACTGAAAAT
>NZ_AUCC01000208.1 GCF_000429565.1 Arsenophonus nasoniae DSM 15247
GCGTTACAGCTATCCCGAATAAGCGTTACAGCTATCCCGAATAAAAATATCCTTATTGATAATAACACTTGTGCTTGTGCTTGTAGGTGTGCTATTGTTGTTTTATTATTTCGCTGTTTTAGGAAAAATGAGTGGCATATGAAAAAAACAACAAGTGACTTCAAAGAGGATATTTTAAGGCTTAGAGAACAAGGGCTTTCTTACGAGAGAATCGCGTTTTGGTTGGCTGAAAATAAAAAGTTTGAAGTTACGGCGAATGCAATACGATTGTTTATCGTAAAACAGAAAAGAATTGCAGCTATGAAAAAATGATTTCAGCCCCTACCCGTTCAAAAATAAGGGCTGAATGTCAACTTTGCACTTATTACAAGGATAATTAATGTCGACATTAGCAATAATACTGTTTTGTAATCTTTTTTGCAAAAATCTTCCTGTAATATTAATCATTATAGTAGGGAATAAGTTTGTCTTATTTTTATCTTCTATCGTGCGCCTATGCATAGGGAAGATGATATGAAAAAACTTAATGTTAAGATTAACAATATTGCGGAATTAGTCAAAAACAGAAATCAACAGTTACTCGATCACCATATGGATAAAATAGACTCAATAACAGTTGGTGATGAAAATCCGTCTAAAAAAACTTCTAATGTAAAAGATAAAATAGATCCTGAATTCAATAAGGAAATTGAGGAAGTACATTTGCCTATTAGTAAAAACACACAGATTCCCACACCCAATGTGATATTACGTAGCGCTCTATTTGGTATAGTTAAAAAAGGGAATAGAAAATATGAAAAAAATGTATTAAAAGCCACTTTTAACGGCTACACCGTTAAATATTCTGGTGAACAGTTGGATCAATCGGATCTTGATGTTTGGCTAGAATGTCTACAAAGGTGTCAATCAACTCCGTTAGGGAAAGTCGTAAAATTTACTCCTAATGATTTTTTGATATCAATTGGACGCAGTAATGGTAAATCAGACTATGTTTGGTTAAATGAAAGTTTGTGGAGACTACGAGTTAATGATGTTGAAATATCTGATGGTAAATATACCTATATGGGAAGTTTGATATTTGAACAATATCGAGATGAAGAAACAACTGAAAGTTGTTTAATACTTAATCCAAAAATAGTGGTTTGTTTCGATGATTCTGGTTGGACGGGTATTACAAAAAGCGTTCGTTTGCAATTAAAAGGAAAACCCCTAACTCAATGGATACACGGTTTTTACAGTAGCCACTCTAAACCTGTTCCTATTAAAGTTGAGACAATTAGAGAATTAAGTGGGAGCAGTATAAAAGAATTAAGGATGTTTAGATATAGATTAAAAAATGCGTTATATGAACTAGCTTCAGTGACAGGCTGGAATTGCTATATAGATGATGCTGATAAAGTAATTATTAGTAAGATAGCGAAAAAAATTTAGTTATTAAAGAAGTAAATTAATAACACTCTGTACGGATGAATTCAGCATTCGTACAGAGCTAACCCAAACCCTAAGAGAACTAGGAGTTGAGCTATGCAAAATAGTACGCATATTGCACGCATAATGAAAGTGTGCGGCATATCAATCGAGCAGCTTTTGAGCTTTGCTCGCACATCAAAATACCTTACAACCCGTCTGCGTGAGTACCTTCTGAGTATCGGAGGGGCGGTATGAAACCAGAGATGATTAAACTTTCATTGAGCGCTAATGTTCCCTGTGGTTTTAGCAATAGCGAGGGAAAAATTCAGACTGATGCCAAAATG
>NZ_AUCC01000209.1 GCF_000429565.1 Arsenophonus nasoniae DSM 15247
TTTTTCTATAAAATTTCAACAAGACTTTTTGTACGATAAAAAACCAGTTTTAAAAAATGAAATAAGTGATAAAAAATATTTATTTAATACTAAAATGTAGTAGCTCAGACTAGATCTGACAGTTACCGGTTATTTATACAGTATCTGTCAGATCTAGTCTGAGCTACTACATTTTTATTTGCCCGATTGATGAAGATAGTTATACTTTGTTGCCCGAATAAAGAGGAGAATGTCAACGCAGTCGTTTGCTAGCAAGTTTATAAACTTCACTATGTTCACGTTTTCCAACGGCAACAACTGCAATGATTAACTCATCCTTAAAGATTTGGTAAACAAGTCTGAAGCCAGATGATCTGAGTTTAATCTTATAGCAATTTTGCATTCCTCTCAGCCTGGCTGCTGGAATATGCGGATTCTCAGCGCATTTCTTCAACTTCCTGGCGAATTGCTGTTGAATGGAACGATCAAGATTGTTCCATTCTTTGAGTGCATCAGTTCTGAACTTAACCTTGTAGATCATAAGTAACGATCCAGATTGACATCATGTAATGTCTGCTCTGCACGCTCTTTGACTAGGTTTGCTAATTCCTGGTCATCAATAAACTCTAACATTTGTTCATATAACTCGGCAGGAATGCAGTAAAACGCAGGTTGATTACGATTCAAAATTGCAACCGGATACCCATCTCCTGAATTGACTGTTGCCATAGGGTTTGTTTTCAATTCCGTAATGCTAGCTGTTGTTGTACTAAGAATGGTTGTTGGCATAAAAACCTCACTAAGAAACCTATTTATAGGTTTTATTTTAACACCAAAAAACTCATTAACAAGTCTTTTTATGGAGCCGATATGTTTTCTTCTTTATCTTTTGCAGGCCTCCAACCTCACCTCAAAACGGCAATTCGCTGGATATATCAGAAAACCTTTTCCGCTAAAGACCGCATCGCCTTCTACGACATGCTGGCCTTTTTGCTGGATAACAACAAATCGTTGCAACAAGCCTTTATCGATATGCGCAACGTGATCACCGATTTTGGCCGCAAACATCATCCCTACGCGGTGCTGTTGACCGATTGCCTGTCTGCGCTGGATGAGGGGCAAGGGGCGTTTGAAAAAGTGCTGTTCGATTGGGTCCCGGTTCAGGAAGCCACCTTGATTGGCTCAGGTATCCTTTCCGGCAAGCTCTCCGATGCCTTGCGTCGTGCCAGCCAAATTGTGGAAGGCAAGAAAACCATGGTCTCCGCCCTGTTCGGCGCATTGGCCTACCCCTGTTTTCTACTGGGGATTGTAGTGCTGATGATGCACATGGTCTGTGAAAAGTTTATCCCCAAGCTGGCAAGACTAGTGCCGCGTGAGAAATGGGATGGGCCTTTAAGCCTGCTCACCGGTATTTCTGAATTTATTGTTAATTTTGAGTGGTTACTGCTGTTTGGCCTGCTAGCTCTGATCGGATTGATGGTATGCTCAATGGGGCATTGGGTCAGTCGAAAAATTGCCGACAATCTGCCGCCATGGTCAGTCTATCGCGCCGTGCAGGGCGTTTACTTTTTGCTGAATATCGCCGCCTTGCTGCGCGTCAATATCCCGGTCATGCAGGCGGTCAATATGCTTGGCGAAACCGCTAGCCCGTGGCTGGAAAGGCGCATTAATGAAACGCTCCATTATATGCGACAAGGTCAAGGTCAAGGTGAACGTAGCACGCTACGCGTGAGCGGCGCAGCGGTGCTGCTTCGGGGATGTTAATGAGTT
>NZ_AUCC01000210.1 GCF_000429565.1 Arsenophonus nasoniae DSM 15247
ATTTTCTCCCTAAGAGGCGCACATCTGATCGCCATGTTCGCTAATACGCCAGTAGCAAAAGAATTCAGAAAATGGGTGCTGGATATTCTCGATAAGCAAACAGTTAATCAGACCAGTAACTTTACCTCAAAATATCAACCAAAAGCCGTAGAGCGTTTTAGTCATTCAGACACCCGTAATCTGACGCATTTAGTTTGGTGTATGACAAATGGCTTCCGGTTTGAGCGTTCATTGAGTAATGCGGTGTGGCTAGCGTTACGCGAAGTAACTGGCACGCCATCACCGGAGCGTTTTCAGGTAGAGCATATACCGTTAATGGCTGACGAATGTCGACGTATTTACTACATCACTGAGGCACTGCGACAAATTATCAATGACGCTGAAAAGCAGACGATTAAGCGAATTTTACGTAAGCGTGAAAATATCGATACTGTTTTAGCGGAAATAAAGCAGCTTTTTGAACAATTCCACCATCAACAAATCGCGATAATCACTGCTCGCACCGATCAGTGGTATGAAGGTGAACTAACCCACTTCTTAGAACGTCACTAATTTAATCTTAACGCCCCTTTTTATAGGGGCAATTTTTCATCAATTTAACTATTGTGAGATACCCTTATGCAAAATTTAATTACTATCGATTCAAATCAATTACCCGTTATTGAGTGGCAAAATGTTCGTGTTGTGACGACTGAAACTCTCGCTTCTGGTTATGGCACTGAAGCCTCAAATATCAGAATGAATTTATCTAATAATAAATCTCGTTTTATTGAAGGTATTCACTATTTCAATGTTACGGGGGAAGCGCTAGCACATTTGCGAGTAAATAATATTTACGCACAAATTTCGAACAAAGCACGGGCTATTACCTTATATACAGAAAAAGGCGCAGCTCGCATGTCAAAAATTGTTGATACCGATGAAGCCTGGTCTTTCTTTGAAAAAATGGAATCTGCTTACTTTAATCAAAAATTACTACCGAATGACCCAACAACTTTAGGCTTACCTAATTTCCTTGACCCTGCTGAATCCGCAATTGCATGGGCTGCTCAGCATAAAAAAGTTCAATTATTAGGTGTACAGGTTCAACAACTTGAAACCGAAAACGATTGTCTTAAAAATCTCTTCAAAGAAGGTATGACCCCTACCCAATTTAGCAAAATGCTTAACGGGGTAAACAGTCAGCAGATAAATCATTTTCTGGCAGGACTTAAATGGCTCTACAACGAAAGTAAGTCCGGTAACAATTTACGCTGGCGTGTTGCCGCTACCGCTCGGGATAAATATTTAACCGAAAAACAAAACGAAATAAGCCCACATGGTGCAAATAGTTTCATTAGCTATCGCCCTGTTTTACTGAGAAAAGGCGCACAGCGACTTTATGACCAGTATCTGGCTGACAAACTCCCCATGAAAAAGAACTGGAACGGATTACATACCCATGACAAAACTATCCAGATTGTCGCCTGAACAAAAGACAATCGCTAAAACCTTCACCCCTCGCCCTTACCAAAATCTCATTATCAATCACCTACTCGATATAAAACGCTCAAATGTCTGGGCGGGAATGGGAATGGGTAAAACGGCAGCAACGCTGACGGCGTTAGAAAATCTCTATCTTGCAGGCAGTGAAACCAAACCCACATTGGTATTAGCCCCTTTACGGGTAGCCCAATCCACCTGGCCGGATGAAGTGCTTAAA
>NZ_AUCC01000211.1 GCF_000429565.1 Arsenophonus nasoniae DSM 15247
CTGCCCAATGGCAAGATTATTTTTGTGGAGTGCAAAGCACCGGGCGAAAAACCTACCCCCTATCAATTGCGCGAACACGCAAGGCTTTTTGCCCTAGGCCATCAGGTCATCGTACTAGATAGTCAGGATCTAAGCAGTATCTTACCCACTGTTGACTGAAAATTAACTTATTGACGAAAGAAGAAATCATGCGCTATAGTTTACTTGCATCTGCAAAATCAGATGTCAGGTTTCGCAGCCTGCCGTAAGCTACCGCGACATGCACACGCCGCGAGCGTGTTTTTTAATGTCGTAATCTAGCCACAATTCAATGGTGAGCTGGATGGGGCAACCGTAAGGTTGGCCGGTCGGTAGTTCCGGTACTGCGAACCCTGTTCAGTTCACCGCCGATAAGTTTCGCAGCTTTAGCGGTGAGTAAATCCAAATACTACCATCGGAGGTCATATTATGACTACCGCACAAGCTATCTCATTTTCTTTCCAAGAGACCCATAATGTACGTATTCAGATAATCAGCGGTGAACCTTGGTTTTGCCTGAAAGATGTATGTGAAATTTTATCTATTATTGTCGCAAGCCCTGAACGCTTCCGAATGGATGATAAGGGGATTACAAAACATGTAACCCCTACAAAAGGCGGAAACCAACAACTTGTTTATGTGAATGAACCTAACCTTTATCGTGTTATTTTCCGTAGCAATAAGCCCGAAGCAAAACAATTTCAGGACTGGGTATTTAATGAAGTTCTCCCCTCGATCCGCAAAACTGGCAGATATGATCGCCATCAACCACAACCCCAAACGAAAGCCGCAGAGCGTTTTAGCCATTCAGACAGCCGTAACCTGACGCATTTAGTTTGGTGTATGACAAATGGCTTACGGTTTGAGCGTTCGTGGAGTAATGCGGTGTGGCTGGCTTTACGCGAAGTGACTGGCACACCATCACCGGAGCGTTTTCAGGTGGAGCATATACCGTTAATGGCTGATGAGTGTCGCCGTATTTATTATATTACCGAGTCACTACGACAAATTATCAATGACGCTGAAAAACAAGTTATCAAACGCCTTTTGCGTAAACGTGAGAATATCGATACCGTATTAGCAGAAATAAAACAGCTTTTTGAGCAATTCCACCATCAACAAATCGGGATAATTACCGCGCGCACTGACCATTGGTACGAAGGTGAGTTGACCCATTTCTTAGAACGCCACTAATTAATCTTAACGCCCCTTTTTAAAGGGGCAATCTTTTATCAATTTCATTATTGAGGAATACCTTTATGTCAATTTTAATCACTATCGAAACAAAAAACATCAATGACGCATTAATCCAAACGGTTAATGCCCGTGATTTACATGAGTTTTTAGAAAGCAAGCAGAAATTTGCTGATTGGATAAAAGATCGCATTCAACAATATGGATTTATTGAGAGTCAGGACTTTATCGTAATTTTAGGAAAAACCCCAAATGGTGGCCGTCCTACAAAGGAATACGCAATTTCCCTCGATATGGCGAAAGAGTTATCAATGGTTGAGCGTAATGAAAAAGGGAAACAGGCAAGGCAGTACTTTATTGAATGTGAACGACGCGTTTTACAACCTCAAACATTACTACCAACAGCAAAAGAACTCGCTCTCATGGTTGTTCGTGCCGAGGAAGAGAAAGAA
>NZ_AUCC01000212.1 GCF_000429565.1 Arsenophonus nasoniae DSM 15247
TGGCGTATTGTTACTGACTATGAAGACGAAAATCCAACAAGCAATAATCAGGTTATTCGCAGAGTTCCACTTCACGAATCATGCACGCATGTTATATGGGATTGTAATTCAAAAGAAATAGATAAGTCTGATGCCAAAAACTGCACGATTATCCATGCTTTAAACACGGATGGATGGGAAGATTTCGCTGAAAAATATGGTATTGATAAAGATATTACTCCTTCCTTTCAATCACCAAACAATGATTTTTTATTTAGCTGGTCAAACGGAAAAACAGTTTACGTTGCAGAGTACTATGAAGTAGAAGAAAAAAAAGAGAAGGTTTTTGTTTATTACAATCCGATGGCCGGTGATTTACAAAGTTACTATGCAAGTGAAGTAAAAGAAAACATGGATCGCTTAGCGCAAGAAGGCGCTAACAAAGTAGGTGAGCGAACAGTAAAACGTTGTAGAGTATACAAGTCAATTATAACAAATACAGCAATATTGAAAGATAGAATTAAAATTGCGGGTGAACATATTCCGATTGTGCCTGTTTTCGGTGAATGGTCATTTTTTGATGACACTGAGTTATATGAAGGTGTTGTGCGTTTATCAAAAGACGCTCAACGTTTACGTAACTTTATACTATCCAAAGGTGCCGATACGGTTGCCAAATCACCGAAGAAAAAGCCCTTCTTTTATGCTGAGCAAATTGCAGGTTATGAAAGAATGTATAGCGGAGATGATGATTATCCGTATTACTTACTTAATAGAACTGATGAAAACAAGGGAGATCTTCCTCCTGGCCCTGTTTCATATATGGAAAATGCCGAGATATCACAAGCTGATGCTGGAATGTTAGAAGCAGCAACAACAGCAGCAAAAGAAACTGCAAGAGTAGGTGTTGATGTTGAAGCAGCCAATGGTCAAGTGGCATTTGACACTGTTAATCAACTCAACAGCAGAATTGATTTAGAGACCTATGTATTTCAAGATAATTTGGCTATCGCGATGCGTAGAGATGGTGAAATATATGCGTCAATAGCTAATGAAATTTATGATACACAACGAAAAGTGATCACAACATCCGAAGACGGAAATGAAAATAGCATTGATTTAATGACACAATCTGTTGATTTTAATCAAGGTAAAGTGGTTACTTTAAACGATATCCGTGGAAGATACGAAACTTACACTGATGTTGGCCCATCATTCCAATCGCAAAAAGATGCTGCAAGAGCAGAAATTGGTGAGCTAATAACTAAAGTTCCTCCTGAGCATCCAATCTGGAACGTCATGATGCTTACTTACGCAAATATGATGGAGGGTAAGGGTGTTGAATATATTCGTGATTATGCTAACAAAGAACTGATCACTAGTGGATTGAAGAAGCCTGAAACTGATGAAGAAATGCAATGGTTAGCAGAAGCACAACAAGCATCACAAAATCAGCAAGATCCGTTAATGGAAGCAGCCATTGCTGAACAAATGAAAGCTCAAGCAGAGATAGCTAATGCTCAAAATAGAATGGCTGAAACACAAATAAAAGCATTTACTGCTGAACAGCAAGCAGCTGAATCACAAGCTAATGTCGTTTATAAACTTGCACAAGCAAAAAATATCGATGAAAAAGCAGTGATGGAAGCAATAGAGCTGTTGAGTAAGGTTGCGCAACAGCAACAAAGTAATATTCCTACCGGCAAATCAGCCGAG
>NZ_AUCC01000213.1 GCF_000429565.1 Arsenophonus nasoniae DSM 15247
AGATAGATATCATTTTTGAAATGTGTTAAGGCTCAAAGAATATTGAGCCTTTTAAATGATTTACTGGTTAATCTTTTCGATACTCAACCTTGCATTTTTCCAGTACAAAAATAAACAAACGTACCTGAAACATAGCTAGTAAGTTATTGAGTGAATAAAAATTTAATTTAACTTTGATGTCTTCCAGTGTTTGATTGATTGCTGGATAGCTAACAGAACGTAGGTGAGCGATTTCCCCTTGAGATAGTCCAAGACAGAACAATATTGCGGTTTCAAACTGGGCTGGCGTTAGTTCTGGAAACACGTCATGTAATTCAGTAACGTTAGTTAAATCGAAGGTTCTCATGCTAAGCCCTCCATCACAGGCTTACGTCCAGCCCAGATTAGCCGATCGTCCTTGAATAGCACGTTGAATATACGACGGTCATTGCGAGTGAATGAGACTTTGCTAGAAGGTGTATTGGAGTTTCTAGGGATGATCCAGTAGGTATCAATGAATTTGGAGCAAGGTTTGGTAATAGCCATAGTTAAGGCCTCTTGTGTAAGTTCATAAGAACTTGCCTCTCGATTCCAAACGAGGTGGCAAGACGTAACAGAGTTGGAATACTGGTACACAAGAAACCAGCGAGCCTTACAGCTCCCCCGCTACGCCCTGCCATAATGCGGACGTAACTTAGGCTTTTAACGAACATAAAAAAACCGCTTATAGCGGCATATGTCCGCTTGTGTACTAGGGATTCCAAACCCAACACTAGATTTTTCTAGTGCTCTTTAAGCATAGCTAATTTTTAAACTTATAAGCAATATGTTTTTAGCAGTTAACTTTGGTTTTCAAATTTATTTAATTCTTCATCAGATAAACCAGTAGAAATTTTTACCGTATTACGATCTACTCCATTAGCTAAAAACTGTTTAGCTAACTCAATCTTAGTTTTTTGTATACCTTGTTGAATGCCTTTTTGTATTCCAATCTCTTCAATTTGTTGAGCAATAGTCATAAGTGCTCCTTCGTGTTTTTCTGCTTGTTTGGCTATGTTGGTGATAAATTCCATTGGCCTTTGTGCATTCCCTTCTTGGATTAGATAGTTAAACATCGTGATGACTTGATTATCAGTATAATAATTATACGACAACAGTTTAACAATGCTATCGAGTAGCTCGGTCATATCCCGTCTTCGAATGTGTTTTTGGAGTAACTCAAGCAACGCTATTCGCTTGTGTTGCATGATTTCGCCATCGTCAAGCGTGGTGACATCAGCTAATTTAAAGGGATTGTTATAGATGCTTTCTGCCAGCTTTCTGTCTTCAAAGCAATCAAGCCAATGAGTGCTATAGGGATGAGGGCTTTGTTCACCGCAATAAAACAGAATAGGGAATACCAACGGTAATTGCTTGTTTCCGTCCTCTAGATGTTTCTGCATGGCAGCAAGGCTATAGCGCATAAGTCGCCATGCAATGAGTTTATCAGGCGTGGATTGGTGCTCTATGAGAACATAGATATATCCACTTCCCTTCGTTGTACTGACTGAATAGAGAATATCACTCTGGTAATTTTTCATCTCGCTATCGATAAATGAGCCAGATTCCATCTTAAGCGAATCCAAGTCACACAGCGCTTTAATCTCATCGGGTAACCAAATATCAAAGAAATCTTTTGCTGTCTCTTTCTCACTTAAAAACTGCTTGAATAC
>NZ_AUCC01000214.1 GCF_000429565.1 Arsenophonus nasoniae DSM 15247
GCGTATCTCTTCACCTGAGATATTTGTTATGACTAAATCTTGCTTCGGTGAATCGTAGCCAATGCAATCAAGCAGTTTTGCCATCTTCGGAATTATTCCATCCTCTGACTGCCATCTCGTGATTTGAGATGGATTTACGCCAATAGCCTCAGCAATTCTTATTGCTGAATGTGCCTGAATGCCATTACGTATTTTGGCTTCAATGTTTTTTGCATTTGATTTGCGTGTAATCGTGGTTTCCATGTCTATAATTACTTCCATAAGTTTCAGATAATAGTTATCCCTCCCGATGGGCTGGGAATTTAAAATCTCCCAATTTCAGGGAGGCCAGGTTGTTAAAGAGCGGTTGTTTTTATATAAAGTCTAAATCTCAAAAATTTTATCTAATAACTCATTAATTTTTATGAAAATACTCGTCTATTTTTTATATAAAAAAGAATCATATTTAAGCTTTTCTTTAGTCAAGCGCTCTAATTGCATGGCTCTTTTTTCAGGGATAACTAATGGCCACCGTGAAACAGCAACATGTGTTATCCCTAATACTTTTGCTGTATTACGAACGCCCCCAAAGTATCTAATTACTTCATTCTTTTTCACTCCTTCCCTCCTGAATTACTTAGCTGAGAAAATGGTAACAGTAGTTACATTAATATGTCAATACATGTTACAAGCAATAATGGTAACATTGATTACATGAAAACCAGTACCAGCATCAGCAACCGCATTCGCGATAGGCGAAAAGAATTAAGACTAACCCAAAACGAGATAGCAAAAGCTCTCGGTGTCAGTCGTGTTTCAGTAACAAAATGGGAAAATGGAGACACAAAACCTGATGGAGAAAATCTTCATATACTGACAAAAGTATTAGCATGCAATATAGAGTGGCTGCTTTATGGCAAAGATTCACGCTCTGAAGATGATACAAAGTTATATCGCTTATCTTCTGCAACCTTTAAAAGGATCCCTTTATTAACAGGGGAGCAGATCAGCAAGTGGGATGGAATAACTCCTTTTGCTGAAATAAGTGACGTAACAGTTTGGAGTGAAGTCATGTCTGATGTATCAGCCAATACTTTTATGATGTTAGTAAAAGGCGACTCAATGGCAAACCCTCACGGATCACCCTCAATACCAGATGGTTCTAAGGTTTTAGTAGATCCTGATTATGGTGATATTGATGATCTCAATGGTAAGATTATTGTTATTCAGTTAGAGGACTCGAAAGAGCCAACCATAAAAAAACTATCTATAGATGGACCTAATAAATATTTAATCCCTCTAAATCCCTCATTTAAAATAATTGAACTAGAAGGTAACTACACCATTAAAGGACGTGTTACTAAAATAATTCAAGAATTACAATAGAATAAAAATTAAAAGCTTCTTCGAAAGGAGCTTTTTTATTCCTTGCTGTGTAATTATTATTACTTAAAGATTGACATAAAATGTAATTTAAATTACATTTATCACATCAACTCACTGCAACAGGCAAACGCCAGACAAGACTCCGAGTTATCTGAAACCTTGCCAGACGTTGCTAAGTAGCCAGCCTGAGGCATATGAACATGAAGGCAAGTGACGACAGTAATTCAAAAGGATTTAAGATATGACGAATGTAAAAAGCACCTAT
>NZ_AUCC01000215.1 GCF_000429565.1 Arsenophonus nasoniae DSM 15247
ATTAACCTACTGCAGAGTATAAAACAGTACTCAACTCATTAACATCCCCGAAGCAGCACCGCTGCGCCGCTCACGCGTAGCGTGCTACGTTCTGATAGATAATCAAATAACAGATCATCAAAGTAACGGTTATGCTGGATGGGATAAGAAATTTTATTATGATGGATTACATAAAGATAGTCTTTTAATTAAAGTGGGTATCGAATTAACCAAAATAAAAGAAGGAGAAACAAGTACTGTTATATGGGATGATGTTTTAAAAACAGATCCAAAGAATAAAATAAAAGCATTACGAGAAAGTAATAATATTTATCATGGAATAAGTTTTATTTATGGTTTAAGTGAAAACATTAGCTTAAGTATAAATACTTGTACATCAAAAGATATAAAAAAAGAAGACTTTGAGAATTTTATTCTACCAATGCGTTTTGAGCTTTTGAATTTTTTTAAGGAATTAAATAATGTTTACTAAAGAATATCAAATAAAAGATGAACACTTGGATTTTCAAGGTGTTGTAGATGGACTATATTATCCTTTTTATATGGAATGGTGTAGGCATGCTTTTATGAAAGAATGTGCAAAATTAGATTTAGAAGAAGAATTTAAAAAAGGGCATATTCATACACTTTTAGAGTATTCAATTAAATTCAAAAAAAGCTTAAAAAAAGGCGATTTAATTAATGTGACTTGTTCTACACAGAAATCTGATAAGAAAAATAGGATTAACTTTTTTCAGCAAATACTTGTTGATAATATTGTATATGCAGAAGCCATTTTTACAGCAACTTGTATAATTAATGGAAGACCGACAGTACCTGATGAAGTTTTAAAAACAATTAACCAATAAATACAAAGCTATCCACATACTTTAATATGCGGATAGTTATTGATTTTACCGCCATATTTTCTCAATCGTATATAAGATATATGACTGTATTCTATTGTTGAATAATAACTTTAATTCAACCATTGAGTTAACCTGATACTTTTCTTTTATCCGTTTTAAATATTCACAAACGGTATTTACGCTAATATCAAGCTCAAGTGCTATTTGATCAATTTTATAGACATTACTGTACAGCACAAAAACTTTTAGTTGAGAAGGCGTTAGTTCAGGAAATATGGAATAATAATATGAAAAATTATTAGTTTTAAATACCATAAACCTCCCTAACCTTTGAATAATAGACAGTTGATATACATTTAGATTTCTCAATAAAATCTAATGGAATATAGCGCTCAAAGCCTTTCGATTTGCCAAAAGCTCTTAGCTGACAAGCAGAATGGACGTTGACTTTTCCGTAGATAGCCTTCAAATACGTTTCAGCCGTTGAAGGAAAAATACCTAACTTTCTAGCAATTTCCTTGCTACTCAAGCGATGCAACGCTAAAAACAAAACTTCCCACTCTTTAGCAGTAAACCGTTCGTTAGGTTTCTCCGTAGTAACTGAATAAGGCTGTCTACCTTCCACATATTCCATCGGTGACAAAAACAGGAATTCATGGGCGAGGAAGAAAGTGCCTAGATAGCTATTTTCACTACAAAAAATCGGTAAAAAATGGAATTGCCAAACTTTGGGCGCTTTGTTGTAATCAGATGGCAAATGGCATATTACGAAAAATGGGGATCTTTCAATCTGTACTTTTTCTATCAATGTTTTCATTTCA
>NZ_AUCC01000216.1 GCF_000429565.1 Arsenophonus nasoniae DSM 15247
AATTCCATAAGTTTCAGATAATAGTATTCCCTCCCGATGGGCTGGGAATTTATAAATCTCCCAATTTCAGGGAGGCCAGGTTGTTAAAGAGCGGTGGTACTAAAAATTGTAATTATTTATTATTCACTTTCAGTGATGAGGGAATAACTTTGGTAAATCAGGTCTAAAACGATAAGCTGGAACTGTACCTCCCGTGACTTCAACTAAATCAGGTACAGATTTGGGAGATACTGGTTTTTTACCATTTAACCAATCACAAATAGTCGATTGAGCCAATCCGCATTTTTTTGCTAATGCCTTCTGACTTCCGGCTATTTTAATAGCAGCTTCTATTCCATAATTTTTCATTAATCGAATCTCCTATAGATAAAACCGATTATAAGAATCAATTAATAAACTGTCAATCGTATTTGCTATTTTGCGTATATATCGTTAATGCGATATTATTTGATCAAATATCTTCGTGGGGTTATTTAGGTGAGCTTTTCAGAGAGACTCAAGCAAGCAATGCAAGAAAAAGGATTCAGTCAAGGCGCTTTAGCTAAAGCTGTTGGAATGGCTCAATCAAGCGTATGGCGACTGACGAGTGGCGGCGCATTAGGAACAAAAAAACTAATAAAAATAGCAAAAGTTTTAGATGTTAATCCTGAATGGCTTTCAGATGGTATTGGAACGATGAAAGCTCACGGTATTAAATCTAATAATCAATTAATTATTGATTCTGTATCGCATTACACGGACAAGAGTAAAACTGATGAAAAAGATAATAATGTTGTCAAACTAAAATTATATAACCGCATTGAGTGGGTGCTTTCCCCTAGCGTTAGGGGTGAAAAGGACACTTATTCTATGTTTTTAATACCTAAAAATATAGTTGAAGAAACCAGAAGCTCAATTAAAGATTCAATATCAATAATTGCACCTGATGACAGCATGTCACCGATTATTCAAGAAAACTCTACCGTTGCACTGGATACGAGCATAAAAGATATTAAAAATGGTAAGATTTATTTAGTATCTTATGGTGGTGTATTTATGATACGCGGACTTTACAGTTTGCCCGAAAATAAAATCAAATTAAAAAATTATAAATCTGATGATTACCCAGAATTGATCGTTTCTGCATCAGAGCTGTTAATAATAGGGAAAGTCTATTATGTAGCAAGTAAAATCGATTAAACACATAACCAGCCCGCTATCCAAGTGGGCATTTAGTAGTCTTCAACCAATTTATACATTCCAAATCTACTTTTCATTTCAAAATTAACAGCAATCGTTTTTTAGATAAAAAACACTATATTATTATTTAGTTATTTAAATTCATTACTTTTAATCGTTTTTACGATTGACAATTAAAATAGAAAAGACTATTATCCTGTCCATCAACTCACTGCAACAGGCAAACGCCAGACAATACTCCGAGTTATCTGAAACTTTGCCAGACGTTGCTAAGTAGCCAGCCTGAGGCGTATGAACATGAAGGCAAGTGACGACAGTAATTCATAAGGATTTAAAATATGACGAATGTAAAAAGCACCTATGAAATTAGGCGCTTTGAACAAAAAGCTGTTAGTACTGTGTTTTTAGTTAGTGGGTATCTCCTTGAGGAGATTGAATGGCAGACTTTTCCAAGGTGTCAATATGTTTGGTTAGATCAGCAAT
>NZ_AUCC01000217.1 GCF_000429565.1 Arsenophonus nasoniae DSM 15247
AATTCCATAAGTTTCAGATAATAGTATTCCCTCCCGATGGGCTGGGAATTTATAAATCTCCCAATTTCAGGGAGGCCAGGTTGTTAAAGAGCGGTTATTGTTTAAAACAATCCATTAATAAAATTAAAGCGAATTATTTTTCAGAGTTCTTATTGTTTTATTTTGATAAAGGTCAGCCTCAAGCATTAGGTTCTTTTTAGTCAACTTTTCAATTAAAAGGGCATATTTCCAAGGGATAACTTCCCCCCAAAGACTAACTGTAGATTTGGAAATGTTAAGAACTTTTGCTGTAGCAACCGTACCTCCAAAATAATCAATCACATTTTTCTTAAGCATAAAAACGGATTTCCATCCACAGGAGATTTAGCTATGTCAGAAAGTTTACACAACAAAACAAATATGATCAACATTCAAAACTAAAAATGTTTAATAATATAAACATGAAAAAAACAACTATTAATGAACGCATCATCTTACGCATGCGACAATTAAAGCTAAAACACAAAGACATTGTCAAAGCTACTAAAGCCTCTAAAGGAGCAGTGAGTCAATGGGTCAATGGCGGGAATAAACCGTCAGCAGATTATGTGGCTGCTTTAGCCCACGTGCTTAAAGTGAGTGAAAAATGGTTATTAGAAGGTGAGTTAAATGATGAAGTAATACCCTATCATAATAAAATGAAAAAAATACCACTACTATCACTTGAGCAGGCAGTAACATGGAGTGATAGTATTATGAATAATGATCATTGGATAGAAACTTCGTCTAATACCAATAACTCTTGTTTTGCGGTTCAAATTAAAGGGGATTCTATGGTAAGTACAACTGGTTCAGGGATTTCCCTTCCTGAAGGAGCATTCTTAATTATTGATCCGAAATATAAAGTTAGCAGTGGTCTTATAGTGGCTGCCCATTTACCTAGTTCTGATGCCATTATAATAAAAAAATTAATTATAGACGGACCAAATATTTATCTTGTTTCTATAAATCCCAATTACAAACCTATTCAAATTGACACTTTAGATTATATCATTGGTGTTGGAACTCGTATTGAGTTTGATCTTGTTTAATCAATTCTTTTCAATAACTCACTGAATTAAAAAATCAAATCTAAAATTCTTTTAACATAAACTGCCTGCCTAAAGTTTAATTAATAAAACATATATTGACACAATAAGTTTTGTTATCTAAACTACATTCCATCAACTCACTGCAACAGGCAAACGCCAGACAATACTTCGAGTTATCTGAAACTTTGCCAGACGTTGCTAAGTAGCCAGCCTGAGGCGTATGAACATGAAGGCAAGTGACGACAGTTAAGCTCTACCGCTCTTTAACACTCTTTCGCTGAAAAAGCGAACCATAAAACACCCAAACAGTCGGTTTTGGGGTGTGTGAAATAACCAAAATACAGTCATTAAGTAAAAGTCAACACCAGGGTACTACCAATATGACTGTCAATATAATCCGGATACCTCCGGCACACACCACCAAAACCCATTGTAGGAGGTAATATGTGTAACTTTCATGGTTATGATAATGCTCGTCGTCGTAGAAATGAGCGTAGAAAAGCCAGACAGGCAGCTTATGA
>NZ_AUCC01000218.1 GCF_000429565.1 Arsenophonus nasoniae DSM 15247
TCAACGATTGGTTATTTAACGCCACATCAAAAATATCATGAACTAAAAAATGCCGCTTAGATCTTCTACAGAATTTGTTGACCATTACACTCCGATTTACACTTTTCTATGACCAAGAAAAGTACCCACATGGTATACCCAATATAAAAGTGGAAGTGTGGGGGAAAGAACTGTTTGACCCAAGATCGAACAGAACCACTTGGAGTAATAATGGGGCACTGGTTATTTTAGACTATTATCGCCGTTATTTAAACGTGCCCGATAGTGATATCGATTTCAATGCTTTTAAGATTGCAGCGGATTTATGTGATGAGTCAGTGACGACGCCCGAGGGTAAATCTGAGCCGCGTTATACCTTAAATGGCGCCTATGAGTTATCGGAATCCCCCGCATCCATTCTCGAACATATGCACCGTTGTATTGGGGCAGAGCCAACGTACATTGCAGGGCAACATGGCATATTAATGTGGGCTTATCATGGCCCTGCTACGCTCAAAATTGAACCGCATCAAATCATCGACACGGTGAGTATTACGCCTGAACTGCCGTTAAGTGAAGCGACCAATGCGATTTATGGTACTTTTGTTGATGCGGAGCAAAAATACACTAAAACGGACTTTAGCCCTATTGTAATGGATAAATGGGTAGAAGAAGACGGACTTGAGATTAAAGAAAATATCGATTATCGCTTTGTCACCAGTCCCTATCAGGCACAGCGTTTGGCTAATCTTTATTTACGCAAAAAGCGCGCCGGCCGCAGGGTTCAACTAACATTAAACTTGGATGGCTACGCTTATCGTCCCGGCGATGTGGTATTGCTCGATTTACCGAATTTAGGCATTAAATCGCTTGAATTCCGCGTGGCTGAATGGAAATTTCATCCGCAGGAAGGCGTAGAAATTCTGTTAGAAGAAGACGGCGCTTATATTTACGAAGATATTATCGGTAAGCCTTTTGAAAGACCGCCATTTACGACATTACCAACAGGTGGTGTCGCCCCGCCGATAAATCTTGCCTTTATGCCTGTCAATATCGGTGATGTGGTTCAAGGATATTTAAGCTGGCAAGATGTGGCGGCGGATGTACGTTACAATACAGTCAATATTATTGAGGAAGGCAAAGTCATTCAAACGATCCAAGTACCTGGTGAGCGTGTTGATATTGCTGGATTACCAAGAGGAACCTATCGCGTTGAAGTTAGAGCCGTTAATGCAGCAGGGGCAATATCACAACCCACCATTCGTGATTTTTCAATCGTAGCCCCACCTCCGCCAATCAATGTTGATATTACTGTCGGCATGTTTTCATTAACCGCTGCTCCCAGGTTAGGCGATTCAGCCGCCTATGGCAGTACCTTTGAATTTTGGTTTAGTGATAAGAAATTGCCAGACGCATCAGAACATGAAGTCATTAATCATACCACTAAAGTCGGACAAGGACAGTTTTGGACACAGGAGAATCTTAAGGTTGGTCACGAGTATTATTTCTATATTCGTACGATAAACAGTTATGGTAAATCGCCTTTTGTAGAAGCATCAGGAAAACCGGATAGTTTACCGGGTGATATTTTAGAAGAAATCGACAAAAAAATTAACGACACAGAAGCGATTAAGCAGTTAAAGAAAGGAATAGACAGCAGCACG
>NZ_AUCC01000219.1 GCF_000429565.1 Arsenophonus nasoniae DSM 15247
AGATACCCACTAACTAAAAACACAGTACTAACCGCTTTTTGTTCAAAGCGCCTAAATTCATAGGTGCTTTTTACATTCGTCATATCTTAAATCCTCGGCTTAACTGTCGTCACTTGCCTTCATGTTCGTACGCCTCAGGCTGGCTACTTGGCAACGTCTGGCACAGTTTCAGATAACTCGTGGTATTGTCTGTCGTCTGCCTGTTGCAGTGAGTTGATGAATATAAATTTAAGTTATCTTAATGAAAAAGTCAACATTAAACTAAAGATAACTTAAATAATAAGGTAAAATTTTTAATATAAATTTATAACGTGATGATTTTTAGAATAATTGTTTTTTCAGCGATAAAAAGGATTGTTAAAAAAAGAGGAAGGTTAAAGCTGAGGAACTTCTTAGGAGAAAGGTGAGAGGGCAATAAAAAACCCTCGGGGTAGCATTCAGTTATTTGCTATCGTTTGGTGTGGTATTTTGTTGAGCTGGTTGTTGCTCATCTTTATCTCCTAAATGAACATGGTAAAATAACATTATTTACTTTATAAATATCAATCAATTATCATTCTCACGATGCTCTTTTTGACTTCTTCTCTTTTTCTTTCATTTCTTTATAGATTCGTTCAAGATTAGCCCGAGTCTCAGTAATCTCTTTCAGATAATTTTTTTGTTCATCTTCTGTTAATGCATTGAACATTTCTAGAAGATTTTCTTCTCTTTTGGTTAGCCTGCTATATTTATAAGTATCATTATCACATCTAATAGGTTTTTCTGAAGTTGTACCTCTAAGTATATACTCAGCAGTGCACATTAACGCATCTGCTAAAGACAGCAAGTTGTCTCCCTTTGGTTCAGTTTCTTCTTTCTCCCATTGGGAAATTGCAACGTGAGAAACCCCAACTCTTTTCCCAAGCTGTTTTTGAGTGAGCTCAAGCTCTTTACGGCGCAGTCTAATGCGTTCACCAATCGATTTCATTTCCATAATTAAGTAATCTTAATTCCTCTTGACTTAAGTTTCCTTTAAAATGATAATTAAAGTATTCTTTAATGGAGGTGTTAATGCTAAAAGATGAGGTCGTGAATTTTTTTGGTTCTCATCGAGAAATCGCATTGAAATTAATGATTTCTGATTCAGCTGTTTCTCAATGGAGAACAATTATTCCTGAAAGATCCGCTCTAAAATTGGAGCGCATCACTAAAGGAAAATTAAAATACAGAACTGAGTTTTATAGAAAAAAATAAAATTATTGCTCTTTAACAACTTGGCCTCCCTGAAATTGGGAGATTTATAAATTCCCAGCCCATCGGGAGGGATAACTATTATCTGAAACTTATGGAATTAAGTATAGACATGGAAACTACGATTACACGCAAATCAAATGCAAAAAACATTGAAGCTAGAATACGTAATGGCATTCAGGCACATTCAGCAATAAGAATTGCTCAGGCTATTGGCGTCAATCCATCTCAAATCACGAGATGGCAGTCAGAGGATGGGATAATTCCGAAGATGGCAAAACTGCTTGATTGCATTGGCTACGATTCACCGAAGCAGGATTTAGTCATAACAAATATCTCAGGTGAAGAGATACGCCAGCTGATAGATATGCTGGAGCATTTGAGATTGCCAAAAAAAGAAGCTCCAGAGTT
>NZ_AUCC01000220.1 GCF_000429565.1 Arsenophonus nasoniae DSM 15247
CGAACGAATCAGCCTACGGCTGCAAATCGATAACCTGAAACACTGTGCGCTGATATCTAGTGATAAAACGCGCGGTAATCTATTCTGATTGGCTCTTAATTTTTAAGTATCTTTTTTTGGCCTATAAACTGAAAATGCCTTACAGAAAGATTGAGGGAGCTTTAGTCCGTGTCTTGAGTGTAATATCGTCCATCAAAGCTAAACTGATTTATGTCCTTTCCTATGAAAAAAGATTTTCAACCCCGACCGTTAAAATCGCTTTTTGAGCGGAATAAGGCCTGGGCTGAAATTATGGAAACCACTCAACTCAGAGAGATAGAAATAGAAGTAGTCACAAAAATGTTGGCTTGCGGCACACCCATGATGGGTTTCCGTGAGTATTGTTGTGAAAACGAGAATTGTGATCATCAAAAGTTAGTCTGTTTTACCTGCAAAGGTCGGGGTTGCCCATCCTGTGGGAAAAAATTGACGGATAACTGGATAAAGACCACGATTAAACGTTTACCTAATGTCAAATGGCAGCATGGCACATTTACGATGCCGCACAGTCTTTGGCCTCTCTTTGAATTGAATCGATGGTTACTAGGGAAACTGTTCCCGTTTGCTGCGGACAATTTACTTTATGCAGCGAAGAAACGCGGATTAACCATGGGTATTTTTGGTGCGCTACATACCTATGGGAGAAAACTAAACTGGAACACGCATATTCATCTCTCATGGACAATGGGGGGCATCAATCAGAATGAAAAATGGAAGTCGATGCAATTTGACCTCGCTAAAGTGAGAAAACGTTGGATGTGGAATGTTCGACAATATCTTCTTTCTGTCTGGGGAAAAATTTACCTACCTGAAAGTTTACAGCACATAAGAGATTATGATGAGTGGAAGCGGTTTATTCTTAATGCAGGGAAAAATGCCGAAGGTAAAGATTATTGGCATGTCTATTTTGCCGACCCGACATCCAATGCCAAAAAGACAGCAAAGTATCTGGGGCGTTACCTGAAGAAACCGCCTGTCTCGGGGGCGAGGCTTGAGCATTACGATGGCGGAAGTCGTATTACGTTACGATTTTTTGACCATAATACGGGTCACTACAAAAATTTAGATTTATCCCAAAAAGAATTAATTTTACGGCTTATCAAACAAATCCCCGAAAAACATTTTCGGATGCTCCGTTATTTTGGTTTTTTAGCCAATCGGGTGGTGGGAAAGTTTCTGGATGTTGTTAGAAACGCCGTCGGCCAATCCGAATTCAAAAGAAAAGGGTCTGTTCCCTTTGCGCTGCTAAGTCAGCGGTTTTTAGGTGTTGATCCGTTTAGCTGCATTCTTTGTGGTGGAAGGATGCGATTTTCTCGTTTTATCAAAGGATTAAAGATATCTCAATTAGTCTATCATGCTTTAGAGATTGCCCGAATGCGCTATGTCCCTTTGTTGGGGTGAGGGGAGATCTATTTAAAATCGACTAAATTGTACAAAGTTAACTCATATTGTTCTAAAAACATCATTACCGCTTATTGAAAAATCTTTCTCTCACCTCAAAAAAGGGGGAAATCACCTTTCGCACCCGTTATTCTGCTTAATAATTAATGTTAAATTTTTGTTAACTTATTTTTGAAATTCTTAGACGTTAAA
>NZ_AUCC01000221.1 GCF_000429565.1 Arsenophonus nasoniae DSM 15247
GAGCCTTTAATCACCAGTCAATCAGGGAAAAGGTTGTCATTAAATTACAGTACGACAGGAATCGTTAAGGAATTACTGGAAAAATACCGGATTGGGAAATTTCACAACTTACGGCATTTTGCTGCGGTACGTCTTATCAAAAAACACAATGATATTCACGTTATTTCTAAAATGTTGGGTCACAAAAACATTGAGACGACGTCAAATATTTATGGGCGATTTTCAGGGTCAATTTTCGAGTTAAATTTTTAACATTTGCGTTTATTTTTTAACCATTAAGGTAAATGGGGTTAAATCCTTACTTTTTTGCTATCAAAGGGATTCAGCAGGATAAATCACAGAATAGCCAAAAACGTCTATTTCCGCATTTTTTTTAATCCTATTTCCGCAGTGGATAACTCACTTAACTTAAACACCCGATTAAAATTTTTCTCTACGGTTTCCGCAAAATCTGTCCGCACCCAAAATGCGGATTCTCTGGTTTGTTGCACAAATGTTAAATTAATTGAAGGTAAGTCATGCCAGCGAGAATAGTTTTTAAGAAAAACTACATTGATTTTGTCCGTGATGTAGCGCTAGCGAATGGCAAAGTTTCTAATCGAATGATCGCAAAACGTCTTGCTATCGATGAGAAAACTATCAGAAATTGGAGGCGTGAGTATTATGATTTTGATAGGGCTTTTGGTGAAGCTCTATCGATGATTAGAGAAAAGATAATAAAAACGGCGGTAAAAAACCTTGATGTCAGAAAAATGAAAACTATCAATAAGACCCCTGACGGTGAAAGCGAAAGTATCAAGGAAATACACCCTACCCACAATGATATTGCCGTTTTTGAGAAGATTGGATTAAGTAGTGTGATTATGTCTCAGGAAGAAGAAAAAATATGTTATTTGCAAACAATTCTAGAACGAAAGAATTCAGGGGAAATTACTCCGCTTCAAGCTGGTCAACTTATTGAGATAGAAGGTATACCCGTCCCTAACACGCTATTGCTAGAAATCAAACAAGCATCGGGACTTGATGAATCACAAGATATTTTCCCTTCTGTCATTCAAGTTATCGGTGGAAAATTTAAACATGATGAAAATAGCAACCGTTAAAATTCCTCCAAAACTCGTTAAGGTTTTTAACCGTTGTGCTCGTTATCGTTGCGCTTACGGTGGGCGAGGAAGTGGAAAAACCCGTACCTTTGCGTTGATGTTGGCGGTTAATGCTTTTAATGCAGCAAGGGTGGGCAAAAAAGGCGTGATACTTTGTGCCCGTGAATTCATGAACTCACTTGAAGACTCGAGTATGCAGGAAGTGAAACAGGCAATACAAAGCGTCAGTTGGCTTAATCCTTTTTTTGATATTGGTGAAAGATATATTCGTACCAAAGACAAGCGGGTTTCTTTTGTATTTTGTGGATTAAGGCATAACTTGGATAGCCTAAAATCAAAATCATCAATTTTGTTCTGCTGGATAGATGAGGCTGAAAACGTACCAGAGTACGCATGGCAAAAATTAATCCCTACGGTGCGAGAAGAAGGCTCTGAAATTTGGGTGACGTGGAATCCTGAGCGAAAAGGGAGCGCAACCGATGTTCGCTTCAGACAGAAAAAACCAAGTAACTGTATTTCGGTTGA
>NZ_AUCC01000222.1 GCF_000429565.1 Arsenophonus nasoniae DSM 15247
TTGAGTATCGCCTTCCATGCCTGACGGCATCAAAACCAATAAAACCTTCTCAAATTGATTCTAAGCAACGCTAAAATCAAAAAGGTACGTTTTCATGACTAAAACAGAGAAAACGCCTTAGAATGCGATTTAGGCCGCTTAAAATTGATTTATGAACTAGATATGAGCTGCTATATCAAAAAATTTGGCAATTTCTCTAAAATTCCCTGCAATCAATTTTTCGTGTGCTTTCGGATAGAAAAAATCCGATTTTACCCCAAAAATTGCAGTAGTAGCCTCGCACGCCTGCCCGTTAAAAGTGTCGTTTTTTGTGCAGTTGCACAATTCAATTCAGACTAGGCCAGTACAGGTATTAACCGTGATTTCAGGTAGGCAAAAAATTGTGCAAATTTGTGCATTTTTGTGCAAATCCATGCACTTAATTTTAAAAAAATAATGCGCCATAAATCAGCGCATTATAGTACTATTTTCTGCTAAGAAGTCGGAAGAAGATGAGAATTACTCTCAACAAGAATATATTATGATGTTGTGATAAACTCGTCAATCAAGTTTTTAGGTAAAAAAGGCATTAACCCTAATGACGAAAAAATTCACCCCAACCCCACACGATGCCGTATTCAAGCAGTTTTTAAGTGAGAAAGAGACTGCAAAAGACTTTTTCGACATTTGGCTACCGGATGAGATTAAAGCCCTGTGTGACTTAGATAGCCTCAAAGTGGAGTCTGGCTCATTTATCGATAGTGAGATGAAAAATTACCAGAGTGATATTCTGTATTCAGTCAGCACAACAAAGGGAAGCGGATATATCTACGTGTTAATTGAGCATCAATCCACCCCTGATAAGCTCATGGCTTGGCGACTCATGCGATATAGCCTTGCTGCCATGCACAAGCATCTAGAGGCTGGTCACAAAGAGTTGCCACTGGTTTTCCCCATTTTATTTTATTGTGGTGAACAGAGTCCTCACCCCTATAGCACAAATTGGCTTGACTGCTTTGAAGACAAGGAACTAGCAAAGCGTATCTACACCCATCCTTTTAAGTTAGCCGATGTCACCACACTTGATGATGGTGAGATTATGCAACACAAGCGAATGGCGTTATTGGAATTATTACAAAAACACATTCGCAGAAGGGATATGACCGAGCTACTCGATAGCATTGTTAAACTGTTGTCGTATAATTATTATACCAATAATCAGGTTATCACTATGTTTAACTATCTCATTCAGGAAGGTAACGCCCAAAAACCAATGGAATTTATTACTGAGATAGCCAAACAGTCAGAGAAACACGAGGGGGCACTTATGACTATTGCTCAACAAATTGAAGAGATTGGAATTCAAAAAGGCAAACTGGAAGGTCGTCAGGAAGGCTACCAATTAGGTAAAAATGATGGCGTTCAAGAAGGTAAACTTGAGGGAGAAAAACAGGCTTCGATGAAGATAGCGCGCCAAATGCTAGAAAGTGGTATGGATAGGCAATCTGTGATGAAATTTACGGGTTTGACTGATACTGA
>NZ_AUCC01000223.1 GCF_000429565.1 Arsenophonus nasoniae DSM 15247
GAGCACATTATTAACGCCAGTAGCAGGTCAGGTCATGCCGTAGCGGATTTCTTTATGGGTTCTGGTTCGACGGTAAAAGCAGCAATTAAATTAGGTCGGCAAGCTATCGGCGTAGAGTTGGAAACAGATAGATTTTTGCAAACCAAAAAAGAAATAGAAAATCTGTCCCAATCATTACACCAATTGAAAGACCCTTATCCATGTTAAATCTTTTCAACCGCACCCCGCTGCGCGAATAATCATATCGAACCTGAACCATTTGAAATGAACCTTTGAGGAAGTCGGTTAGTGCTGGGGAGCCTCGATAGGCTGATTTCTGTGCCGCAAAGGTTCATTTCAAAAGGAAAACGCAATGCAATATTCAAATGTTGTCGTACTACCCATATCTAAACAGCCAACCATGAGCAGTATTGAAATGGTTGACTACATTAACGCTGACCGGAAATCAAAAGCGGAAGCAGAGGGATTAATGTTTCCCTGTAAAAAATATCGAAAGTTACAGCATAAAGATTTTCTAAAGAAAGTGCCCAAAGTATTGGGTGAAAAACAATCAGCGAAATTTTTCGCCGATTACACAGATGACAAGGGACGAATCTATCCCTGTTACCGATTCCCTAAACGTGAAGCCTGTTTGATGGCGATGAGCTACAGCTATGAACTTCAGGCGCAGGTATTCGATCACATGACCGAGCTAGAAGGACGCAAGGATATTAATCTTCTCGATCTATCCGGATTAACAGAACTCACGATTAAGCAGATGCAAGATCGGGTCGCACTGGCTGAAAAATATTCTTTCACGGAGCACAGTCAAAAAGGTAGCAATTTGATGACGCTACGCAGGAAAGAGAAAAAATCAATTAAAAAAGCTGAACAACTGGTGAGAGATCTTATTCAGTTCAAGCTATACGACTTGGGTGATTTTCCTGAGATAGACGAGGAGAAAAAAACACATGAAGAACTATGTCGAATTCATTGAAAAACATGTGGTAACTGAACTTGTTAAGCAGGGTTACGAGCAATCTGTAGCCAGAATTAGTGCAGATATCGCAGTCGAACATTATCGCCGTAATGCAGCCAGCGCAAAGGGCAAGATCTTTTCAGATTGTTTACATGCGGCCAAAGTTTGGGCTGGAAAGTATCAGCCTCAAGTCAAAGCAAAAAACCGCTAATTATTCCTCCTGAATTAATCCCAATTAATCATTTCATGCCGAAGGGTAAGGAATCATTTTGTCTGCTTATTACAACGAGATTGACCCTTACACGGCACAATGGCTGCGTAATTTAATCGTTGCGGGTCATATTGCCGATGGTGATGTCGATGAACGCTCAATAGAGGATGTGAAACCTGATGACCTCAAGTCATATACCCAATGTCATTTCTTCGCCGGAATTGGTGTCTGGTCATACGCATTGCGTCATGCAGGATGGCCGGATAATAAGCCAGTCTGGACAGGAAGCTGCCCTTGTCAACCTTTCAGCGCAGCAGGCAAAGGTAAAGGATTTGCTGATGAGCGGCACTTGTGGCCCGCGTTCTTTCACCTCATCCAGCAGTGCAAACCTGACGTTATTTTTGGTGA
>NZ_AUCC01000224.1 GCF_000429565.1 Arsenophonus nasoniae DSM 15247
TCTTACGGCTTGATTTATTACCCCGTCCGCAAGGCGTGCAAATTAACTACGTCACGCAAGAACCCAAAGGCACATTTGGATTTAAGGGGCATCAGAATGCCATTTCGTGGTACAGCCGTTTTGATACCAACCCCGAAGCAAGAATTGGCTATTTTGCCAAGAAAACCTTTTTGAACAATAGGAGATAACCTTGAAAATCAACAGACCCAATGTTGACGTTAAACCGTTTGCCAGTCAAAGCAAAACGGAAGAAAGAACTGTATTTGGTTCAAAAGAAATCACAGACAAACTGGAGAAAAATCTCAACAGCGATTTTTACCGTGGTTGGGGTATTGTGCCTGTATCAGAATTGCCCACCATGCAGGATTTTAATGCGGTGGAATTTACCATTAGTGGACTTGCAGCTTACTTATTCCAAAATGGAATGGCTGAGTATGCCGACAAACAGACGTACTACAAAAACTCACTATGCGTATTTGAAGGCGATATCTACAAATCCAAAACCGATAACAACGCCGGAAATCCCTTAACTGACAACACCCAATGGCAATCATTAAAAGACGCTATTCTGGCTGCAAATATCGTGCAGCAATTAGGCTCCGCCACCGATAAAGTGACGAGTCAAAAATTGGTGACCGATGCTTTAAATACAAAACAGGCAAAAGGCGATTACGCCACCAAAATAGAATTGACACAAGGACTCAATACCAAACTTAATAGTGCTGCTGTCAAACAAACAACCGGTAACTCAACAACCGACGTGATAAGCCAAAAAGCCTGTGATGACAATTATGCTAAGAAAGACTCTTGGGAAACATTCACTGCTGGGGAAATAAATATAAAGAGTAACGGTAGTTACGCCAGCTTGCTTTTTACCAAAGGCGATGGAAATAAACTGTTGCTCGAAACTGCCCCGGGCGATGCCTATTTCGTGTATAGAGATACCAAAAATAACAATAAAGCCGTTGTCACCATTCCCTCAGCTAAAAATGGCACACTGGCATTAACCGCTGATGTGGACGCGATTAACAATTATCCGGTTGGCGCGCCTATTCCTTGGCCACAATCGACACCACCATCAGGTTATTTAGTCTGTAACGGCACCGACTTTGATAAAGTCAAATATCCCCAATTAGCGTTAGCATATCCTTCTGGGAAATTGCCGGATTTGCGCGGTGAATTTATCCGTGGCGTAGATCCATCACGTTCTGTTTTGTCATCTCAACAAGCGACAGAAATTCGTACGGCAGCATTAGATTATTTTGGTGTTGATGAAACAGTGCAAGAAAGCTCAATTGGCACTGCATTTTCCAACGCTGAAACTGCAACCAACATTTTTCCAAAAAATGCGAAAGCACCAAATAATGAGGATTTAAAAGCTGTTCTATCTGACAATGTTATATTTGCAACGCAAGCAAATTCCAAAGCTTTGGGAAATAGTGGAGCTGTATGGATATCAATGAGACCACGTAATATTGCTTTTAACTACATAGTGAGGGCTGCATAGTGAAATACAGTTTAGAAATTCAAGATGAAGAAAAGAAAAACTTACTTGAGCAACA
>NZ_AUCC01000225.1 GCF_000429565.1 Arsenophonus nasoniae DSM 15247
TATAGTCGTACGGATTTGCCTGCACGACCCACCTACACGCTTAAACCGGGACAACCGTCGCCCGGATAGCCTAGCCTTCTCCGTCCCCACTTCGCAGTAACCCTTAGTACGGGAATATTAACCCGTTTCCCATCGACTACGCTTTTCAGCCTCGCCTTAGGGGTCGACTTACCCTGCCCCGATTAACGTTGGACAGGAACCCTTGGTCTTTCGGCGAGCGGGTTTTTCACCCGCTTTATCGTTACTTATGTCAGCATTCGCACTTCTGATACCTCCAGCAGACCTCTCAGTCCACCTTCAACGGCTTACAGAACGCTCCCCTACCCAACAACATTGCTGTTGCTGCCGCAGCTTCGGTGCATGGTTTAGCCCCGTTACATCTTCCGCGCAGGCCGACTCGACCAGTGAGCTATTACGCTTTCTTTAAATGATGGCTGCTTCTAAGCCAACATCCTGGCTGTCTAAGCCTTCCCACTTCGTTTCCCACTTAACCATGACTTGGGGACCTTAGCTGGCGGTCTGGGTTGTTTCCCTCTTCACGACGGACGTTAGCACCCGCCGTGTGTCTCCCGTGATGACATTCTTCGGTATTCGGAGTTTGCATCGGGTTGGTAAGTCGGGATGACCCCCTAGCCGAAACAGTGCTCTACCCCCGAAGATGAATTCACGAGGCGCTACCTAAATAGCTTTCGGGGAGAACCAGCTATCTCCCGGTTTGATTGGCCTTTCACCCCCAGCCACAAGTCATCCGCTAATTTTTCAACATTAGTCGGTTCGGTCCTCCAGTTAGTGTTACCCAACCTTCAACCTGCCCATGGCTAGATCACCGGGTTTCGGGTCTATACCCTGCAACTTGACGCCCAGTTAAGACTCGGTTTCCCTACGGCTCCCCTATACGGTTAACCTTGCTACAGAATATAAGTCGCTGACCCATTATACAAAAGGTACGCAGTCACCCCATCCTCAAATGTCCCGCTTGTCTTTGCGGCCAATCTTGCCCGCTTTTTTAACTTCCGCTGCTCGTGTACTTCTAGCTACACTGCGCTGCGGCTTGAAAAAACCGAACAACCTTGTTGGCAAAGCCTGCGCTGTTATTGTGATGGTATACCATCACCCAACTGCCGAGGCACTTGAGTGATGGGGCTCCCACTGCTTGTACGTACACGGTTTCAGGTTCTCTTTCACTCCCCTCGCCGGGGTTCTTTTCGCCTTTCCCTCACGGTACTGGTTCACTATCGGTCAGTCAGGAGTATTTAGCCTTGGAGGATGGTCCCCCCTTATTCAGACAGGATAACACGTGTCCCGCCCTACTCTTCGAGCTCACGATACTAACACCTTCGGATACGGGGCTATCACCCTTTATGGCTGGCCTTTCCAGACCCTTCTCCTGATGCTAATATCGATGCTGACTCTGGGCTACTCCCCGTTCGCTCGCCGCTACTAGGGGAATCTCGGTTGATTTCTTTTCCTCGGGGTACTGAGATGTTTCAGTTCCCCCGGTTCGCCTCGTTTGACTATGAATTCATCAAACGATAGTGCATTAATGCACTGGGTTT
>NZ_AUCC01000226.1 GCF_000429565.1 Arsenophonus nasoniae DSM 15247
ACACCTCCTTCCAACATCAACGCTTCTCTGCGTTTTCTATCCGCCTGTTTTGACCAGAAAGGACGGGATATTTTAACTATCGGATAAGTTTCAATGACGCTTTCTAGCATATCAATCACACGGTTGACTTCGTATACGCCCTGTTCGCTATCTTCGTCGTCTGGCTCACAAAGTATCACCGGAAAACGCCCGCAAACTGTTTTTTTTCCAATCGCGCAGAAAGTGAAAGTCATCGCTTGACCAAAAACCCAATAGGCAACCAGACGGTAAAATTCCGCCTGTATGTGATAGCTATACTTGTTAACGGAATTACCAAAATCAAAAACATCTTCTGTTGTTTTCACATCCAACAAGGAGGGTTTGTCGGAATATATGCCGAAAAAATCAGGGCGGATTTTCAAGAGTGTTCCCTTTTCCGTACGATAGAAAATTGAAACCTCTGGTTCGCCGTTTTCTAGTAGCTCGTCAACCATTGGGTAAGCCAGTGCAGAATCTCGCATCATTTCAACTTGCTCAAAGTCGTCTTTTTTGAGCACGATTTGATTTTTGGCCACGGATTGCGCCTCAAAATCCGCCAAGGTTTGTTTGCCATCTTTGGTTCGCAAATCAACATCTGGCGCACAAAGGTACTGTTCACGGAAGCGCTCCGGCTCAAGAATAGCGGCATGTACAGCCGTACCAATCAAAAACGCACCGTTTTTAGTCTCTTTGTAGGGAGCGTCCTTGTTTGAATCTACGACAGCTATTGTTTTTGCTTTCTGAATCTCTCGTATTTGCGTACTGGAATAGCCGTTTGCCGCATGATAGGTGCTATTTGCGAGGTGGCGAACAATCAGACTTTCTGTGGGTTTTAACGCATCAACACAGCCGTTTAACATCTCAAGCTCGATACCCTCGCCGCTCATGATTTTTCCGTTAACGGGTGGGAAAGCAGAGAAAATGGAGTTGTCTTCGATATTTTTGATGACCGAGTTAATTAACTCTTTTTCTTCTGTATAATTATTAACCAACTCATCAAGTGCGACATTCGTCACGCTTTTTTCGACTTCTCCCAAGTTTTCCACAGGTATAACTACAGATTCAGTGGATAACTCTGTTGATTGAGTTAATAACTGATTATCTTTTCCACACTCAAAAAGATTAATCGCTATTTTATTAATTTCGCTTAAAGAGATAGTTTTGCCTACTTCCTGTATTTTCACAGACAACAATTCACGCAGTTCGGTATATTGCTCAAAAAGCTCTGGCTCTTCCGCTGGATTGGCGAGCAATTCATCTGCATCTCGAATTTCCCCTTCGTCGTACTCTTCCTGAATCCCAAATATCGTCAGCAAAGCGCAAAACTGGTCTATTTCCTGCTCTTCGGTAATATCCGTCTGCTTTTCCGTATTAGCGAGGCATTCCTCAACGCTGATTTCTTCCAATCGCGGCGATTTGTAAAAACAGCAATTTGCGCCGTC
>NZ_AUCC01000227.1 GCF_000429565.1 Arsenophonus nasoniae DSM 15247
GAGGTGAAACGTATCGAACTTTTTGCTCGTGACAAAGTGCAGGGCTGGGATCTATGGGGCAATGAAGCGCCTGAGAATAGTGTGAGTTTTTGAATTAGTTCATTAAAAGGAAGAATCAAAATGCAGTCAATATATTTATCTGATGATGAGCTTTCTGCACTTACAGGTTACAAACAGAAGAAATCTCAAATTAAATGGTTAGAACAAAATAAATTACCTCATCTAGTAAACAAATTAGGCAAACCTATTGTTTTCAAAGAAATATTATTTACTAAACAAAGAGTTATTTTTGAATCAGAAGTTGAACCAGATTTTGGAGCTTTGATCAATGGCCAGAAAACGTAAAAATAAAGAAGATAACAAATTGCCAAGCAGAGTGTCTAAAAGCAAAAGTTCTTATTATCTAAAAACAAAAGATAATAAAACTATTATTCTTGGTTCTTTATCAATGTCAATGGCTGAATTATGGTCTGTTTATGAAAATAAGATTCATAATATAAAAAAATTGTTATCATTTAAAGAATTATGGAGTATGTATTTAAATAGTCCTCATTTTTCTGAACTTTCAATTAGATCTCAAAAAGACAAACATCAAGGAGGAAAAAATATTTTAAAAGTTTTTGGAAATATTCATGTCAATAATATTAAACCTGAACATATTAGAAAATATATGGATATTAGAGGAACACAGAGTAAAACACAGGCAAATCATGAATTATCCTACATGTCTGTCACCTTTAGTTGGGGTTATGAAAGAGGTTACTGTAAAAATAACCCCTGTTTAGGAATAAAAAAGTTTTCATTAAAAAATAGGGATAAATATATTACTGATGAAGAATATAATGTTACATATGACTCTGCATCACAAATTGTCAAAATTGCCATGGAAATTTCATATCTTTGTGCATCTAGAATTGGAGACATTCTTGAATTAAAACATAATCAAATATTGGAAGAAGGAATATATATAAGACAAGGAAAAACAGGGGTGAAACAAATAAAGCAATGGACACCAAGACTAAAAGAAACTATTGATTATGCCATTAATTTATTTCCACCCCAAAATATAGAGTCTTATGTTATTAGAAACTCAAATGGAACTAAATTTACGAAATCTGGATTTGATAATCATTGGCGTGAAGCGAAATCAAAAGCAACTAAAACTTTAGGAAGAAATCTTGACTTTACATTTCACGATATAAAAGCGAAAGGGATATCAGATTTTGATGGTAGTTCAAAAGATAAGCAACTATTTAGCGGTCATAAAACTGAATCTCAAGTACAAATTTATGATAGAAAAGTAAAAATAACACCCACACTTGACCTTCCTAAATTGAAAAAATGAAAGAATATACAAAAATAAAAAGAATTAACCCATTAAAAAATCAGTAATTTTTAACACAAAAATATACTGTATATTCTTTCAATACGTTTTAACTAATTGATTTGAATTATTTTTTGTTCGGATTCTGATTCCGGCATTCCCAGGTTCGAATCCTGGTACCCCAGCCAT
>NZ_AUCC01000228.1 GCF_000429565.1 Arsenophonus nasoniae DSM 15247
GCTTTGTTAACGCTGATACAGAAGCACATTCGCCGAAGGGATATGACAGAGCTTTTTGATGAAATTGTGACACTGCTGTCGTATAATTATTATACCGATAATCAAGTTATTACTATGTTTAACTATCTCATTCAGGAAGGTAACGCCAAAAAGCCAATGGAATTTATCACTGAGATAGCCAAGCAATCAGAGAAACACGAAGGAGCACTTATGACGATTGCTCAACAAATTGAAGAAATAGGTATTCAAAAGGGTATTCAAATTGGTGAACAAAAAGGTGTTCAAAAAGGTAAACTTGAAGGAATTCAAGAAGGCGAGAAACAAGCTTCGATGAAGATAGCGCGCCAACTTCTTGAGAAAGGCGTAGAAAGAGATATCGTGAAACTATCAACGGGTCTCACTGATACTGAAATGAGTAACCTGTTTAAAGATTAAAACGATGACGGAACGCAAGAAATTAAGCCTTAATCGCCCTAGAAAGGCTTCACAAGAAGATCAGACCTCGAGTAACCCTGTTTACGGTAAAAAGGTCTGGGTCAATGCTGCGCCCAAAAAACAGGCAAAAAAACCGAAACCCCAAAAGGTAGTAAAACAGCAGTCCCATAAATCGGTAGTTAAACCTAAACAGGAAGTGAAGGTTAAAATACCAAAACCACCTACACCGCCTAAAAAGCGATTGCCGTTAGAAGAAGCCATCTCACAGATAACCACGTTTTGGCCTTATCTTTTCCCTGATGGCAAGTTATGCCCAATGAAAATTGGTATCCAGCAGGATATGTGGCAAGAGGTTAAGGATAAGTGTTTACCGATAGCCAGAAGGCGTTTGAGAGCCTGTTTAGGCAGTATTGGGCATCACGCTGATTATCGCGCACTTATCCAGTTAGGGGCTAGTCGTTATGACAAAGACGGTCAGATAGTCGGAGAGGTCACCCAAGCGGATGTTGAGGATAATCTGCAACGTTTGGCACGACGAAATAAATCAACCCATCAATCTACAGGTTTTCATGCTAATTTAATCCTTAGTAACTAAACGAAGTGTTAAACAAATGAACATTACTCCATTAGAATTAGAAAAAATAATACAAAAAGCCGTAGAACAAGCACTGGTTAAGTCATTTGTGAAGTATTTAAAATTTACAATTGGACTCCCCCTTTTGATATTTTTGATAATGGCGGTGGTTATTTTTGTCATTGCCAGAATGAATGCTTAATAAATATCAATCCGCTCCCCACAGACGATGCTGAGGCGGAGCGCAGCTTGCGAGCACCGAACAGCATTGTCGAGGAAGCGGAATTTAATGCTCATTCAGTAATTTCCTTTTTTCTTCTTCAAATTGCTTTTGGATTTTTTCAGGAAGCCGTTTTAATACGGTTTGTTGCATCTGATAAGCCTCGGCATAACGTTCATGGTTAGGAATCTCAATCAATACAGTAAGGCATTAATGGAAGTGTTTTGAACTCAATATTTCTATTAAATTCTGACAGTTTTCTCGTTG
>NZ_AUCC01000229.1 GCF_000429565.1 Arsenophonus nasoniae DSM 15247
ACACAATAAATCGATCCCCATCTCCTTTTTGCAATAAGGGATGGCTTTTGCTACTCACTTTAAAAGCGATTCAATTTCCTAACCATCAAGTTTTTGCCTCACTTAAATCACGGTAAAGGCCAGTACTGGTCTACGCTTAGTGGCATTGTACAACTGCATAAAAAACGACACATTTGGTGCACAGGCGCGGCAGGGCTACTACTGCAATTTTTGGGGTAAAATCGGATTTTTTCTATCTAAAAACACCAAAAAATTGATTACAGGGAATTTTAGAGAAATCGGTGAATTTTTTGATATTGCAGTTCATCTCTGGTTCATAAATCAATTTTAAGCGTCCTGTAACGCTCTGTACGGCGTTTTCGTGATTTAACTCATCAAAACGTATTGCCAATAATTTTGCGGGGCTTGGAATTGCTTATAGTGGTTTTTTGATGCCGTTAGGCATGGAAGGCGATACTCAATAGTGACAGAGAATGACAATAGTCAAATCGCCGAAGCCCGCGAAGCGGTGAGAGATTGATATATTGCACGTAACCCATGCGCAGCATTCCTGCAAAGCTAATTGGCACGATATGACAGCGATGATGATGTTAATTGTCGAAGATGAGGTGTTGATAATCATTCTCAATTTTGATACTGTATGTTATCTTATTACATAAATAATTTTGTTTATTGCCGCTTCTAGCCAACGCCAGCATGTTGGCTATATTTTTACTTGAATTTTTAATTGACCGCTTCTTTCAAAGTTTTACCCGCTTTAAAACTCGGTACGTTTGCAGAAGCAATTTGAATAATCTCGCCTGTTTGCAGATTGCGTCCTTCCCTTGCAGCGCGTTGCTTAACTTGAAAGCTGCCAAAACCAACGAGTTGTACTTCATCTCCCGCCTTTAGCGCTTCTGTCACGGTTTCAATCAATGCGTTCAGTGCTTTCTTTGCATCTTTTTTTGTTAGGTCAGCTTTTTCAGCGATTTGATTAATGAGTTCTGTTTTGTTCATGGTATGCCTGAATTAATGGATAAGTTAATCCTAGTGATGCTAGCTGTAGCAACTGAATAGTGCAATGTTTGAGGTTAGTTAACCCAAAAAATCTTTTTAATTAAAATCCCGCCGCTCGACGCAAGTCTGTGACCGAGCGTAGCGAGTGAGCAGACGAGGAAGCGGAATATCACTATTAGCAAAAAAGAAATACGGTGACTCAGTAGTAACATGTTTTTGGGTTTATTGTTTTTGTTGGAAGAAAAGTTATCCACAGGGGGGAAGTCGATTAAAAAAGATTATATTTTTTTGATTATAAAAGATTAGCTGGCTTTTTTTGGTTGGCTGTTATTTTATTTTTTCTTTTATTTTCAATGACTTAATTAACCACTTGTTGGTTTTTTTTATTTTTAAAATCAATAGCTTATCAAATTACTCGGTTGAACTATTACCTTCCTATTTACTTCATTGAATGAATATAAGTTGTTGTATTTATTATCTTTATAATTTATTGAAT
>NZ_AUCC01000230.1 GCF_000429565.1 Arsenophonus nasoniae DSM 15247
CCTGGCTTCGGCGGTTTTCCATTCAGTTATCTTTGTGATTTCAATCTGCCGCCTTCCATGTCCTGACGGACATTTTAAAAATATTTGTTACTAAGAAAACTAAATTACTAAACAATCGAGCTAGCAATACGTGCCTGTAACATCCCTGTCTCACTTATGTTTTTACTAGCGCCTTCCAAACTATCGGCTTGCTTATCTACAAGATTTTTAAGCGTTTTTTGTTGCTGTTCTTTCATTTTATCATACCAGTCAAAACAAAATTCAAAGAAATTCTGCTCAAGCATTAACTCTTCAATCTCTTTTTGAAGTCCAGCTTTATCTAAATAAATACTTCCTTTAGCAATAGCTAGACCACCATTAGTCACGCCATTCAAAATGGTAGCACCTGCTTCTATAGCGTTTTTAGGTGATTTAAGTTTTGTAATATAAGGCATTATTTCACGAACAAACATCTCATAAAATTTCTCAGCGAGTGCCTTCATTGCTTTAAAACCTTCCTTTATTGAGTTCTTTAAAACTGCTTGAGTTAATTGGGGGATCATCTCTTTTAAAATAATTTGTGTTCCTTTCATGATCCCTCTACCCAACGTTACTAATGCTCCAGCTTTGCAAACATCTAAAATAACTGCACCAACTTCAAGTACTGTTTGCACGTAAAATGCTGCATCAGCAACTTTTTGCCACATTTCTTTATCACCTATACCAAAATATATTGCTGTTTCAGCAATAGCTTTGACTATACCTGCCACACCCGCGGCGATATAAACTGGACCTGCGGGTTGTCCAAGACAAGTCAACACCGCGCCATAAGCTATTTCAGCCACACCAACTATCCAATCGAAAAGAACTAGCCATTTATTTTTTTCGGATTGCTCAATTTTTTTTGCCAATTCTTCTTGAAATGCCTTAACGTTTTGATCACGTAAAAACGCTTGAGTATCCGTCATCAATTTACTAGCCTTAGCGACTGAATTAGCAGTATCACCGAATATCTTTAAACTAAGAGTTGATGAGAGTAAAAATAAATCGTTAATTGACACTTTCTCGATATTTTTTAGAGTCAGATTCTCTGTGTTGTGGAAAACAGTTAACACCCTTCCTAAAGCCTCGTCTGCCTGCTGATAGGTGATTTTCCCGGTTTTTTTCTCACCTACCATATTTAATAATATTTCATTCGGTATAGGAGATTGCGGTAACGGTGATTTAATCACAGGAGCATTATTAATAATACTGAGCTCTTGTCGCTCTGGTGAAGAAATAGATGAAAAAACATTTATATTATTCATGAAATAATAGCCCTATTAATTTAAGTCAATTTATATCTTAATTATACTTATTGATATTCAATATCAGGTATTATACGTAAAGCTTACGATTGTGGTATAGTCACAGCCCCTCCGATTTACATACTGCAACACCATTGTATATACCAACCGATAATAACCTATAGCTGTTCTGTGATTTTTTAATTGTGGGGAAGCA
>NZ_AUCC01000231.1 GCF_000429565.1 Arsenophonus nasoniae DSM 15247
CAAAATGACCTATAATTAGTGTTTTTGCGTTTGTACAGTCTGGTATGGCTGCCTGTCCCTTGACATTGCTGTCCTGCAAAGAGCGGATCGCACTCAATGCAACGTGTATACCTGCACTCATACAGACATAACGCGCTGTACATTCCGACTTTCTAAATTGTTAAAGAGCGTGTTAGTAGTTATTTGTTTGTCTTACACTGTACATGTAGCTATTTACACAAATAACGTACTTTTGATAGAATGTTTAATGGGCATTTTTAACTTTTATTTTTTCTAGTGCTAAAATACTCTGTAAATTTCTTTTGTTTTTCTGGATATGCTTTATTTGTTGCGTTGATGGTTTCTGAATTAGTATGAGCATCGTTTGTTAACTCGATTTGGTCACGCACTTTCATTGAAAGTGATTTTAATTCAATTGCTTTATCTAGAACCAAAGCATTCAAAACATCTCTTTCCTCGCCGGAAAGACTAAAAGAAATTCTTTGTAGTAACTCTATTTGCTCTGATATATCAAAAATCTTAGCTAGTAATGTAAAGTTGTTACCCATTCGTAAGTCTCCTTACTAATTTTAATAAAGTTTAGTTTACACAAATATCAATGTCAAGATGTAAGGTAAATTTTATTTTACCTTATCTTGATATGGATAATTTTAGTGAAGAGACTTAGATATACGTTGTGTAGTTTTATCTAACAGCTTATTTTTGAGGCGAAAGTTTTTGAGTGAGTTCGGTGTATAATTTTCTATAATATTCGACTTTGTCTTCAAGCATTTTTATTAGATTATCTTTTTCAGTATCAGGTAGTTGCTGAGCAAGTCTAAGTATTTTAATATCAGATGCTTCAATGTTTAGGTCTTGTATTTTCTCCAAACGATCTATACCAGCAATGATCCATTCAGGTGAGCATTTCAAGGCTTCGGATATATTCATTAATTTATCCCCACCTAAAACGCTTACTCCTCTTTCCCATTGAGACACCGCTACGCGACTGACCCCGATTAGGTCAGCTAAATCTATTGCTCTTAGACCTAATTCAGTTCGTCTTTCGTAAATTCTACGGCCTATTGCTTCCCTATCATATTCAGCCACTTGTAAACTCCTCTTTATTATGTAAAATATTATTTATAAAAAGTAAACTTTAATTTATAATTTTGAGGTTTCTGAATGTTAAAAGCAATTGTTGTTAGTTATTTTCGCTCAAAAAGGAATGTTGCTAAAGTTTTGGGAATATCTCCACAGGCTGTTGGACAATGGCGGGATGTTATCCCTGAAAAATCTGCATTACTTATTGAAAAAATAACCAATGGATCACTTAAGTATAGTCCTGAGTTATACAGAAAACACCATACCGAAAATTCACAACACAATAATACCGACTAACACTAAGGCAAAATAACCCATGCAAATAAATTATTCTGTCGGGCGTAGTGTTACTGATCAGCGCCCGAGTCCTGCTGTTGCTGGCTCGTATGACGAGCG
>NZ_AUCC01000232.1 GCF_000429565.1 Arsenophonus nasoniae DSM 15247
TTATGCGGTTATGTTTTTTACTATAGGCGGATTCGTTTTAAATACTATTAACAAGCATGAATTTACATTTATTTATGGTGTATTTGTTTAAAATGCAAGCAAAATTTGATGTAAATTTGCTCATCTTTGTTATTTATACAATTATAATCATCTGTTTTTGTTAAGAATATATTATTTGATATTTTTTTGGCGGATTTTTATTTGACTATATGCGGATTTTTATTATAATTAAATCCACATATGAACAATATTCTTAAAGTTACTGCCATCATGGGAACAAAAGTTAAAAAGTCACACCACTTTATAGCTTCGAGGATGAGCCTCTCACCTAGAGAACAAGATTTATTAAGTTTGATTTTTGTTGGCTTAAAACGTGAGGCAGATAAAATTAAATTCGGTAATGAAGACGCTAATGCTATGTCAAAAAGATTTAAATTTTCGACTGGTGAATTAATTGAATTTTTTAATTTATCTAGACAGGCATTGTACATAACTTTAGATGAAGCAACTAAGCATCTTATTTCACGGTTTGTTGAAATCAAAAATACACAAATGGAATATTTTGAGCGTATATCCTTTTGTAGTTATGCAGAATTTAGGAATGGCGTGCTTACTCTTGATGTTGGAGATGAAGCAATTAAGTATATGCTTGATTATAGCAAAGGTTTTGCAGAGGTTGACTTAAAACTTTTACTTTCATTAAGAGGTGGGTATGAAAAAAGAATCCTTGAACTTGTTAGTAGATTTAAAATTAATGGTTATACAACGACGCTTGGTGAATTTTGTAAGATGGTTGGGTCTGACTATAGAAAATTTAATAAATTCAATGACTTCAAAAAGACAGTTATTCAACGTCCAATTCTTAATATTGTAAAAAAATCAGATGGTATATGGGAATTCGATTCAGACTTACCTTCAGGTTTCTCTATACAAAGAATAGGAAGAAAGTATACCGATACTGATAAAATAATCATAAAGCTAAAATATAAAGTATCAGATAAAAAAGAAACTAACAATATAAACAAAGAAGAACAAGATAGTAAGTTAGTTGAATTTATTGATTATTTAGCCTCTAAGATAGATAAAGGTGAGGCTTCTAAAGCAGAGGCGTTAGCATTTATTTCAATAATGAAGGAAGGGGATAATAATTATACTAATTCCTTTATGATGAAAGCCAAAAAGATAGCAAAAATAGAAGTATAACACTTTACGCCAGTGCTCTAACACTGACGTAAAGCTAACCCTAAACCTAACTGTGATAGGAGTAAGGCTATGAAAAAGTCTACCTTCCGCGTGCTTGTCTGTGAAGCACCGAATCAAATAATCGAGTTATTTGCTCGAACCTCACGCAATTTAACCCTTCGTCAACGCGCCCGAATTCTGAATAGAGTCGGAGGTGCGGCATGAACTCCGATTTAAAATTATTCAGAAGATTAACCAAGCGTGAAAA
>NZ_AUCC01000233.1 GCF_000429565.1 Arsenophonus nasoniae DSM 15247
TGGAAAGTCCCTACGTCCGTAGGCTCAACTCCGCCTCGCATAAACTTCATGCTCGGCTATCAGCAAATTACAGGCGCAACTTCCCTGACTTTTTTACTGATACCTGATTGTTAAAGAGCTATTTAGAGTGTTAACAGAATAAGAGATAAGTTTTTGGAATATTCGAATATTCCAGTGATGCTTTGGAATATTCTCAAATGAATTGAATTGAGATGAATTGATATAAATTATTGATATTAAATAGATTTAATTTTAAGGAGGTTAGTTACTCTAAAGTGTTAACTTCAGATTTTTCAATTTCTGGGATGATTTCTATTACGACATCTCTCATATGTTTTTGTAAAGCCTTGCCATTTGGAGCTTTAAGCCCAATACCAGAAAAATCTTGACTAACTTCACTATTAGGATCTTCTAAGTATTTTCTGATGTTTTCCGCAACTTCAGCTCCGTACTGAATTTGAATAAATGCTTTTAATGCAGATGCTAGATAATTAACTGTTTTAGGTGATGAACTTGTTGTCGATGGGAAATGCGAAAGGGTGTTATTAGAACGATTTTCTATTCTTGTGTTTTTTGATTCTAAATAATAATTAGATCTTTCTTCCTTATCAATTCTATATAAATACAATAGCGCGTTTATTTCATCTTTCGGTAAAACAAAATCATCATACTCAACACCACTTAAAAAATAATTATTAAAATCAATCGCTTTCTTTATGCTATTATATGAAATCCATTCTGTGCCTTTTCTAGATGGAATATTTATATAAAAATATTCGCAATTTGTTTTATATGGTTTTGCTTTAAAACTAAGTATGGGATTAAGATTAATTTGTCGCTTTTCAGGGAAAGTTACTGCACGGGTCATAGCACTGATAGGTTGAACATTAATTATTGAACTTTTAAGTAGAAAATCTTCATATGTGATTTTCTCAGGCAAAATTAAGTGACTTTTTCTGTTCTTTAAATAGAACAATATATTTTCTATTCTTTTAATTATCCTATTAACGGAACTTTCATTAATAAGATTTATTTTGTCACCAACAATAGAGTAAAGTAATTCTAGAAATTTTAAATCAGCAGTATCCGTGTATACAGAATTCTTTACTTGATTAACTATAAATTCGATGTCTAGAGCTAGACGATCCCAATAGTCTACCCCCCAATCAAAACATAATGCTATTTTGCTATTTTTCCACAGATAAACTATTTCTTTTTTATCAATAATTTCGGGTTGTATTAATTTATTAATTTCTTCACAAGAGTCATATATATCAAAATAATCTGCTTTAAGATTATCTTCTGTCATATTTATTCCTTTATCATTATTCAGATAGTTTATCTAGTTCGCTATCTGAAAGCCCTGTAGCAATCTTTATCAGATTACGCTCTGCACCATTGATTAACAGTTGTTTGGCAATTTTATGCGAGGCGCTTTTCTCACCATCCTTCTGGCCTAG
>NZ_AUCC01000234.1 GCF_000429565.1 Arsenophonus nasoniae DSM 15247
GAGCATTTAACGCATCGTCCGTCGTTTGTTGACGGTGATGAGATAGTGAAAGTCTATGCCTTCGCAAAACTTAATAGTGGTGAACTCGTTGTCGAAGTGATGAGTCGTGCTGACGTGGAAAAAATACGGGATACGGTACAAAGCGCAAAATACGACTCAAGTCCGTGGGTGAAGTGGTTTGATAGAATGGCACTCAAGACAGTGATTCATCGCCTCGCTAGACGGCTTCCTTGCGCTTCTGAGCTATTTTTGATGCTTGAGGTATACGAAGGATGTAAATTCAACAGAAAAACCGCTTAGAATGGCTCCTGCTTCGTTTAAACGGCTATCACTGAGGGATGTTCTGCGCGAACGAAACGAAAAACAGCGTCAAAAAGCAGAAACGGTGATAGAAGCACCAACAGAAACACAACCAGCAACCCATCCAAAACTGGAAGCCGCATTAATTGCCCTCGACGATGCCACCGACGAAAAAAACCTTGCTGAAATCGTTGAGTATTGTACAGTATTGTCCGCCGAGTTGTCTGAGGACGAAAAAATACAACTCAGAGAGAAAATTAAAGTTAGCAAAAAGCGGTTAATTCCAGCCAAAAAAGATAGCGAAGTGTGGATCGCAAGGCTGGCCAACGGCACAGGCGACGCTTGGCGATTTCCAGACGGTGAAATCGTCCACGGATTTTTTGAGGCCGAGAGGAAAGCTAAAGAGATGGGCGTGGTACTTGAAAAGAGAAAACAATACCGATTTAGTCCCAGTCATTGACTTAAATGTTATCACTAACCTATAATGTATTTGCAATGCACTTGCATTATAGGTGAGTAAATGGAAAATTTAACCATTAGAATATCCAAACAAGATAAAGAATTGCTGAAAGATTTTGCAGATTTTAACGGTATTTCTGTTTCAAATCTGTTAAGACAGTCAGCGCTTGAACGTATTGAAAATGAAATTGATATCAAGCTTTATCAGCGCGCAAATAAAATTATGAAAGAAATGACTGATGATGATGTTATTAATCATGATGAGCTAATCTCTGATTTAGGTCTTGATGATGTACACAGTTAAATATCATAAAAATATTGTAAAAACTTTAAAAGGAATCAGTAAATCAGACCAATTATTTATTTTATCTTGGATAAATAAAAACCTAATTAACACCAAAAACCCAAGAATTTATGGAAAATCTTTAAATGGAGAAAAAAAAGGTTTATGGCGTTATCGGGTCGGGAATTATCGAATTGTGGTAAATATTCAAGATAAAGAATTAATTATTCTAATAATAGATATTGGTCACAGAAAAGATATTTATCGTTGAGATTGCAAAACAAACGCTAATGACAGGGATGGATACGCAATCGGTGATGAAATTTACGGGTTTAACTGATTCTGAAATGAGCAACTTGATGGTTAGGAATCTCAATCAATACAGTAAGGCATTAAT
>NZ_AUCC01000235.1 GCF_000429565.1 Arsenophonus nasoniae DSM 15247
TGGCCTAGCTGGTAGCCTTCTTGCTTACCTAATTGGATACCTCTAGCCTCACCTCTAGCCTCAAGCTGTTCTGCAATTGTCATAAAATCCTCCCGTTAAATATTCAGTAAAATATTTATAGGTCGGAAATGCTGAGAAGATATGATTTTTCGAGCTTCCCATCGATCATGCGCTGCTTGAACGTTAATCCAAAAATCATCATCCAACTCGAATAGTGCGGCTAATTGACTAGCTTCGCCTACTGTAAGGCGACGAGTATTATTGACTATCTGACCAATAACCTTGCGTGAAACCTTCATTGCCTCCGCAAGTTGCTGCTGAGTAATATTAAGTGGCTTTAAAAATTCTTCATTTAACATCTCACCTACAGTCGTAGGCTCGGCTGTAATAGTTTCCATATTTCACCCTAATATTTATGTGGATCCAAGTAAACATCATAAGCGACACCTTCGCGCCACCTAAAGATAAGTCGCCATTGAATATTAATCCGTATACTTGACCACCCCTCTAGCACTCCAGATAATCGTTCATAGTTGTTACTACGTGGCTGGAACAAAGATCGCTCTGAACTAGCTGCTGCTAAAATGCTTAGTTTTCGACGTAATTGGCGAGTTATCATCATTGGAATGTCTCCAGAAAGTTCATCGTATTGATAAAATCGACATAATGAACCAGTTTCACCCTCCTTAAAGCTACCAATCATGAACACACCTGAATACTTGTAGTCTGTATTATCATAATACCCATAACAGGAGCACAAAGCAACCATTTGAGAACATTGAAAGACTAAAATGGAACTTAAAGCCAGTGCACTACTTTCGCAGTCGCTACACCAGACTGAGTTACTTTTACTGATGTTAACTGATTTTTCTTTTAATTCACTTCAAGCCCAATCAAGCCCCATTAAGCCCAGAGCTGGCCTGACTCTACAGCGTTCCAACTAACGAAGGTCAAAACCACCCCGAGGGGCTGTTATCTGATATAGGTTGTTTTCGATCACTGTCTCCGCGATAGCACACTAACAGTACTAGGTGAAATATTAAGTATATGAGCGATCTTACGATGAGAATAGCCTTTAGCCTTGAATTCTTGAATAGCATCAATAACATCATGCGTCCCTACCGTTGGCCTACCCCCACCACGACTCTTTCTTCCTCTTGCCGACTGAATCTCTGGCGTATGCGTCCTAGCTACATACTCAGCAAAGGTTTTCTCAGTGAAGCGCTTGTGAGTCCATTTAGCGACACTCTTGGCAATCGCTTTCACCTCTGGCTCACTGAGGGGAACGGGGAATTGCACATTGTAGCCCATTGCACGCTCGAAGCACGCAGCAAACCACTGTGCGAAAGCAGGCCAGCCACGACGAATAGCCCTATACGCCCACTTGCGCGTTTTCTCAAAGACAGTGCAATTACGGCCTAACCCGTAGGTTG
>NZ_AUCC01000236.1 GCF_000429565.1 Arsenophonus nasoniae DSM 15247
AGAGAATCCTTAGGTATTTTATGGAATGCAAAAGAACTCATTTATATCAACCCATTAATTAACATAAATAAAAGAAATCCGACGGTAGTTACAACCGAAATAAAAAACACCTCATTCAACAGAAAAGAATTAAATGTTATTTTTCTTGTACTTCAAAATTTATCTTATAAAGAAATTGCCAATATATTAAATATTGCCCCTCGTACTGTCGAGAGTCGGTTGAAAATCATCTTTAAAAAAACAGATGTGCATTCCCTTTATCAATTAAAAGGCTATTGCAGTCATATAGGCTTGGATAACTATGTGCCTGATTATTTTTTATGTAAAGGACTTCATTTTATCACAAAATAAAATGGTTATGTGCGGGATAAAATACCGCTATTTATAACAAGGTAAACTTATCATATGAACCTAATAGATAACTATCCAACAAGTCGTGTTCCCACCAATATACGTTTATCATTCCTTAGTGTCACCTTAGTACATGCGGGCATGTTAACCGCTTTAGATCAGTTCATGCTAGGCGCAGTATTAGGTCATTCAATGACTATAGCTAATGCCTTTCTAGCCATTTTTATCAGCAGTATTATTTTTGGAGTGGTAACTTTTGGATTAGGCTTTGCGGGTATGAAAGAGGGGTTATCAAGTAGTCTCCTCGCCAGATGGTGTGGTTTTGGACAAATAGGTTCAATTCTCGTTAGTTTGTTGATAGCCATTAGTTTGATAGGCTGGTTTGGCGTGCAAAATGCCGTCTTTGCGAAAGGATTTAATTTTGCATTAGACGATAAGTTAGGGTTTGAATGGTCAGCGGCATTTTCTGGATTATTTTTGACCGTCTTGGTTGCTTTTGGCTTTAAAGCTTTGCGATTTACGGCGTGGATTGCCGTCCCTTTCTTTATCATCGTTATTGTCTTCATTTCTGTAAGAATTCTTGATAATCACAATACCATTGAATTAATTAATTCAATTCCTACCGGTGAACCAATGACACTCTCTTCCGCCATTACATTAATTATGGGCGGTTGTATTGTAGCCAGTCTTATTACACCCGATATGAGTCGATATTCAAAAAACAGTCGGCAAGTATTTCTTATGACGATGATATCCATTATTCTGGGTGAATTTCTGGTTAATGGCCTTGCTATATTATTAGCCAGAGCATTAAATACCGCAGATGTTGTCACTATTATGACCGAAACGGCTGGCGGGATTGGATTGCTGGTTGTTATTTTTTCTACTCTACGTGTTAATGATATTAATCTTTACTCATCATCATTGAGTATTGCTAATTCAATTTCTGTGCTAACGGGCAAAAAGGTCAATTATACGTTAATCACCTTAACAATAGGTATCATTGGAACAACGCTTTCTGTTTTAGGGATTTTGGAAAGATTTGTGGATTTTTTAACGCTGCTTGGTGT
>NZ_AUCC01000237.1 GCF_000429565.1 Arsenophonus nasoniae DSM 15247
GCTTAATTATAAGCTATAAATCTCTACAGTTTTATTAGACCACTACAATACCGCTTGCCGCTTCCATTGCAATAAGATAAGCACAGAAATCGATGAGAGGATCACTCTCCCGTTTAACCTCGGTTGCTTCGCCTGAGTCTCTTTGTTCAAGTAATAACTGATAGGCTTTCTCTGGTTGTGTAAATTCAAGCAATAAGTCTCGAATAATAACAGGGATCTCCGCTTCTATTTTCTCTGTCAGTTTTTTATCTTTATCTTTGTCAGGAACTGATTCATTAAAATGAAATATGACTCGCCTCCTGGCTATGCCGTTATGACGCTCTGTAAATTGCATGGGACGATTGCCTGTTATAATCACGACAGACTTCATCACCATTGAGAACTGTTTCTCGTATTTTGGGTCAATTCCAACATCATCACCACCTGTAATGGCTTTTAATCCTTCACCATCACCGCTATATTTTCGTTGATCAGGAAGTAATATCAGCTTTTTGCCAACAAATTGCGCTCTTCCTCTTGCATCATCAAGAGATTTAAGTTCTCCACTCGAAGTGTTGTGTTTTCCTGTCAGAAATTCAGCAATATGCATAAAGACACTTTTACCGCTTCCGCCTACGCCTGTTACTTCAATAAACAGTTGCCAGTCATAACGATTAGCCAGCACCATATATAAACCGGCTTTTATCCGTCTGGCTTTATCAGCATTACCGCCTGATACATGATTTAACCATTTTGTATAATTGGGGGCATTTGCTTCTAATGTCTCACCTTCTACCGCTTCGGTGTAGGTGATCCCATTTTCATGTAATAGCCAATCATCAGGATTATGGGGACTAAACTTATGGTTTTTTGTATTTAACACACCGTTAGCAAATCCAATAACATCAAGATCTCTTTCTCTTATCGGTTCAGCAATGACTTTTAATACATCAATCACGCCATTAATTCTTCTCATACTAAAATGAGTGTTATTTTCAGTGAAGAAATTAGCCATTTCACGAGATAATTCACTATCTTTTATCGGCTGCCATATTATCCCATTGTAGTTATATATCGTTGATGATTCCATATTTACAGCAAGCCTACCATAACGAGAAATTAACAATTTAGCTAACTGATTGGGTGCTAATTGTGCGATATCTGTATCCGTATCAATACTCAGTTTCTTATCACAATTAACTAAAATTTTATTCGTTTTCATATTATTTTCGCTTAATTTGTACACCCCCTCTATAAACGCCTGTTTTGTTGCCTCAATCCCATGTTTTTGACGGTAATCATCCCAATCAGCCTTCTCCTTGGTTGGCGGTAATGTCACCCAACCATTAACCACTTTTGCGGTTTTCTCCGCTTTAATCTTGCCAATATTGGCTTCATCGGGCTTAACATCATTATCCGCCGCAATAATGAT
>NZ_AUCC01000239.1 GCF_000429565.1 Arsenophonus nasoniae DSM 15247
CCTGCCAATCCTCCACCTGCATAACCCGCAATTGCACCAACGGCTTTATTTTTAAGTGGATCAGAAACAATCTGTAATATTTTAGGTAATTCTCCGTTTAAGGTTTTTAATGCCGGAACAGATCTACCCGTATGTTCAATGCTTTTTAAAGGTTTTGAAGCAGCTTTTGCTAATATTCCATAAGATTCTGCTAGTTTTCCAAGTTCGGGTGAATATTGTCTAATCACGTTAATATTCTGTGGTGTAAGTATGCTTGCTATATGAGAAATCCCTGCCCCTTCTGATTTTCCACCTCTAACACCCTGTGATGCTGCATCCTGCAAGATCGACGCGATCGTTGGTTCATATTCATCCTTTGGAACAGATTTCATTATTTTGTGAAAATCTTTTAAACCTTTTTTTGATGAACTTTGTAACGCAGAAACACCTTTTGTGATTAGAACATCATTTGATAAGTCTCGTCCAAAAATAGCTTCAGCATCTTTTTGTGCAGTTATTCTTGCTTTAGATAACTCATTAGCTTTCGTCCAGTCTTCAAGAAAACCACCCTGTTGTGCCATTTTCTGCATATCTTGCGTTATGGCTTGCCTAACTTCTCCAGCACGTCTAGCCGCATTTGCTTCACCTCTACGGCTATATTTTTCTGCCGCATCAGCAAATTTAGCTCTCCAGGCTTTCATTCCATCAAATGTAATACCCCCTTTTTTATAAGCAGAAACAAATTGCTTCATTTCAGGAGATAAAGGAACGCCGGCAGAATTTTCTGCTTGAATAACCGCATTAGCATTAGCCATTTTCATCTTCTGATTTGGCATCGTAGATCTAACATCATTCCATGCTTTCCACTCTGCATCTCTCATCTCATCCAGATTTGATATAACTCTTCCTTTAATCGTTGCACTTTTTTCTGATGCAGTTCCAGCTTCAGCGCCTAATTCTTCTAAGTTTTTATTCAACTTACTTTTTATTTCATCAAATGCTTTCATCTGGGCGTCTTGTGCAATACCAGGTGTGGAAGATAGAACACCTTCAGTTTGTGCAATACCTGTACTACCTGAACGCATACCTGGTGTTAAAGCGTTAATATCAACACCTGCAACATCAGCTGCTTTAGCAATATCCGGATCTATTTTTGCAGCCTGAGTTGCAATTGATTGGCGACCAGCTTTAGATCTTGCTAGCTGTACAATATCATTTGCCGTGTTAATGTCATTTGATGCCGGAGATACTGTACGTTGCACAAGTGTATTATAAGCCTTCCCTAATATAGGCGTAATAGCTCTGGCTAATCCACTTCCCGCTAGACCCACACCAAAATCAGTCGCTAAACTTTGGGCGTTATCGCGCTGACTATTCTGTGCTAATGCTCCTACTGTATTCTCAGCCACCATATCCGCTAATTTAGT
>NZ_AUCC01000240.1 GCF_000429565.1 Arsenophonus nasoniae DSM 15247
GTAGTTTGGTGGGTGATATGCCGTAGTTTGGTGGGTGATATGCCGTGTTTTATCTTATTTAAAAAAATGATTTTAAAAAAAATGAAAATTTAGTATAAAATGAAATAATTGAATTTTTTGGAAAAGAACAGGGTGAAAGTGGAAAAACCTTTAGGGCAAAAAACTAAATTATTAGATCAGTATCGGGAAGAGCTTTTCTCTATGAGAAGTAAAGGATATTCATATCGTCAGATAGTAGAATTCTTAGCCAGGAAAGATATTATTGTATCATTAAATACTGTTAGAAATTATTTATTAAATTGAGCTCAGTCCCTCCACCTACCACAGAAAAGGGACTGAATAACTAAATGATGGAGACAATTATATGTCTACGATTCCCATTTTAGAACAGTTAGCTAATTTTATGCAACCTCTCATTTTTTCTATTGAGGGGTTAGTCTGTGAATAATTCATTAATAGAACGAGTTAAATCTCTTCGACAAAAATCGCTAGAACGCAATAAACTAAAAAATAGTGGGCTAGATAAAATAACAACAAGCAATGAATTAGACGAAAAAGACAAACTTGAGCCTAATGTGGTTTATCTACCAATTAGTAAAAAATCCACTATCCCAACTCCTAATACTGTACTGCGTAGTGCATTATTTGGAGTTGTGGGAAAAGGTAAGAGAATTTTAGAAAAAGGAGTTTTGAAGGCAACAGTTAATGGATATTCAATAAAATATTCAGGAGAACGATTAGATCAGTCTGATCTTGATGTTTGGTTGGAATGTATTAGACGTAGCCAAAGTTGTCAACTTGGAACAATAGTACGATTTGCAGCAAATGATTTTTTAAGATCAATTGATAGAAAGACAGGAAAAAGTCAGCATGAATGGCTTAAAACTTCATTAAAAAGAATGCGATTTACAGATATTGAAATATCTGACGGACGATTTATGTATTGCGGTAGTCTACTACACGAGTATTATCAAGATAAAATAAAAGGTGATAATTGTTTGATAATAAATGATAAAATCATTGATTGTTTTGAAAGTTCTAGTTGGACAGCGATTAATCATGCTTTAAGATTAGCATTGAGAGGAAAACAACTAACACAATGGCTATACGGGTTTTACAGTAGTCATTTTAAGCCGTTTCCAATAAAAATAGAAACATTGAAGCTCATTTCAGGAAGTAACTCAGAAACTAAAGAGTTTCGACGTATGATAAAAAAGTCTCTTGCTGAATTATCTTCTGTTACAGGATGGTCTTGTAAAATTGATGAAAAAGATAAAGTGATTGTGAATAAAAAATAACACTCTATGTCAGTGTTCATGGTTAGGAAATTGAATCGCTTTTAAAGTGAGTAGCAAAAGCCATCCCTTATTGCAAAAAGGAGATGGGGATCGATTTATTGTGTTTA
>NZ_AUCC01000241.1 GCF_000429565.1 Arsenophonus nasoniae DSM 15247
ACTAAAAATAAAGAATACAATCCTTTTATTGGTCAGGAACTAAGAGATGGACCATTAGGCGGAAAAATAAGGGGTGATTAACAATGAGTCAAGTTTATAAAGCCATTAGCGAGGTCGCTAAACATTTGTCTGAAATAGGAATAAAAAAGACAGGACAAAACACAACCCAGAATTTTCAATTTAGAAGTATTGATGCTGTTTATAACGCATTATCTCCGGCACTTGTTAAGCACGGATTGCTTATTTTACCCCGCATTATTGAACGCAATGTGACTGAGAGACAAACAAGAAATGGAGGAAGCTTATTTTATGTCACCGTTAAAGCCGAGTTTGATTTTATTGCCACTGAAGATGGCAGCAAGCATACCGTAACTACATTTGGAGAGGCAATGGATGCTGGAGACAAAGCGACCAACAAAGCCATGTCTATTGCTTATAAATATGCAGCATTTCAGGCGTTTTGTATTCCAACAGAAGAAACGGCTATTGACCCTGACGCTGAAACCCATCAGGTGGTTTATAAACAGGAAACATCGGCTGACGTCCTCACTGAATTTACAGGGAAAGCAACTTCATCAAAAACAGTTACTGAACTAAAAAAACACTTCAGTTTGGCATGGAAAACATTAGAGGGAACGATTGAACAGACTAAAGCTAAAGAAGTTTATGACATGCGTAAATCAGAATTGGAGGAATTAAATGGCAAACCAGAACCAGTGTAACTTTACCGGACGCATCGGCAAATTAGACATCCGCTATATTCCCAGTAACGATATTTTTATTCCATTTACCACATTTTCTCTAGCTATTAGTAAATCAAGGAAAGATAGTAACGGTCAATGGATTGATGACACAACATGGATAAATTGCAAGGCATTTAAGCAAATAGCCGAATATATTGAGAAGCATGCACAAAAAGGCACTTTTGTTCGTGTTACCACTGCCTATCAGGAAAATAAATGGACAGACAAGTCCGGTCAGCAAAGGATATCCCCCGAATTTCTGGTCAATGACGTTGAAATATTGGGCAACCGGAAGGAAAGAAAACCGCAGGAAAGTCAAGGTAGACCGAATCTATCAACCGCTAACCAGCCAAACAGTAACGCTATTCATCAAGCTGATTTTGAAGATGAAGATATCCCCTTTTAGACGCAGGAGAACTCACCATGTGGATTTTAATTTTAGCCATGTACGCCAGCCCTTATGCCTCGAGTAACTTTGCAAGTGTTCATACTCAGGAATTTGACACTGAAAATATGTGCCAATTCGCCGCTAAAGCATTCAAGAAGGAATTTGAAACTTTCAAAGATATAGATGCCAAAGCGATTTGCGTTAAGAAGTAATTACCCCACCTTACCTATTCCACTGAGTCAACATCTATATTCATTCATCA
>NZ_AUCC01000238.1 GCF_000429565.1 Arsenophonus nasoniae DSM 15247
ATGTACATAGAGCAGAGTATAAAAGACGAGAAGGGAATTGCCTAGAAATAGAGCGCCTTTGCCGCGATGCTCACGCCAAAGGCGTGCTTATGTTCGTGGCGTACAACCTCGCGCGGCATGACAGGCCGGATCATCCTGCCCTATATAGGCTTCCACTTCGTTGATAACACCATAATAGTCAGCAAATTTTAAAACTTTTCCCAACAAATCCTTTGCCACACAAAGCGTATCACGTTCATAAAATGAACGAGGCAAAATAGTATTACTCGACACAGGTTAATCCATCAGCGCATTAATCTCAGCATCAGACCGCCCCGTTGACATCTTGACAATCGCCCGATCAACGCCGTTGGCTAAAAGCTGGCGAGCTATGGTTATGGCGGATTCTTGCCTACCTTTTTCTATGCCCCGCTGTTCACCAAGATGAATGCCTTTTTCTATACCTTGTTTCTCGCCTTCTTGCCGTAGCTGCTCTGCAATAGTCATCACCACCTCCCGATAATCAGTTGCTTTCTCCGCAATCTGATGCAAAAATTGCTTTGCATCAGAAGTATTTCCTCGTTCTACAATATAACATATTAATCCTCGGAATAGCTCAGGCTGCAATACCCACTGATTGAGCAAGGACGCTATCTCCTGACTTAACTCTAGCATATCGCGGGTGTGAATATGCTTCATCACCAGCTCCATCAGGGCCACGTGCCGATGTGTGACAATCTCCTCGTCCGGGATGGCCGTAACGTCAACCAGTGGAAATGCCTGCATATAAACAGACTTTGCCAGTTCCGGATCAGCAAAACAGTCAAACCAATGGGTACTGTAGGGATACGGCGAAGTTTTACCTTGATAAAACAGCATCGGGATCACCACCGGCAAGGTGTCATTGCCCTGCTCAAGATGCCGTTGCATGGCGGCAACCGCATATCTTAGCAACCTGAACGCCATCAGTTTTTCAGGTCTGCTCTGATGTTCGATGACGCAATAGACGTAACTATCATGACCCGCGGTGGTCTTCATCGAATAAAGCATATCCGAGCACTGGCTACGCAGGTCTGGCTCAATAAAACTGCCGGACTCCATCGCTAACGTACTAAAATCACACAATTTACGAAGGTTTTCCGGTAAATGAATTTGCAGAAAATCCCTTGCGATGGTGATATCACCAAGGAATTTTTTAAACAGACTGTCATGGTGGGAAAGTGTCTTTTTCATCAATGCAGTATACCCGTGAAGGATAAGCCTCGCCATCCTCTCACATCAAAATTTGAGGCCACCAATTTTGATCTGTATTAGTCTTAACTTAATCTGACAATTCTGATTTAAAAAAGAAAATTACCGGTTTTAATTAACATCATTAGATAATTAAATAAAAGGTAATTT
>NZ_AUCC01000242.1 GCF_000429565.1 Arsenophonus nasoniae DSM 15247
ACTCGGCAAAAGAGCCCGCAACAGCAGGACTCGGGCGCTGATCACTCACACTACGCCCGACAGAATAATTGATTTGCATGGGTTATTTGGCCTTTAAGGTTTTATGAATTAGTTTTTGGCGGATAGCCAAGATTGTTGCACATCCAAGATCCCTTAAAAATTTTCACATTTCGCCAGACCAATATTAGTTTCTTTATTGCAGTATTCAGTTTTACTAGATTTATTTTGGGTAAATGGAGATTTTATATATAGGGCTGGATCATAAGTTAGAGCTCCAGCGGTAATACGTTCTATTTGAAGCGCCCTTTTTTCAGGAATAATTTCATTCCAAGTACTGATAGATGCTCGGTTAATGTTTAATGTCCTTGCTAAAGCGGCCGCGCTATTAAAGTATTTAATCACATAACTTTTATACATAATCACCTCTAAATTGATGTTTAGCTGACTTAATGGCATATGTTAGGTTAAACTAACTTTTGTTAGCTTATCCTTACTATATAAGTTAACAAAAACGAAATCAACATTTGTTCATTTAATTTAACAAGAGGTGAATATGAAAACATTAGGAGAACGCATAAAAGCACGTCGTCAAGAATTGAAATTATCTCAGCGTGCTTTAGCGTCTATATTAGGTATAGCTCACGTTTCAATATCTCAATGGGAAAGAAATGAGTCTACACCGAAAGGAGAAAATCTGATGGCTCTTGCTAAAACATTACATTGCGAACCATCATGGCTCTTTGAAGAACAGGGAAATTTACCTATATCAGCGAGTGAACTACCGGAAGCACCAATAAAACTCTCCGATCTCCAAAAAACGTTATTAGATTTATTCGACGAATTACCCGATAGTGAACAAGAAGAATTAGTTGAATCGCTGAGAGAAAAAAAACAATATTACGACCAACTATTTGAACAGCTTGCTAAAAAGAGAATTCGAATCAATAGACAATCAAGATAAATATCATATCAAATTTACCCACCTAAAAAGCTGATATATCTTCTTCAGAGTTTTCGTTTTACATTTAATGGTAACTAATATTAACAAAAATAGTTGACAGCTATGTTATATAAAACTAACATTGAGTTATGTAAGAAATATGAACATCCGCTCCTTAACAATTTAGAAAGTCGGAACAGCACAGATTTTTCTGTATAGACCCCTGCGCATTAAATGCGATGTACCGCTAAACGCGATCCGATTGGCGAGAAGATTAGCACTGTTTCGTAAAGAATAACGGTCGTGAAAGGGCAACACTGACAGAGAAAGAAATGTAAACGCAAAAAACACTAATTATAGGTCATTTTGCGAAGTGGCCTATGGTGAGTGACGACAGTAATCTATCTCTACCATCTGAGGTTAAGAAAATGCAATCAA
>NZ_AUCC01000243.1 GCF_000429565.1 Arsenophonus nasoniae DSM 15247
TCTGATTGTTTCGCTATCTCAGTGATAAATTCCATTGGCTTTTTGGTGTTACCTTCTTGGATGAGATAGTTAAACAGAGTGATAACCTGATTATCAGTATAATAATTATACGACAACAGTTTAACAATACCATCTAGTAGCTCATTCATATCCCGTCTGCGAATGTGCTTTTGGATGAGCTCCAGTAACGCCATTCGCTTATGCTGCATAATCTCACCATCATCAAGCGTGGTGACATCAACCAGCTTAAACGGTTTGGTATATATCTTTTCGGCAATATCTCTGCCACTAAAGCAGTCTAGCCAATCTGTACTATACGGGTGAGGGCTTTTCTCACCGCAGTAAAACAGAATAGGGAAAACCAGCGGTAACTCTTTGTGCCCTGCTTCCAGATGCTTCTGCATGGCTGCCATACAGTAACGCATGAGTCGCCATGCCATCAATCTATCAGGCGTTGACTGGTGTTCAATCAGCAGATAGAGATAACCGCTTCCCTTTGTCGTACTGACCGAGTAAAGAATATCACTCTGATAGTTTTTCATTTCACTATCGACAAATGAGCTAGATTCCACTTTTAGGCTATCTAAGTCACACAGTGCTTTAATTTCATCCGGTAGCCAGATATCAAAGAAGTCTTTAGCCGTCTCTTTCTCACTTAAAAATTGCTTGAATATCGCATCGTGGGGCGTTGGGGTGAATTTTTTAGTCATTTGATATCTTCAATTAGCGTTAATAGCAATTGGTATTTTTTCAAATAAAAACTATATTGAAAAAGTTATTCATTTCTTGGTTCAGCTTTAACATGACGCCCCTATTGTTTAGGGGTATTTTTCAATGACTCGGACTAAACAGGGATTTTTTCCGTTCTTCCAACACCGCGCCCACCTCTTTCGCTTTTCTCTCGGCCTCAAAAAACCCGTGGACTATTTCACCGTCTGGAAATCGCCAAGCGTCGCCTGTGCCGTTAGCGTGTCTTGCCATCCAAACATCGGTATTCTTTTCTGGAATTAACCGCTTTTTGCTAGTCTTAATCTTCTCACGGAGTTGTATTTTTTCGTCCTCAGACAACTCGGCGGACAATAGGGTACAATGTTCAACGATTTCAGCAAGGCTTTTTTCGTCGGTGGCATCGTCGAGGGCGATTAATGCGGCTTCCAGTTTTGGATGGGTTACTCGTTGTGCCTCTGTGGGCACATCTATCACTGCTTCTGCTTTTTGGCGTAATTTTTCGTTACGTTCACGGATGACATCTCTTATCGATAGTCGCTTAAACGCAGCAGGAGCCATTCTAAGCGGTTTTTCCGTTGAATTTGCATCTTCGT
>NZ_AUCC01000244.1 GCF_000429565.1 Arsenophonus nasoniae DSM 15247
TATGCTAGGCAACTGGAAGAACGCAAAGCACAAATTAAAACTGAAAGTCAGTTCGCCATTCATACCATCGAAACCGCTGCACAAATTAATGCGGCCATTAATGCGGGTAAAGATCCGCTGAAAGAAAGAGCCAGAATTCAGCAGGAAATCAACCAACGCTATAAAGAGGGCAGTTTAACATTAAATGAGTACACCCAAGCGCTTAAAGGACTCGACAAACTGTACGCCTCCCCGCAAAAAACGTCCGGGGAAACCCTTGATGCGGGGCGTCAGCGAATTGAGCAACTGCAACAACAAACAGCGACCTTACAAGCGCAGTTAATGGAAAATGAAAAACTCCTCGATTCAGAACGGAAATTGGCAGCCTTTGAGCAAGAAATCACTCGATTAAAAGGGCGAACGCTGAATGCATCACAGAAGAGTGTGTTAGCGCATGCGGATGAAATTCGTACACAGTTGCAAATCAATGCCGGATTAGAGCGTGAATTACAGTTAAAAGCATTAAGGCAACGATTTGCAGATCAGGATTTTGAAATCACAAAACGTACGACTCAAATGCAGCAGGAAGCCCAAAATCAGATTCTGCAAATGACGATGCCCAAAGTGGATTATGACTTGATGCTTGAAGAACAACGCGTCAGGGATGACTTTCGTAATCGGCGATATCAGCTTGATAAGGAAGTTTCAGATAAGACCTCACAACTTTATGCAGAACGGACGCAGTTTTTAGCGCAAGAAGAACAAAAACAGATTGAGATAGTGAGAGCTGCTGCATTAAGTAAGGCGAAGGTGGCGCAAGATGGGGGGAAAGGCGTAGCCAAAGGCTGGCAGGATTTCGGTGCGGAAACAGAAAACGTGTTTGATAACATGCGTAATATCACTAAAAACGCTTTCGATGGTATGTCAAATACCCTGGCAGACTTTGTGACCACAGGTAAATTTAATTTTTCTGATTTTGCGCAATCGGTGGTCAATGATATAACGCGCATGATTGTTAAAATGATGATATTTAAAGCGTTGGAGTCAAGTTTGGGTGGTTCTGGTCTTGGCAGTTTTCTTGGCATAAGAGCCAATGCACTGGGCGGTGTTTATCGTTCGTCAGGGTTAAGTGCCTATAGTAATCGTGTTGTGGATTCGCCGACGTTATTCCCATTTGCCAAAGGAATCGGGTTAATGGGTGAAGCGGGGCCTGAAGCCATTATGCCGTTAACTCGAGGGCGTGATGGTTCGCTGGGTGTCAAAGCAGTCGGTGGCTCATCAGAGACCCAAGATGTAAGCACTATCCATATTCATCAGGTTATCAATGTGACCGGTAATGGCGATAAAGTCATTGGAGAAATAACCCAACGCGCAGCAAAACAGGGAGCAGATGATGC
>NZ_AUCC01000245.1 GCF_000429565.1 Arsenophonus nasoniae DSM 15247
GATATAGCCGTTGTGAGTTTATTTTTTCCTTTAATATTTTTTAACTCTTTTTTTGTATATATTTTTTCATCTAATAGACTTTGATGTACGGTATGGTCTTTAGATAATTGGATTAGTTTATTTTTATTTTTTACATAAATTCTTGTATCACCAATATGTCCTATGTGGACATTATCGTTGTTAACATAACAAAAAGTTAGGGTTGTTGCGGAATGATATAAATCAGGATTTTCATTTGAAATTTTAAAAATCTCATCTTTGATAGCGCTGAATATAAAATCTATATCTATATTATGGTCTAGAACCATTTTTGATAGGTGATTAATAGCTATTTGAGAGGCTAGTTTAGCACCTTTATATGAACCCACACCGTCAGCTATGGCAAAGATATAGCCGTTACCTATTTTTGAAGGAGGCAAAATAGAATCCTGATTTTCCTTGAAATCGTCTTTACCATAAGAAAAGAGACCACAATTTAACAGCTCGATCATTGATTCCTCCTTTCAATTACGTTGTTTAAAGCAGCTAACATTTCTGAAACAGATTGGTACCTATCTTTACATCTTAGATTAGTACTCTTACGTATAATGTCATCAACACCGTCAATCGCTGAAATATCCATTTCTTCCATTATAACGCCAAGTGCGTAGATATCTGACTGTATACTATATTCTCCCTTCTTCGCTTCAGGTGACATATAATCTACAGTCCCTAACGCAACTTGAATCTTTGTTAATACCTCTGATTCAGATTCGTTATTTGAGTTTTTTATTAAGCCAAAATCTGATATTTTATAAACATCATTGTTAAATTTTAGAATATTAGCGGGTTTTAGATCTCTGTGAAGATAACCTTTCTGATGAACATAATTGACTCCCTTTAAGATCATTTTTGTTATTTCCATTTTTTTATTTATATCTAATGTATTTTCAGAAAGTTCTTTTCTGAGATCTGTTTGAGAAAGTTCCATGACGAACCAAGGATTGTCAATTTCCATTTAAATTAATGAGTAACCAATTAATTATTTCAAAATCTTGCCGTCACATCTCCAGATGTGAGAATAGGGTGACGAATCTTCGTCTTTACTGAATACAAAGCCACTTTAGGCAAACAGCAATTATCAAAAAAGTCATAAACTTTAGTAGGACGAATTGATATTGCTTTTTCTACACGATTAATCACTTTTCTTTTTAGTGAAAGGACAGGGCGTTTAGTGTTTAGCGTTGTTTGTTGCTGAGAGGGTTTGCTTCGATTTAAGGCTGCTTTCAGTGCCATATTAAGTGCTTTGTTATAGAGATAGGCTGCTTGTTTAGCTCTTCTCCGCTCCTGTCTCCGACGGCGAGCATTATCATAACCATGAAAGT
>NZ_AUCC01000246.1 GCF_000429565.1 Arsenophonus nasoniae DSM 15247
AATGAAAGTACTAATGCCAATGAAAGTACTAATATAAATAGTAGTAGTAACACGAATAGTAGTAATAATACTAATCGCAGTACCAATACCAATAGTAGTATTAACACGAATAACAGTACTAATACTAATAGAAGTAGTAATACAAATAGAAGCAGTAATATAAATAAAAGTGGTAATACCAATAATATTAGGTTTCACTATCATTATAGTCATTAAAAATAATATCACTATTTTGGTAAATAGATATCTATGAAAGCTTACAATAGTAATTTATAAAATCTAAGGTAGAGTCAATTGATTTAACTCTACCTCTATTGAATATATGGTTTAAAATAACATTAACTTAGTTGAATGTATAATTAATTGATATTTTTAACATTTCTATTATTATTTGTAAATTGTTTTAAATTTTTCTATTTTGATAAACCCTACTTTAATAAAATTATTAATTAAAAATTGAGTTATATTATAATTTTTTTATTTTAAATATTAATAATTATAACTCTATTTTAATGAAGGGAAAATTTATGAGGATTATATTGATAATTATTTTTATTATTACTTGTCTTGGTTATACAGCTTTTGGTTTAGCTAATTTTAATGGTTTTTTTAGTTTCAATCGCTTCATTGGTTTTGGTGCCTGTAATGCTATTAGTGGACCGCTGACAATAAATGGAAGAGATATTATTGTTCAAAATGATACACCTAATGGTACTTTGTTAGCCACTTTCACATCAGGTTCATTTAAGACTTATCGTTGTGATAATAATACTAAAAATATGATTAGTGGTGGCAAACTCTATGGTGAATTTGCGACCCTGTTAAAGGGGATTAGAGTATATAAGACAAATATCCCAGGAATTGGTTATACGCTGGGTGTTCAAACAATGTGCCCAGATATGGTTTTCCCAACTAAAGGTTGGAGAGATAATGTAAATAATATCGACGTTTGTTGGTCGAATAAGGTTTGGAATCAGATAACTCATAATTTTGAGGTCAGGATCTATAAAATAGCAGCTACCGCAAGTGGAATTGTTGAAAAAAAACAAATTGGCGCAACTATTTTGGCATACAAAGAGACCAGTATCTGGGCTGAGGAAAATCCAGTATTTTTAAATAGTTTTAGAGTAACAACGATAAATAATAGCAATAAGCCAAATGATAATAAATCAAATGACAATAAACTAAATGGCAATATTCAACATCATCATCAACACTATCATCGACATTATCACCAACATATTTGGCCTAATAATAACAGTATAGATATTAATAAAGATACAAATAACAATGCTAATAATAATACCAATAATAACATCAATAATAATGCTAATAACAACACCAATAATAATATCAATAACAACACCAAT
>NZ_AUCC01000247.1 GCF_000429565.1 Arsenophonus nasoniae DSM 15247
TTCAAAACACCTCCATTAATGCCTTACTGTATTGATTGAGATTCCTAACCATCAAGGAAAAATGTGTTGCGGTCGAACACCCATGGCAACTTTACACGATGGAAAACAAATTTGGAGAGAAAAAGATTTAAATCAAATTTGGCCTGACAGATACTGTATAAATAACCGGTAACTGTCAGATCTAGTTTGAGCTACTACAATTTAATTCAGATGTTGTTTTTCAATAAATGGAATCTTCACCTTGAGGGCGGGTTTTAAATCTACGGTGTAACCAAAGATACTGTTCTGGTGCTCGTAATATTTCTTTTTCCACCACTTTATTCATATAGGCTGCGGCGGCCACTTTATCATCTTTCGGATAATTAGTTAATTCTTCACCTATTATCAAACGATATCCATCCTTATCCTTATTGCGTATCAGTACTATTGTTAACATAGCTGGTTCCGCTAACTTTGATAATACAAATGTCCCGTTTGTTGTCGCTGCGTTTTTAACAGAAAAGAAAGGTGCAAAGACACTACCTTTAGGGCCATAATCTTGGTCTGGTGCAAACCAGACACATTCCCCACTTTTTAGTGCTTTTACCATCTCCCTTAAATTTTTTCTATTAATCATTGCCTTATTTGAACGCATTCGTCCCTTGGTTTGTACCCATTCCATCACCTTGTTGTTGTGCGGTCGATACATAGCCATCATCGGTTGGCATAATCCTGTAATTCTGCCGCCAAGTTCTAGCGACATGAAATGTATACCAATAACCATGACGCCGCGCTTCTCTGTTGTTACCTTCTGTAAGTGAGTTATTCCATGCACAGTAAATAGTTTTCTTACGCGTCTGTCAGGCCAGAACCATGCTATTCCAGTCTCAAGTAATGCTATTCCTAACGAAGAAAAAACATCTTTAATAAGTTCTTCTCTTTTATTTAATGAAATAAGAGGAAAGCATAATTCTATATTTCTGCGCGCTATTGCTTTTCTGCGATTTAAGAAGAATCCAGATAAACTACCAATCGTTGAACCCAGCCGTACAAGTAATGGATAAGGTAGTTGTACTAATAGAAAAAGGACTGATAATCCAAACCACGTTAACCAGTAACGAGGGTGAAGTAAAAATAGTGATAACTTTTCTTTTTTATGCACTTACTATCCATGTTCATGTTTTTTCACCCTAATATATCATATTCATAAGCGATTTACTCTATTGTTAGACGATTAAAAAAGCTCTGCTTCAAGCTCCCCCAATGACAGCATCTCTTCTTTGGGGGGATATTTAAGCCCTTTTTTAACCATTGATGAACGTAGCACGCTACGCGTGAGCGGCGCAGCGGTGCTGCTTCGGGGATGTTAATGAGTT
>NZ_AUCC01000248.1 GCF_000429565.1 Arsenophonus nasoniae DSM 15247
TAACAGGGAAAAGGTTAGCATGTAACAGGGAAAAGGTTAGCATGTAACAGGGGAAAGGTTAGCATGTAACAGGGAAAAGGTTAGCATGTAACAGGCGAAATAATTATTTATACACATAAAGGATTTCTTTGTAAAAAAGATAATAGATATCTTTATTTTATTGACAACCTTTATTGATGATGATAAATTTGTTTTACTATGTTCATTAAGGGTAAAAATAAATGTGCTTAATGTGACTAAAAAAACAAAGATTAGACATCGAAATGGTATAAATAAAACGTTTGCTTCTATGCCTTTGGCTGCTAGAAGAATTCTATTTTTGATCATGGCGCAAATAGACTCAAAACGTTTAATAAAAGAAGGACAAATTTTTGAAATTTCGGCTAAAGATTATTCAGCATTGTGTTCCATCGATATAGATACTGCATATGAACAACTAAAAAAAGGAGCAGAACAACTTCATGCACAATCATTGAAAATTCCGCAAAGTGAACTACTAAAAGCTTTTACCAGAAGACCAAGTGAATTTCTTGAGAGTGAGAAACAATGGAGAGGTATGCGTTTGCTGCATATAACTGATTCTTGTAGTTATATCGATATGGAAGCCATTGTACAAGTTAGGTTTAGTAGGCAAGTAGAGCCTTACATATGTATGATAGAAAAAGATTTTACCACACAGGTACTTTTAAGTTCTGTTCGTATTGCAGATACAAACGCTAGTAATTTTTATCAGTACTTAAGAAAAAATATATCATCAGGTAAATCAAGATACTTTGAGATTGAAGTTGACAAACTAAGAGAAGATCTTGGCATTGAAAAGCATGAGACATATAAAAATTACAAATTTTTAAAAAGTCAGTTTATAGATCGCGCTATAAAGAAAATATTAAATATTACTGAGTTTAAAAAAATAGAAGTTAAAATCTTAGAAAGAAAAGGCAGAAAAGCTCATAAAATAATGATTAGCTATGAATATGAAAATTGTTAGTTAACGCTCCACGTCAGTGTTGAACGCACTGCCGTAGAGCTAATCCAAAGCCTAACTCTACTAGGAGTCGGACTATGCGAAATAGTACGCATATTGCACGCATAATGAAAGTGTGCGGCATATCAATCGAGCAGCTTTTGAGCTTTGCTCACACATCAAAATATCTTACACCCCGTCAGCGTGAGTACCTTCTGAGTATCGGAGGTGCAGCATGAAATCCGAGTTGATTAAATGCTTTTTGAGTAGCGGTGTTCCTTGTGGTTTTGCGGATAGTGAAGGGGAAATTAAGGCCAACGCTAAAATGGTAGATTTTCTCGGTTTGAATAAAGATGCGCCTGAAATGGTGACTTTATTAGAGAAAAT
>NZ_AUCC01000249.1 GCF_000429565.1 Arsenophonus nasoniae DSM 15247
ACTTAAATTTAAGTTTCATATTTAATAATTCCATCAACTCACTGCAACAGGCAAAAGTCAGATAATACTCCGAGTTATCTGAAACTGTGCCAGACGTTGCTAAGTAGCCAGCCTGAGGCGTATGAACATGAAGGTAAGTGACGTCATCAGTAACTAAGTATTATTGCTCTTTAACATCTTAGAACGGATTCAGGCACTCTTGAATCAACCATCATTGAGTGAGTTTTGGTGTGGCTATACCACAGCTAAAACTTACTTTGGAGGTCAATATGACACAAATTACCGTCATTAAACGCAGTAACTACGCACAACGTAGATATGAACGTAGAGCTGCATTTCTCGCTAAAAAACGTCAGGAAGCAGAACAAAAATGCCAAGTCCGTTCTACAGAGCAAATCCTTGATTCCATATTTAACAAGCAAGATGACACCGTTAATACCATTGCATCACTCACTCTCAATCTAAAAGACAAAAAGCCTCAGCCTTCATTTGATAACTGTTGTTTGCCTAAATCAACTTTGTATTTAGTCAAAAATAAATATCGACAACCTATTCTGGAATCAAGAGACTTAACAGCAAGAGTTTGATAATGCATAATACCTAACTTTTACTAAGCGAATTAACTTGGAAAATAAAATAAGGTGATTATTTAATGCATAAACTAGCTATAGCACTTTCATTGATTTACATAACATTCCTTAGTGGTTGTGCAACTATAGTAGGCGAAAAAACGCAAAGAATACAAATTGAAAGTAATCCAACTGATGCTGAATTTACTATTAAAGACGAAAGAGGAGCCATCATTTCTCATGGCAAAACCCCACAAGGAGTAACTTTAGAAAAGTCTGACGGTAGTTATTTTGGAAAAAAAAGCTACGAAATAACCTTAACAAAGGATGGATTCAACCAAGTTACTCTACCACTAAAAAATAGTGCTAATGGATGGTATATTGGAGGTAATATAGTCTTTGGTGGATTAATTGGTTGGTTAGTCGTTGATCCATTTAATGGAGGAATGTATACCATTCATCCCAAAGAAATTAATGCTGTTCTACCAATTAAACCTTGATAAACTTCGTAAAATTTTTTGTGTAAACCCTCACTTGAGGGTTTTATTAACTCCATTTGATAACTGTTGCTTACCTAATACTTATCTCTATTCTGCAAGAAAATACTCAAAAACCCGCAAATCAAATAGCATACAGACAAAATGATTTGATAGTCTTTGCAGCAATTCTGTTCTACACTTAATTCCATAAGTTTCAGATAATAGTATTCCCTCCCGATGGGCTGGGAATTTATAAATCTCCCAATTTCAGGGAGGCCAGGTTGTTAAAGAGCGGT
>NZ_AUCC01000250.1 GCF_000429565.1 Arsenophonus nasoniae DSM 15247
AATGAGTGCCTGAGCAATTTTAGGTAAGCACATCAACGCCTCACTCATCCGGCATAAATCCGCTTTCGCCTGACTATCGGCATAGTTTTCATTGCTACATGCCCAATATGCGCATTCACCAAAGGCTTTTAGCCCTGACATAATCCCATCAAACCCTGCCTCACAAGCACCTTTCATTTCTCTTAGATCTTTAGTGCTCATCGCCTGTAAATTATCCGCTATGAGGTAATGCTGAATATCAGCCATGATGTACCCCCTTGGTGAAATCACCTAAATCACAGATAGACAGTTGGGAAAGTTCAATAACGGTTTTGATGGCTGGACGAAGGCGCTTAAGCTCTCTACGGCGTAGGGTCATCGCTGCACTGCCTGGCTTACCATGACCAAGATAAGAGTCCTTCTCTGCCTTAACGACAAGATGTTGCGCTTCCTCCGGTTTCATCTGGCTTAACTCTTCAAGCGAAGGAATATCAACATGACGGAGTTCACCTAAGGTGTTACGGCGGAAATAAACATTGACTAGCTCTTTTTGTATTTTCCAAGAAAGCTCATCACGAAATGACTTAACGATTAACAAATAACCTGATTCAGTTAGAACCGTTAGCCCCCTGTTTGGCACAGAAATTCCTAAAGTATCTAATTGATACTTTAGAGATACTGGAATCGATAAATAATCTTCCTCATAGACAAAATGTTCTCTATGGCGGTTAAATGCGACTCGTGTAGTTCCTTTAGGGCGATCATGTGCCTTATCAATCATGGCAAAAGTAACAACACGCTTACCTTGGTACTCCACAACAGGCATCGCCCGATTATGGATAGCGACAAAATTAGACATGTTGTCCCTCCTTACCCATGTCTAGCATGGTCACGAGGGTATTAGCCCTTTCAGACGCCAAAAACACTAAATCAGATAGATAAAAGGCTAGGCTATTATCCTTTTCTACTGCTATCTGATTGATACAATTAAGCAAAGATGCCGTTATGGTTGCATAGTGAAGAAGATTGTCATTATTGACATAAGCGCTATTCATAATGTCACCTCCTCTAAATCCTGACGAGATTTAGCCAAGTCCCTGGCATATTCGAGTAGGGCGAAAGCAATGTCTTGTGACTTCGGATCGCTAAATAAATATTCCATCGTCTCAAGCAATGTCGCTATGACATTTAATTTGTCTTGAGGGTGAATATAAGCCGCTGGAAGTGAGCTATTACACATAAGCCACCTCCTGTACAGGCTTAAGGCCTGACCAGACAAGCCGATCACCTTTGAACAGCACATGAAATAATCTGCGCTCACGACGGGTTAATGACACTTTGCCGTAGGGAATGTTGGAA
>NZ_AUCC01000251.1 GCF_000429565.1 Arsenophonus nasoniae DSM 15247
AATAACAAAGGCGTATTTAAGTTTATCTTTAAAAATAATCGCTTCTTTGATTAAATCAATAACTTCTTGTGCTGCCCAAATATCGTATGGACTTGGTTGAACAGGAATCAAAACTAAATCAGAGGCTAATATTGCAGAGCGGGCTAAATCAGTCACTCTGGGAGGGCAATCAATTAAAATAAAATTATAATCTTTGATTAAAGATTTAAGCTCTTTATGAAGAGTAGGTCTAGGTAAACCAACAACCGTGAATAGGGGTTCTTCATTTCTCACTGATGACCAATCTAAAGCGCTACCTTGTGGGTCAGCATCAATTAGAAGTACTTTGTTTCTATCAATAGCTAACTTAGCAGATATATTGATACTTAGAGTTGTCTTACCAACTCCCCCTTTTTGATTTAACATTGATATAATCAATCGCATTTCTCCATTTCTGTAAATAAAGATTTACTAATTACAGTATTTACTTAATTACGATTAATTACAATGATAAATATCATTAGTGGCTAATCAACCAAAATTTGGTATTGAAATTTTTCATTGAAGTTTTATGATTAATTTGCCATGAGTCAATTTTGATGATTAAAATTAAAACTGTTTTACTTCGACAAATTAGCCAACTTTTGCGGTTGGCTTTTTTCTTTCTGAAATCCAAAAACTAGAAATCGCTCAAAGCACATTGTGAGCGACGATAAATTTTAAGATGTGAAATTTACGTTTTTATCGAGAAAACCACTCAGAATGAATTACAGGATGTTTTAGAGGGTGTTCTGACCCTTCTTTCTGTCTTCCTTTAGCACTTCAATGAATACTTGCTCGGATTCGTCATTTTTTTGGTTAGGTATGCTCTTAAATTACCAACCAAAAGGTTTTCTACAATCTTTATCCTCCTTAGAGTCACAACCAAAATCTCTTATTTGCTCAGCAACGCTATCTTTGGTCACTTTTCCTTTATCGTCTCTGGTATATATCGGCTGGTCGAATATGGATCCTTTGCCAATTTTTTTTTGGGGGTTATCTTTATCATAGTCATGGATAACGCATGAGGTAACCATCAAGATCATGATAAATAAAAATGATGTTCTAATTAACATCCAGTATTTCCTAAATGAGGTATTAATATATTTTGCGTCAAAGATCACTTAACAGCCTCTTTGAGTCTTTGACCTGCTTTAAAACTCGGTACGTTTGCAGCAGCAATTTTAAGTGTCTCGCCCGTTTTTGGATTGCGTCCATCTCTCGCTGCTCGGGGCTTCACCTGAAAGCTGCCAAAGCCAA
>NZ_AUCC01000252.1 GCF_000429565.1 Arsenophonus nasoniae DSM 15247
CCACATCAAAAATATCATGAACTAAAAAATGCCGCTTAGATCTTCTACAGAATTTGTTGACCATTACAACTAAAGATTTCTATGAAGCGTTTTTTGATAACAGATGCAGGATCTGGCGATCGAGGGAAGAAACCGCCCGCACTTTTGATCACTTCAGGTGAACGATCATCTCCACGATAAAAAAATGTTCCATTCGTTTGTGCTTCTGTTTCATTAATAGATCTTGAGCTTGCTATTAAATCTGTCGAGGAAGACTCAGATAAAACGGTTGGTGATGCGTTCTCTGTACCTGGCAATACTAGAAATTTTTTTGGCTTAATTGGCTTAGCCGGAACCGGAAGAGGTAAACTTACTGCTGTTGATGAAGGATTGATATCTGAACCTGTAGACACCAATTTAACCGGTTTTGGGGAAATGGGAACCACCTCTGATAACGGCATTATATTTCTTCTTGATGAAAATTGGCCAGGTATAGACAATCTTTTGGATGCGATAGGTTGTGATTGCATTTCCCCATTGCTCTGGCTTGCCAATTCCAATTGTTTTATCCTGTCAGCAATCGATATAAGCCCATCAGCATCCATAAGAGTTATCGGATTATTTCGCACCATCCAAAATAGATTTAACCCATCCACTGCCCCTGCCGGATCCGCACTCAACCAGCGCCCCACCCAAGGCTGGTAGTAACGGTAACCATAGTAATACAGCCCAGTTGCATCCCGCTCCTTGCCCGAATAGCGGATGGTTTTATAATCCGCCTCAATCTGACTGCGTGCCGTCCATATCGCTGTGCCACCGTATGGATAATACTCTTCCAAGCTGATAATAAAACCATCACCATCAACTTCCATACAACTGCTGCCGATAAGATTGTCATAACTGTAACGAAGTTGATTGTTCCCATTAATGGCCGGCGGCTCGCCTATTTCCCAGTGTAATAACTGCACCTGCGCCCGTCCAGCTTCACCAATAGTGATAACCTGAAAAATCTCGCTGGTTACATCATCGTTTGCCGTGCTGCGCAACTCTAATCCCGGTAGATACTGCACACGTTGACCCCGCACACTGTTGCCCATCACTTGCCGGTTTATCTTGAGGATCCGCTGGCTATCCGCCGCATAACGGTAGTATTCATTGTCATCCGTGGCATCTTCTCGTGTCACTGGTGTCACCTTTTGTAGTTCGCCACGTGGTGTCCAGTTGAGGTGTTGCCCCGGCAATAACATACGCTGATGACCCGCTGTCAACGATCACCGAAAACTGATCCACTTTTTATCTAAATCCGATCAATCAAAATTGATCCACTGTTTTACTCAGTTATTGCTCCTGAGC
>NZ_AUCC01000253.1 GCF_000429565.1 Arsenophonus nasoniae DSM 15247
TGCAAAGAGCGGATCGCACTCTATGCAACGTGCACCACTGCACTACTACAGACATAACGCGCTGTACATTTCGACTTTCTAAATTGTTAAAGAGCTAAGAAGTAACCCATAAACGCATTACCTTATGTGATATTTATATGCCAAACTGCATTAGCTGTCAACCCATAATTGCATTATCTTAAAAAGTTTCGCTATATGAGACTTTAATTTTTTTTTAAATTTATTAGGTGTGCCAAAGAGATGACTTTGCGATACCCGCAATATATTGAATTATCGTAACCTTCTTTTTAGGTATTTTTATTGGAGCAACATTTTCATTTACAGGTAACAAATGGTAAAGAGCATCTCGTTCAAATAAAAATGTTTTTACCATTACCTGACCTTCTTCCGTAACAACTAAAACTTCATCACCTGGGTGATAGATATGATTTGGCTCTACAATTATAAATTCACCTTCTTTAATTCTAGGTATCATAGAATCATCGACACTTTTTAATGCGTAAGCATTTTCATCATAAGAAGGCCAACGTATGTAACCACCTCTATTTTCTACGGGATGCTTCATGTTTGGCCAATAGCTACCGTGCCCAACTTGAGTATTACCCAATACTGGCACTTCTTTAAATATTAAATAATCATACGGGTCGCCATCCACTTCTACTAAAGTGCGTGGTGGGTTTTCCTGCAGGTCGCACTCAATTAAATCTACTGGAGATATTTTAAAAAATTCAGCTATTTGTTTTAGAGTAACGTACTTAGGATCTTTTACTTCCCCTACTAACATTCGTTGCAGTGTCGATTGTTGCATTTTCACACGTTTTGAAAGTTCTGTAACGCTACTAATACCTGTATTTTGCATTAAATATTTTATGTTTTTTTTTAAAATATCGTAGTCAAGTGCCATTTTTCTTTTCCTTCTTATTCATCGAATTATTATGCGTTATTGCATATTTGAGGTTTCTACAAGAAACCAAATTCGGGTTGATTGTCAATGCTTTTTCGGATAATTTAAGTTCATAATATACCAATGGAGCCGAAATCTATGCACGAATTAACTCCCAAAGATATAGTGAAATACTTGCTCGATTTGGGATATACCCAAAATCAAATAGCTAAACTTACAGGTGTACCACAATCAACAATTAGTCGTTTATTAGCGGGGATACACACAAATCCACGTATATCAACAGTAAGATCTCTTGAGAAACTTTTATATACAGCTATTGTTCGATGAAAGGCCAAATAACCCATGCAAATCAATTATTCTGTCGGGCGTAGTGTGAGTGATCAGCGCCCGAGTCCTGCTGTTGCGGGCTCTTTTGCCGAGT
>NZ_AUCC01000254.1 GCF_000429565.1 Arsenophonus nasoniae DSM 15247
GAGGAAGCGGAAGATAGCCGGAAGTTAAAAGGAGCACGGTCACTCGGAAATCCACAAGGAACACCACTACTCAAAAAGAATTTAATCATCTCGGATTTCATACCGCACCTCCGACTCTATTCAGAATTCGGGCACGCTGACGAAGGGTTAAATTGCGGGATTCACGAGCGAATAACTCGATTATTTGATTTTGCGCTTCAATTACGCGCACACGGAAGGTACTATTTTGCATAGTCCGACTCCTAGTACAGTTAGGTTGTTGGATCAGGTGCTTGTTGGGACTAGTGATCCCAACAAGTACCGCTAATTTAATCTTGTTTTTCTATTGCTGTAGTAAATGCAACTCTATCACCATTAAAAATAAAATTGGGGTTAATAAAATAATCTCCTTGCTTTAAACATCTTGCGATTATTTGAGCTCCTACTAGTTCTTTAATTCCTCTAGTAAATGTTGCTTGAGATAATTTTTGACCTGAGTCAGATAAAAATTCTTCTAAAGCGTATTTATCTAATACAACTCTATCTTTGTTCATTCCTGAATTTTGGACTGTAAAAATCAATACATTTAAGGCTTTTAGTCCAGCAGAACCTAATTCAAAAGTCATCGCTATATTTTCAGCGAAAAGTTTTATAAATTTTCCTCTATCAACTTTTTTGTAAGTTGTTACATGCGTTCCTAAAACTTCTCCTGTAAGTTGATTGACTAACACATTACGATCTTTACCCATTTTTGATAATCGTATTTGTTTAGTCCCTATAGGAATCATCATATTTTCCACGAATGGATTTTGCTTGTGCCTTATTACATCATTATTTTTTGATTCCATCATATGCATTTTTCTGTTTTTTTTTACTCTTATTTAAGCATTTTAGTTGTTTATTTGATTATGTCAACGTATTTTTTGACTCTAGCGCAATCAAAACGATACTCAATTTTGATTATCATAACAACAGTATTTGCATGTATGAGCAACAGATATTAAAAATTTAATTCTTTATATAACAGGGTTTATAATTAGATCTCTTCTTTTATCTTTTGGATACAACGGAGTATCAGGCAAATTCATTAACAACAAACTAACCTCCGCTTCCTCGTCAACGGTGTTCGGTGCTCGCAAGCTGCGCTCCGCCTCAACGTCTCCTGCGGTGAGCGGACTGAGTTAAGGAAAAACACGATTTTCTTTTAAAAAAATCAAAAAATCTTTTCAAAACTTTAACCCCCACCGCTCGCCACAGCCAAGTGACCGAGCAACGCGAGCGAACGGGCGAGGAAGCGGAAGATAGCCGGAAGTTAAAAGGAGCACGGTCACTCGGAAATCCACAAGGAA
>NZ_AUCC01000255.1 GCF_000429565.1 Arsenophonus nasoniae DSM 15247
TGCAAAGAGCGGATCGCACTCTATGCAACGTGCACCACTGCACTACTACAGACATAACGCGCTGTACATTTCGACTTTCTAAATTGTTAAAGAGCGAGAGTTTGGTCACTTAAAAATTAATACATATAAGTTAAGATTTATTTTCTGATATTAAGTTTACTAAACATAATTGTCAAGGCTAAAGTTAAGATATTTAAACTTTGTTTAAATGGGGAAATAAAAACCTACTTTTAACGTAGGTTTTTAGGGGGAGAATTGAGCGTGGAGAACCTTTAAAGGAGAACAGAGTACCAAAAAACTTTACCCATGATTTTTATATTGCTTATATCAGATCCTATATAATCTTCATCAGCGTATTCATCTCTATTATATGATCTGATCCGTATACCTCCAGGTATACGGTATAATATTTTAACACGTAACATACCTTCATGTTCAATAGCATACATTTGACCATCTTTGATGTTAGTGTCTGATCTATCTATCCCCGCGGTGGCTCCGTCAGGGACAACAGGCTCCATACTATTACCTGTAATACTTACACAAGCGGCGTTTGCAGGATCAACACCGGCTTTTCGGAGGGTTGAATACGCAAAACGTAATTTATATCCATTGTTATCTAGCGTAACAAAAGAGCCTTTTCCTGCCGATAATGATATTTCCTTAAAAAATGGTAATTCAATTTCATCTTCACCTAGTGGTGTATTTGAATCCCACGGTGCAAAATTACCAATAATTTTTGCGTTTGCCAGTTGAGCGTTTACTTCAGCATTTTTTTCATCCCCATCAAGCAGCCATTCGATAGTTACACCAAGTGCTTTAGCCAAACTAACAAGATTTTTGCCGTTTGGCTCTGTAGTACCTGATTCCCATTGAGATATAGTTGCTTTTGATACGCCAATTCGCTTCCCTAAAGATTCTTGAGTCATTTTATTGTGATTGCGAGCTTGACGAATTCTTTCACATTGCATGGTTTTATCCCCTAAATAAGTTTAGATAGCTTAACTCTTTTGATGTTATGTTATCTTGACTTATTTGTTTAGTATTCTTAACATGATGCTTATATCTTTCGGAGGCCGTAATTATGAAGAAAAGTGAAGCTATTTATTTGGCGGGTAATAAGACTAATTTAGCAAAATTATTAAAAATAACAAAAAGCGCAGTCTCACAATGGGGTGATGATATTCCAGAATTACGCGCATTACAGCTTGAAAAACTAGTTAATGACAAGAATAACACTAAGGCCAAATAACCCATGCAAATAAATTATTCTGTCGGGCGTAGTGTTACTGATCAGCGCCCGAGTCCTGCTGTTGCTGGCTC
>NZ_AUCC01000256.1 GCF_000429565.1 Arsenophonus nasoniae DSM 15247
CAGCACCCCCAACTCTATTCAGAATTCGGGTACGTTGCCGATTGGTGAGATATTTTGATGTGTGAGCAAAGCTCAAAAGCTGCTCGATTGATATGCCGCACGCTTTCATTATGCGTGCAATATGCGTACTATTTCGCATAGTCCACTCCTAGTTACATTAGGTTTTGGATTAGCTCTACGTCGGTGGTGTAAACACTGGCGTAGAGTGTTTAAATAATTATTTTTTCTCTATCAAGGTTGTAAATGCGATACGATCTCCATTGAAACAAAAATTTGGATTTATAAAATAACGACCTGGTCTCAAAGTTTTTGCTATTATTAATGCGTTTTCTAACTCGTTTAATCCTCTTTTAAAGGTTGCTAAACTTAATTTAATTGAGGGATTATTATCTTTATGAGCTTCTAAAAAATCTTCTAAAGCTATACTGTCTAAATCAACTTGATCTTTTGCAATAGCTTTGAATTGAACAGCCCATATAAGAACATTAAATGCTTTGATTCCAGCAGAATTTAATCCAAAAGTTAACGCAATATTAGCAGTAAACAGCTTAACAAACTGTTCTGTGTCAACTTTCTTAAAGGTTGTAATATGAGTACCATAAATTTCACCAGTGTATTGATTAACCAATACATTATTATCTTTACCCAATTTCGATAACTGAATCTTCTTCCCTTTTATAGGAACAACCATTCCTTCTATAAATGGGTTTTCTTTATATCTAGTAAGGCTCATTTTTACCTTTAATTTTGGACTTTGCCATATCAACGAATGATTTATTAAGTTCAATATATAATAAAAAATAGATCTAGTAAAGATTGAATTTATAATTAATTTTGAGCTTCTATAGCTCTGATGTTAAACCTGGATAGCGCAAATCATGAAAATATGGTCATTGATTTTTAAGGATTTTTTGCGGTTTCTATTCTTAGTTCTTCTTGTTGTTTTAGAACCATCAGACAATTCATTAGCAACAAACTAACCTCCGCTTCCTCGTCGACGGTGTTCGGTGTTCGCAATCAAATTGAGAAAACTGAACCAATAAAAAAATAATCCAAAAAATCCTTAAAATTAAAACGCCCACCGCTCGCCGGAGTCTGTGACCGAGCAACGCGAGCGAACAGGCGAGGAAGCGGAAGATAACCGGAAGTTAAAAGGAGCACGAACACTCGAAAATCCACAGGGAACACCACTACTCAAAAAGCATTTAATCATCTCGGAGTTCATGCCGCACCTCCGACTCTATTCAGAATTCGGGCACGCTGACGAAGGGTTAAATTGCGTGAGGTTCGAGCAAATAACTCGATTATTTGATTCGGTGCT
>NZ_AUCC01000257.1 GCF_000429565.1 Arsenophonus nasoniae DSM 15247
TCCCCTTGAATATCGCTATAGTCCAATGCCAGTATTTCACTTATCCGAAGCCCAATCACCGACGCCAAGATGAAGGCTATCTTTTCTCTGACGGGCGCAACTTCGATCATCCTATCCACATTCTCAAAAGCAGGAATGAAAATAGGCTTTTCGACTTTCTTTTTCAGTTTTGGAATTGGACTCACGCCAATATTCCGCATTTCTTTTAACAGCAAATAGGCAGAATGCAGATATTTAAGGCTATTCTCAGGTAAGCCATTAAATTCACGCGGGCGAATATGCAACGCCAATTTTGACTGCAACGTTTCGTCAATCGAAAATAACGCATGTTTAATCGTATCGAGCGAACTTTTCCGCAAATGCCCCGTTTCACATTGTGAGACTTTTTTGCCTATATAGAATTGAATCAGTTTGCGAAGATGCCAGTCTCGGCATCGCTCTTTTTCTTTTGCCGTCATCGACAAAAACCGCTCGGATTCACTTAGAAAAAGAAAACGGCACGCCGCATCCAGCGTTTTAAAACTTTTGTGAAATCGCCCTGCTGTATTTTCGTAATGCACACGAAAACCCTCGCTACCGTGGCGAGTTTTGAGTAATTTGATTGAGCTCATTTTAGTGATTTGATGTGGAAAAAATCTTTAATCTGAATTAAGGACAGTAAATAAATTCGTTACCTATTTTGTCTTCGAATAAGCCAGCAATTCAGTTACTTGTAAACCAAATTTTGTTATCTCCCTTATAAAAAGGAGTAATACTTTTCTCTTTAAAAGTTAAAACGGTATTCATCGTACTTTTCCTTATAGAAAATCGAACCTGCTCACACATAAAAAGCAGCATTTTAAACGGCGATTATCAGGCTCGACTTTCCTGTAAGGTTCTGTGTTTGATTAATACGAGGGATGTTTATTTAAATAATATATTTGAATGTAGGTAACCGCTGATATTTAAATTTTGTTCGACTTTTATTTCATTAGGAATATTCGCTAATCTCATAACGTCTTCTATACTAACTCCAGTATAATGAATATTATTATTTTCGATTCGGTAGCCTGCAAATATGACACCACTCAAACTAATAGAATAAACAATTCTAGCATTTACTTGATATTCATCATTTTTTAACTCAACAATCGCTTTTTCTTTTGGTTTCAGTGTGAAGTCTGCAGTAGAGCGATGTAATGTTAAGTCAGACTTGCCTATAACACTATTTACTGAATGAGATACAGTCTCACCAATCTTAAAAGTGGGAGCAAATTTAA
>NZ_AUCC01000258.1 GCF_000429565.1 Arsenophonus nasoniae DSM 15247
GGCAGGTATCACCTTTCGAATGGGCGAAGAAAAAGCCCACACATTTTAAACCACCATAACTATTCAACGCAGGGCATTGAAAGCATGCCCCTATTTCTATTTTTGCCGGAGGGGAGATGAGTAGGCACGTAAAAGATTTACTGGAAGCATGGGGAAACTGGAGCATGAGCCGCATTGGAACCGAATACAAAGGTATGTCTTCCATTGCTCCTGTTAAATTCGACGATGACAGACCTTGGCTAAGCGATGAAGAAGGCGAAATTGTCGATAAGGCCGTGGCAGGATTAAAAAGATATGACATCGATGGCTACAATATCATTTGCTTACATTATCAGCATCATATTTCATGCCGAATGATAGCTAAAAACTGGAAGAAAAGACCGGATTATATCACTGCTTACATGGGTAGGGCTGAATCCTACATAGCGGGCACTGTTCACACACTCCTTAAAGCAACAAATTGACAACACCGTATCGACTATCGTATGCTGACCGCACTAGAATTTATACGCGGATTCCGCACCCGATAGCCATGCGGCTTTTTTATGCCTGTAATACGGCATGATTGCATCCAAATAATGATCGGGTGGAGAGGCGTAATACAAAACCCAAAAGGGGAATATGCCCGGAGTGTCGTATAAGCTCTAGTTGACGCCCGATCACCATCTACTAATTGGTGATTGGTACTAAAATTATACGGAGGTCATTATGACTGCTCAAATAACTGTTAGTAACCTTTCTATTATCACCCATAAGAATATACCCGTAATTACAACTGAACTATTGGCGCAAATTTACGGTACTCAGCCCGTACGAATAAGACAAAATCACAATGAAAATAAAGATCGATTCATTGAAGGAAAACATTATTTTAAAATTTCGGGTGATGAGCTTAAAAATTTGCGAGTAGCTTTTAACTACTTACAAATTTCACCAAAAACCAGAGTGTTAATCTTATGGACGGAACGCGGATCGGCCAGACACGCTAAAATGCTTGAAACTGATCAAGCATGGGAAGTCTTTGAACAGTTAGAAGATTACTATTTCCATTCAGAAAAAACATTTAATCCGCCTAAACACTATCCAGAAGCAAGAGAATTGTTAACCGCAGATGACACCTCACATCTTTCTCGTTTAATTTGGACGATGGCCAACGGCTTCCGATTTGAGCGTTCATGGACACAAGGCATCTGGTATGCTTTACGTCATGTAACAGGCGTAGAGTCACCACAAAATTTTGAAGTTAATCAGATACCGATAATCGCAAAAGAATGCGAAAAGATTTATAACTTCACCAATGGCGTTAAAGAAGC
>NZ_AUCC01000259.1 GCF_000429565.1 Arsenophonus nasoniae DSM 15247
ACATAGAGCAGAGTATAAAAGACGAGAAGGGAATTGCCTAGAAATAGAGCGCCTTTGCCGCGATGCTCACGCCAAAGGCGTGCTTATGTTCTTTGTGTTGAGTCTGTTTGGCTTTCTAGTAAATCAGCTATTCCATTTCCGATAGTATGCATCGCGTTCAACACCTCTTGAGGAGGGTTATTGACAAACTCAGCGATCCAGACGGACTCAAAATATCTGCCATAAATATTATCGTGTAGTCGCGTAGAAAAAAGCTCTTGTTCATTCTGCGGTAAAAGAGATACCAAGTCTGTCGTCGTCGAATTTTCGCTATAGGCCAGATTTGCTAAATCGTTTAATCCATTGCTACGCAAAGCATTACTGTCGTTAGTGAGCGATTTTACAGTTTTTTCCAAGTTCATATCATGGGCCAACCAGCGACTTTTTTGCGCCTGTAACAAATCCGTTATCAGTTTTTTTTGCTGCTCTGTATTCTCGACTTTAGTTAAGGCTTGAGCTAATGTCGTTATCCAACGCATTGTAACCTCCGATGGTGTACTACATACCGGTTTATTAAAGGCCTGTGTCGGACTGACGGGGATGTGTGGTGATGTCAGTATGGCAAAGTCAGCCATACTGAGATTTTTTTTAATCTCTTTCCCTAGCATATTCCCAATGAATTCAGCCGCTTGATTTGCGCGAAATTGCAGTGTGCTAGATTTATTTACCTCTTCCATTTTAGCCACGTAAAAATAGTTTCCATCTGGTGACTTTCTTAACAATAGGCAATCATTAGCAGATATTTTGTTATTTAGTTCTACTAATTTTGATATAAATTTTACTAATTCTGATATAGTTAGTTGTTCTTTTGAATTTTTAATTTCCACTTCTTTAGGTAGCTCTATCCTATAGATTCCTGGATTGGACTCAATATCATCAACTATTTTGTGATAAAGTTTTGCCAAATCCATTTCATTCAATATTTGCGTCTGCCCATCCTGAGAACGTAACAGTACATTGCATTCATCTTGTTGAATTGTTATTTCCTGTCCATTATCTAAAGTAACGGTTATATGGTCTACCATATGTGTGCGTAGAAATAATAAAAGCGATGCCTTGCCCGGATAATTAATAGAGAGTGGCAAAAACTGATGATTATACATAAAGTTATTTCTTTATTATTTCATTACAGTGGTAACTATTTAACATAATATGTATTATGCGAACCTTGATGGTATATTATGGAATATTAATCTAGGAATAATCATTTTATTGTTTTATTGATTTGGTGTGAAATTAAAAAACAAACA
>NZ_AUCC01000260.1 GCF_000429565.1 Arsenophonus nasoniae DSM 15247
TGATATGCAGGGCTTAACCGAACTTACCAACTTATTGAAGGGTGAATAAGATGAGTATGGATAATAAAGTGCCTGAAATCCGCTTTAAGGGGTTTAGTGAGGAGTGGGAGGAAAAGGGACTGGGCGAGGTGTTTACTTATGAGAGACCTGATAATTACATTGTTAAATCATCTGTATATTCTGATGAGTATCATACACCAGTACTAACTGCTAACAAGGGGTTTCTTCTTGGCTATACTCATGAGAAATCGACATATAATGATCCGAGTATTATTTTTGATGATTTTACTCTTGACTGTAAATTTGTTGATTTCCCTTATATGGTAAAATCGTCAGCGATTAAAATTCTTACGGTAAAAAACAGTAGAGAAGATGACCTTATATTCGCATTTCATTTACTGAATACCGCACAAATTGAGGTAATGGGGCATGCCCGACACTATATAAGTGTTGTACAAAATACAAAAGTAAGTATACCTAAGAAAAATGAACAAATCATGATCAGCAACTACTTCCAAAAGCTCGATAGCCTAATCAATCAGCACCAACAAAAGCATGACAAACTCAACAACATTAAAAAAGCCATGTTAGAAAAAATGTTTCCTAAACAAGGTGAAACCATACCTGAAATCCGCTTTAAAGGGTTTAGTAGGGAGTGGGATGAGATCAGCTTGCTTGATAGCATTGAACGGATTATTGACTTTCGAGGCCGCACGCCTAAAAAGCTAGGCTTAGATTGGAGCTCTTCAGGGCACAGAGCGCTGTCGGCTTTAAATGTTAAGCAAGGCTATATTGATTTTTCAATTGATCCGCATTTCGGTGATCAAGAGCTGTATGATAAATGGATGAGTGGTTCTGAACTCCATCAGGGCCAAGTGCTTTTTACTACAGAAGCGCCAATGGGCAATGTGGCTCAAGTTCCTAATACTGATAAATACATTTTAAGTCAGAGAACAATCGCTTTTATAGTTAAATATGGAATTATTGCGGAAGATTTCCTGGCAGTTTTACTTAGAAGTTCTAAAGTGTTTCGAGAGCTTTCTGCACTATCTAGTGGTGGTACCGCTAAAGGGGTAAGTCAAAAAGTTTTAGCTAATCTAAACGTTTCTATACCCACTGATTTGGTCGAACAGTCTGCCATCGGCAACTACTTCCAAAAGCTCGACGCATTAATCAAACAGCACCAGCAACAAATCACTAAACTCAATAATATCAAGCAGGCCTGCTTGAGCAAAATGTTTGTCTAGGAGTAAGTATGACCACCTTTAAAACTGAAGCACAATTTG
>NZ_AUCC01000261.1 GCF_000429565.1 Arsenophonus nasoniae DSM 15247
CACTCATACAGACATAACGCGCTGTACATTCCGACTTTCTAAATTGTTAAAGAGCGTATTGGTAGTTATTTATATTTAACTGAATTTTTATTTCCATATAATTTATAATTGAATTTCTCCATCATGTCAATTCATATTTGAATTATTAAGGCTAAAAAATTATGATTTGATGGATTAATACAAAAAAAACTCTATAAACAATCATATAGAGAAGGTTTAGCGATTCCTCCAACATAAAGTATTTTTTCTATTCTATTTATATCAAAATGGAGAGGGGGGTGATTTTCGTTTATTGAGATCACAACGATTACCCCATCTCTTTCATAAAGGAAAGTTTTAACCATAGCTTCTCCCTCAGATGTTGTAATGAAAACTTCATCTCCGGGCAAATAAGTATGGTTAGGTTCAATAACTACATATTCTCCGTTTTTTATCCTTGGTTTCATTGAATCTCCTATACATTTTAGAGCAAACGCATCAGGATCCTTTGTTGGCCAATTTATATATCCGTCACCATAACCTATAGGATATTCCAGTTCTTCCCAATAACCTTCACTACCTAATTGTGCGTTGCCTAAAACTGGGATTGCTTTAAATTGAAATATTTCTTCGGCCTTTAGTACATTGCTTGATAATTTACTACTTCCTATATCTTTTTCGACTAGTTCGCTAACTGGGATATTAAAATAAGATGCTACCTGTTTTAATAATGCATATTTAGGCTCTTTAATTTCTCCAGAAATTAATCTATGCATCGTTGGCTGTGGTATTCTTGTTCTACGAGCTAATTCTGTGACATTTTCTATATCCCTCTCTTTCATTAGCACTTGTATATTTCTTATCAGTCTGTCAGTTGTGGTTATCATAATTTCCCCGCTATTCATAGATGAATATTTATATATGAATATTTTAATATGGATTTCAACTTAATATTGAATTAATATAAATTCATAGATGAATTTAATGATGTGAGGAAATGTGAAAAATGGCACCCAAAAATATGATTGAATACTTAATTAATTCAGGTTTAACTCAAATACAAATTCAACAAAAAACAGGTATTAGTCAGCCATCAATCAGTAGGCTTTTATCTGGTAAAAATTCTGATCCTCGTATTTCTGTTTTGAAAGCTATAGAAAGTTTATATATTGAAGCGAAAAACTCTAAAGATAAACAGGTAGTTGCTTCAAACACTAAGGCCAAATAACCCATGCAAATAAATTATTCTGTCGGGCGTAGTGTTACTGATCAGCGCCCGAGTCCTGCTGTTGCTGGCTCGTATGA
>NZ_AUCC01000262.1 GCF_000429565.1 Arsenophonus nasoniae DSM 15247
CATATTTTAAGGGGCAGTGCCGATGATGTCTGGTTATCCTCGCTACAAGGTAGTGGTGAAGTGACGTTGCTCAATGCCTCAGTCAGCACGTTGTACAAGCTCGACGGCAAAGCCAAAACGGAAACCTTTGAGTTCACGGGCGGCAGTATCACAGACCAACCGAAATTTACTTTTGCCAATACAGATCACAATGCTGAAATGACCTACAAGCTGCAATTTCGGGATTTCAACCGCTCAATTTAACAGGAAAAAATCATGACAGAACAAGGATTAGGTAGCCTGACCGGGCTATCACAGGATGATATTGTCGATATCACCAAAAACAAAACCTTTAAGGTGCAAGGTAACGAATTTCAGATTGGCAATTTCAATCATCATTTGCGGTTGAAAGCATTGGAAATTGTCGAAGACTTGGGACAATCAAAACGCATTGCCGCGACACTTTCAAGCCATAGTGATGGCAATCTGAGACAGCTTTTCAACCAAATCACCCACGACGGCATGAGTATTAGCAAATTGCCAACCTTTTTTGATGAGAAACCTGAGCTTTTCATTCCCTTAACGTTAACGGTGTTACACCTCTACGCCGCCCCTTTTTTATCGGCATTAACGGCGAGCTGACCTTTACCCCGCGTTATCCCAATAGCTGGCGACAGTACGTTAGAAAATCCTCACTGAGTGAACACGACAAACTGCTTTTTTCACTGGTGAAGGCGGGTTACGGCTCCGTGGGTGAGCTTCTGGCGTTGCGCGATGATGACATGTTCTTCTATCTGAAAACTGCCGAGCACGCCTTTATCACGGGGGCGATTGAGTGGAAACAGCACGACGAAGCGAAGCAAAAGAGGTGACGGATGAGTGAAGAAAAGTTAAGTCTGGATATTGGAGTGAATGCCAATGCGGGCGTGATTGATACGTTAATCTCTGCGCTTAACGAATTATCCCGGCAATTAGGCGGAGTGACGGGGAAATTCACCACGGTGACCGCAAAAGTTGACCATCTTGGAAACGAGAGTGCCAACACCGCAAAAGACGTGCATAAAGCCAGTGATTCTGTTGATGACCTCGGCAAAAAGGCCAAGAAAACCAAAAGTAAACTCGGCAAATTGGGCGAAAAGCTCAGCGAATTTAAAGGCATTATCACGGGGGCGTTTACCCTGACGGCGATTATGAGCGCGGGTGAGCAAATTAATAGCTTTAACAAAGCGGTTCGACAAACAGGCATTGACGCAAAAAGTTTTCAGGTGTTAAGAGAAGGCGC
>NZ_AUCC01000263.1 GCF_000429565.1 Arsenophonus nasoniae DSM 15247
GCGCCCGATACCCCACAATTTTCCGCTGAGGGGTTAAGCGCACTGTTAAGTGCCAAGCCTGACTGGGCTTTTGATTTACCGCTTAGTGCAGCGGGATTTGAGACTTATCGCTATCGAAAAGAATAATAACACACAGGATAAAATAAACACCATGGCATTTAAAAAAAACGATAGCCCACTTTATTTCAAGGCGGCGCAGGACGCGGTACACCTTGAGCAGTCAGGGCAATACCATGAAGCAGCGCGCGCATGGGCACAGGCAAACCGATTGGCGCGCAATCGCAATAACCGTATCTGGAGTGAGAACCGCGCCGATTTTTGCATTATGCAAATAAAACGGGAAGACATAAAAAGGAAGTATCCATGCGGTTAATTAGGGAAGAGAGTATCGAAAAACATTTGGTGCGTGAAGTGCAAAAAATCGGCGGTATTGCCTATAAATTTGTTTCACCCGGGCGGCGGGGTGTACCTGACCGATTAGTCGCCCTGCCCAATGGCAAGATTATTTTTGTGGAATGTAAAGCACTGGGCGAAAAACCTACCCCCTACCAATTACGCGAACACGCACGGCTTTTTGCCCTAGGCCATCAGGTTATCCTACTGGACAGTCAGGATCTAAGCAGCATTTTACCCGCTATCAGTTAAAAATTAACTTAGTTGACGAAAGAAGAAATCATGCGCTATAGTTTATTTGCATCTGCAAAATCAGATGTCGGGATTGACCTCTCGTTGTAACTAGAAAGGCGCATAGCACGCCGATAGCGTGTTTTTTTATGCGTCAGCCTACCATATCAAGAATCAATGGTGGGCTGGATGGGGGAGCCGAAAGGCTCGCCGGGTCCTTTCTAGCCGGTAAGGTCAACCTCGTCCAGTTCGCCACCCAAGATTGACCTCAAAGGTGGTGATTATCCTAATCCTAGAAAGGAAATCATTACTATGACTACTTTAATTTTCCGCAATACTATTCTTGAAACTATTTCCCATAATGGAGAAATCTGGTTTACTTCTGCTGTGCTTGCTAAAGCATTGGAATACTCACGCATCGACTCTGTTACAAGAATTTATGATCGCAATAAAGACGAATTTACACCTGGCATGTCAATGACCGTCAATTTGACGTTCAATGGAATAAACAATAGCTTACGTGAAAAAACGGTACGAATTTTCTCCCTAAGAGGCGCACATCTGATCGCCATGTTCGCTAATACGCCAGTAGCAAAAGAATTCAGAAAATGGGTGCTGGATATTCTCGATAA
>NZ_AUCC01000264.1 GCF_000429565.1 Arsenophonus nasoniae DSM 15247
AACTCAATAATGCCAAAGCTGAAATTGCTAAGCTGCATGATGCTGTTCGCGCTGGCACTAAGCGGTTGCGCGTCAAAACCTTGCGTGAAACACCCCAAACCGCTACCACCGAGAGCCGATATGATGAAGCCACCCCACAACTTGGTGAGGAAGCTCGACAAGATTATTTCCGTCTCAGAGCGATGATAGTTGAGAACGAAAAGCAAACGGAATACTTACAGCAGTACATTAAATCACAGTGTCAATTCCATTAAAGGAAAAGCAATATGTTCAAACATGAATTAGGTCAGGTAGTTCAAGTTACTATCAGTGGTGAAGAAGGTCATATCAAAGGGCGGGCTGAATACGCCAATATGAATAATCAATATTATGTTCATTATCTTGCCGCTGATGGCCGTGGTGTTGATGGCTGGTTTGATGAAGGTGAGTTGTCGCCAGCGAAACCGGTATGACTGAACTGTAGCTATCAAGAAATTGAAGAAAAAGATTTCACGACAAAGCGGGTATTCATTTCCTGTCCTTAATTCAAAGTAACGACTTTTTTCCGCATCAAATAACCATAATGATCTCAATAATTATATTAACTTAGCAGGAGGACGACACCAATGGCGGCATTATCTCCAGAGGTTAAAGCCTTCATCGTGCAGTCGTTAGCGTGTTTCGATAGCCCAACTCAGGTGCTCAAACAGGTGAAACAGGAATTTGAATTAACGCTTACCGTACAACAGGTCTCTTCCTATGACCCCACAAAAGCGATTGGAAAAAGCCTTGGTCAAAAATGGGTTGATCTCTTTCACTTTACTCGAGAGCGATTCAAAAAAGAGATTAGCGATATTCCGATTGCCAATAAAGCGTATCGACTGCGGGTGTTAAACCGCATGGCGATTCGAACAGAGTCAATGGATAATTTTTTACTCACGGCGCAAATGATAGAGCAAGCAGCTAAAGAATGTGGTGACGCGTATACCAATAAACAGAAAATAGAACATTCAGGAACTTCACAGAGCCAGGTTGAATTAATCACCCATGACATGACCCCCGAACAGGCGGCAGAAGCCTATAAAAAATTGATGGGTTGAAGGGCTAAAATAGCTAACCTATTTTGTGCAAGAATAATATTTATATAAATATAATACATTAATTGTAATGGTCAACAAATTCTGTAGAAGATCTAAGCGGCATTTTTTAGTTCATGATATTTTTGAT
>NZ_AUCC01000265.1 GCF_000429565.1 Arsenophonus nasoniae DSM 15247
GATGTTAATTAAAACCGGTAATTTTCTTTTTTAAATCAGAATTGTCAGATTAAGTTAAGACTAATACATAAGGTTATTCTACCCGATGATAAGGATTTTTTCTTTTCCGGCGCTGCCTGTCAATGCCGTGGAGCCGTGCAACTCCGGTAAGTAAATCAGAAACAATTTTAGTATTTTGCCCATTAAGTCGATTACCCAATCCGCCCCAACGCTGAATAAGCAATAAATCACCAAATAAATCATAACAGAGTTCCGCTTCATACCAGCGAGAATCATTTCCCCAACGCCAAATCAACATGAGCATCAGTAGGTTGATGGGATGATTTATTTCGCCGTGCCAAACGTTGCAAATTATCATCAACATCCACTTGGGTGACAACGCCTGCTATCAGACCGTCTTTGTCATAACGGCTAGCGCCTAACTGGATAAGTGCGCGATAATTAGCATGATGTCCAATACTGCCTAAACAGGCTCTTAAACGCCTTCTGGCTATAGGTAATGACCTTTCTTTCACTTCCTGCCACATATCTTGTTGTATACCAATTTTCATTGGGCGCAACTCGCTATCAGGGAAAAGATAAGGCCAAAAAGTGGTTATCTGGGAAATCGCTTCTTCTAACGGCAATCGCTTTTTAGGCGGTGTAGGTGGTTTTGGTGTTTTAACCTTCACTGCCTGTTTAGGTTTTTCAACCACCTTTTTGGGCTGCTGTTTTGCTACCTTTTTTGGTTTCGGTTTTTTTAACTGTTTTTTAGGCGCAGCATTGACCCAGACCTTTTTACCATAAACAGAGGTACTTGAGGTTTGCCCTTCCTGTGAAGCTTTTCTAGGGCGATTGAGACTTAATTTTTGGCGTTCTGTCATCGTTTTAATCTTTAAACAGGTTACTCATTTCGGCATCAGTCAAACCCGTAAATTTCATCACAGATTGTCTATCCATGCCACTTTCTAGCATTTGGCGCGCTATCTTCATTGAAGCCTGTTTTTCGCCCTCTTGAACGCCATCATTTTTGCCTAACTGGTAGCCTTCCTGACGGCCTTCCAGTTTGCCTTTTTTGATTCCGATCTCTTCAATTTGTTGAGCAATAGTCATAAGTGCTCCTTCGTGTTTTTCTGATTGTTTGGCTATCTTAGTGTGTAATGGTCAACAAATTCTGTAGAAGATCTAAGCGGCATTTTTTAGTTCATGATATTTTTGATGTGG
>NZ_AUCC01000266.1 GCF_000429565.1 Arsenophonus nasoniae DSM 15247
CATAAATTATCCGTACAAAAATGTGCGAATAATACCAAGTGGATCAGTTTTAGATGATCGTTAGTGGATCAGTTTTGCATGATCGGTGACAAAAGTCCGCCAATAATGCCCTGCGCGGCCTGACACGAGGTTAAATTGGTGCTATTGATATCCGAGGCCATTTTTTGTAAAAAATCTTTCGCGGTTTTTATTTCCGGTACCGTGGTCTGGAGCGCCAGGTCAAAGAAATAGCCCGCCGCATTGGACATAATTTGCTGCACAAAGCGCTCCAGTTGTTCGCCGCTGATAAAACTGAATGACCCGAGATACGCATCAATGCCGCCACATCCGGTATTAATATTGGGTAGGGTCATGGAGAGCAGTTGTACCTGTTTGGTGGCGGTGCGGGCATACAGGGAGCCACCGGATAAATAGCCCGCCGCTTGCCCCTACCAGACCTGTGGTTGTCCGGTATTGCTATCGAAGCCTAATCGGTTAAAGAAGTTATCCATGTCGCTATTGACATCGGTTAGGGCGATGGAGGCGGCGCACAGCAGCGAAACCGACCACGGAATAAAAAAAGCCTTACAGCGTGTCATGGGCGTTATCCTTCACCGCGTTTAAGACTTGCCAGTTGCTGTTTGTAGCAAAAGGCGACCACGCCATTGATGCCCGCCATCACTAAGGCTGTTGCCGCCAATATCATGAGCAGTCCTGGGATAAAATACATGAGTACATTCCAGACGACTTTAGCTTGCTGAAGTGCGGTCGATAACTCGCCTAAAAACGCGATATCAAAAAAGGCATAAGCTAGCTGGTTTGTCAGGATAGCCGCCAAGAAAAATGCCAAGGAAATCTGGCAAAACCATTGACTGGCATTGACGCATTTTCGTTTTTCGCGGATTAACTTTCGCGCTTTTTTTATGGACTTAATTGGCATCACGGTTGTCTCCTACTAAGATACGCTCAAACGCATGGTCTAACTGGCGCATAAAGCGCGACTCATCAGTCGCCCCCTGTAAAATCGGAACGGTTTTTAAGCTATTGACGTTGATAAGAAACGTACTCGGCGTGACCACAGGCAATTGCTCAAAAAAGGTTTTCACTACTTCTTGGGTCGCCGGAATAACGGAGGGGAAACTCATGTGTAATGGTCAACAAATTCTGTAGAAGATCTAAGCGGCATTTTTTAGTTCATGATATTTTTGATGTGGCGTTAAATAACCAATCGTTGAATGG
>NZ_AUCC01000267.1 GCF_000429565.1 Arsenophonus nasoniae DSM 15247
AAAAGACTAGATGTTTGCCCTTCAACGATAGATTCACACATAAAGAGTATCTATAGAAAAGCTGATGTTAATAGCAATGCTCAACTTATTGAATACTGTAAACATAAAGGTCTTGATGCATATATTCCTGCTAACTTTATTCGTAAAGGCGTACAACTTATAGCGTAGTTTTATATTTTTAAAAATAGTTAATTTTAAGTTTTTTATATTTTAATTTATAAATATTTCTTTCAACCTTTTTTATTTTCTAAATTTTTCATGGAAATTATACTTATTTAGTTACCCCCAATATTAGGGGGTTTTTTATTTAGTTTATTTTTTATACTTAAGTTAAATTAAAGATGTTCAGATGATAATTAAATATTAAGTTCCAACACCAGGGAAATATTTAAGTATTGTATTTTAATACCTTCATATTTCTATTTTAAATATAAATATTTATTATTATAAATAGAGGAGAATCATATGTGGGTATTAATTCTTACTATGTTTTCAACTCCCTACTCAACAAATAATTTTGCTAGTATTCATTCTCAAGAATTTAAAACGGAACAGGCGTGTCAGTTTGCAGTAAAGGAATTTAAAAATAATCTAGAGAATGACGATTTAAAATATCTTGATGGAAGTGCCTTTTGCATTAAAGATGATATAAGTACAAATAAATAATCGGTTGTTATATTTAATTTTAATAGATATTGTCAGTCTCCTCCTGATTTTTTTAACTTTCGATATCTAATTTATAGGTACAGTTTTATTCCTGTACCTATATTTTTTTATAATAAATTCTTAGTTTTTTATTAAAAATTCCTCTAGCTCATTCCCATCATCGAGTAATTTTTGGAGTGCTGTGGGTGGCTTGCCATTGCCTGACCATGTTTGGATATCACCGTTTTCGTCTAAAAATTCATATTTTGGCTTTCTGGCATTAATACTACTTTTTTTCTTTGTTTTAATTTTGCCCGTGGTGACAGGGTTTAAGAGTGAATCAAGACTAAAGCCACTATCTTCAATGAGTTTAATTAAGTCAAGGCGTTGCTTTTCTTTTTCCTCTGCTTCTTTTTTTGCTTGCTCAAAGAGTTCTCTGTTTTCTTCAATAACCGCTTCCAGCTCGATGGTTAGGAAATTGAATCGCTTTTAAAGTGAGTAGCAAAAGCCATCCCTTATTGCAAAAAGGAGATGGGGATCGATTTATTGTGTTTAGT
>NZ_AUCC01000268.1 GCF_000429565.1 Arsenophonus nasoniae DSM 15247
TAATACAGTACGGGTGGAAAGCTCCACACATCGGTATACGGCACGTCTTTGGTGACAGAAAAAGGTCGGCGCAAGTTTTCATATTGTCGCTTAAGTTCGTCATAGTTTTTCATCAGTTCACTGTAATCACGCTGAAGTTTATTGTTACTTTTGGATAAAAACGGCACTAACATTTTCTCTGCGGCTTTTTGCGAAAATAATTGCTGCAATTTTTCGTATTGTGATTTGTTGGGCAGTTGCCATTGGGAATAAGAGAACCAATGCCGATGCATGTAGCTTCCCATATGCTTCTCTATTTCTTTGCCCGTGATATTGAGTTGATTTTTTGCGGTGATGAAATAATCAATCATAGGAGCGAAGATCTGGCTCTTTAATTCAGCGCATTTTGATGCATATCTCACATGATTTTTTGCAGCACTATCTACCCCGTACTGCTCTGCAAACAATATTCGCTCGGTGCTTGGAAAATATGAACGTAGCGATTCTTTTGAGCATCCAGTCCAACGACCATAGGGTTTAGCCCAAATAATGTGATTTAACACCCTCATGTGATTTCTTAGCATAATCTCAGTATCAGCGGCCAATGCGGCGCTACAAAACAGATAGAGACTGCCGTTTGGCTTTAATACCCGCTGGAATTCAACGAGGTAATCATTTAGCCACGCTAGATATTGCTCGGTTGTTTTCCACTGCCTGTCCCAGGCGCAGGATTTAACACGGTAGTAGGGTGGGTCAGTCAATATCAGGTCGATAGAAGCATCAGGAAGTGTTTTAACGTATGGCAAGGCGTCGCCATTAACCAATATCGGCTGGCTTAAAAAAGTCATTGTTTTACCTTGGATTTTAAATGTGATTGACCTTGTTGGTGTGTTGATGATTTTTCAGGTAGCGACGATTTAACAATATTCATCAATTATGACGACACACTTGCCGCCTTTCAGACCGCCGTTGTTATCCATCTTCTCAACGGTCATCACGCGAATTTGGCTATCATCGTGCCAAATACCCGCCCCAGTTAAAGCATCGAGTACGCCTTTAGAATAATTATCTACATCACGCTTTATCTTGTTGGGCAGATAGAGTTGCATCGATACAGAAACCTCACCTTCAAATTTTTGGCAGCCGGATTTCTGGCGCATTTCATTAACAATTTTTGCCGTTGTTGCTTTAAATTCTTTTGCCTTATTACTTAG
>NZ_AUCC01000269.1 GCF_000429565.1 Arsenophonus nasoniae DSM 15247
CCCGCCATTATCGGAGAAGATGGATTTGGAAAAAAAACAGGATATATCAAAGTTTATTCGACTATAGGTGAGCAGAATGAATATTTTAATGCAACGATAACATATGTAAGTCTACATGCTGGTATTGGTGCTGACATGTATCTTGATGCACCCATCCTTCCAGATGATGACAGTTTGGCAGTTGTCCGCTCTGAAGATTTAACGCATTGGGAAACTATTGTCGATCACCGAGGAAAAATAGCCTATCGAAAAAAGGATCGTAGTGAATACATCATTGATTACCTTGGCGATATCAAAGACGACGTGACTTGGTTAAAACCTGAAACAGTCTTTGATTATTGGGATGGTGACAAATGGGTTACCGATAAAGAAGCTCAGAAACAAGACGCTATTCAATCTGCAAAGTATGAAAAGCGATATCGCATTGATAGAGCATCAGAGATGATACAACCTTTGCAAGATGCGGTTGACTTGGATATGGCAACATCAGACGAAATAAAACAACTAAGGAATTGGAAACTCTATAGATTAAACCTTCATCGTAAAGACATTTCGACTGCCCCAGATATTGATTGGCCGAAAAAACCAGAATAACAAAATACAGTAACTTCATTTCATCAGATGCGCCCCCAAATTAGCCATCACAGGCTTAGTTTTTAAGGCGCATTGTATAATGCTAATATAATTATTATTTACGTATCAACATGAATTGTATTTTTTTTGATAAACTAATGCTGTACTTATCAATATAATCAAAAAATAATTTTGAAAGAATTATAGTTGACAACAACGAAATAATTAAAGAAAAAAAGACAGAGAATATAAAATCAAATCTGCTTCGTAAAAAGAAATTTAAAGCAGGTATTCCAATCACATAAATAATTGAAATATGAGTTAAATACATAGAAAATGATAACTTGCCTAAGTAAGTTAACCAACTGACATCTAGGATAGAATTAATTAATTTAGATTTAAGTGACGAAAAAACCACAAAAATAGCTCCTATAAATATCAATATTCCACTAATTTTTGATTTTAAATCACCAAAATAATCGAGAATAAAAGCATAGCTTAAACTTGAAGGTTTTGAACCTAAAAACCACAAACCTATAATCATTAAAAAGAAAGCCACAGAATTTGGCAACCTAAGGTTACAAAAATAAATCAAATGACCTACAAGAA
>NZ_AUCC01000270.1 GCF_000429565.1 Arsenophonus nasoniae DSM 15247
GTTATCACTCTGTTTAACTATCTCATCCAAGAAGGTAACACCAAAAAGCCAATGGAATTTATCACTGAGATAGCGAAACAATCAGAAAAACACGAAGGGGCATTTATGACTATTGCTCAACAGATTGAAGAAATTGGAATCAAGAAAGGCATGCAACAAGCTAAAATTGAACTAGCTAGAAAAATGCTTAAAACCAGCATGAATAAAGAGTCTATCAAAGAGATTACGGGGTTTTCTGATGATGAGCTAAACAGGCTATCAGAGAAATAGCTAAACAAAATAGCCCACGGTTTTTTTGAGGCTGAGAAAAAAGCCAGAGAGATAGGGCGGTGCTCGAAGAACGGAGGAAATTCCGATTTAGCCCCAGTCATTGAAAAATGCCCTGATAAAATAGGGGGCGTAAGCATGAGACCTGAAATTAATATTTAAGATAAAATTTATGGAAATCAAGAAAATTAATGCTGCTGAGAGTTTAAGGGGGTTAGCGTGTTTAATGGTTTTTTTTTCACATGCTGCTTTGATATTTTTTCCACAATTATTTAATATTATTGATAATGGAATCCAAAAATTTAAATTTGCAGAATATATTTTTAATTCTCCATTTTCATTTCTTTATTCTGGAATGGGGGCGGTTTATATTTTTTTTGTTTTAAGCGGATATGTTCTTACCTTTTCTTCTTTTCAAACAAAAGATCCTCTTTTAAGGTTAAAGCAATCGTTAATAAAAAGAGTTCCAAGATTGATGATCCCTACAATATGCTCATGTTTATTAATGTGGATTGTAGTATATGTCAATGTTGATCTAACAAATGTTAGCTCTTGGTTTTCTGAATTTCCTATTTTTAATTCTGAAAAAAAATCTATCATAAATGCTATTTATTCAGGGTCTATTGAAGCCTTTGTGTTTGGTCATTCTACCTACAATGAAGTTTTGTGGACAATGAGAGTTGAATTGGTTGGTTCAATATTAATTTTTCTTATTTGTTTTTTCAAAAACAAATTGTGGAAAATATTTTGTTCGTTACTTTTTATCTTTCTTTCGTTTTATTTAGAGCCCAATGCTAGTGTTGTTGGTATAGTAGGATTTCTTGTAGGTCATTTGATTTATTTTTGTAACCTTAGGTTGCCAAATTCTGTGGCTTTCTTTTTAATGATTATAGGTTTGTGGTTTTTAGGTTCA
>NZ_AUCC01000271.1 GCF_000429565.1 Arsenophonus nasoniae DSM 15247
AAATCTCACTCTCAGATGAAAGCGATTTTAAGTTAATTCGAGCAAGGGAAGTTACGTCATCTCTCTGTAAGCATATTCAAAGTTATAACTTAGAGCATGAGCCTATGCCTTGGTTAGGTGAAGTGCTGAGTTATGTGAGCGAGGATATAGCTTGCGTAGTAGAAGAAATTAGTGAAAAACGTTAATCAACAGAAACCGTAGACACAAAAAAAGCACCGCACCAGTGCTTTTCATGTTCCCCAACTAAGGAGATAAGAATGATTTTAACTCTGAACATTAAACTAGGAGGTAAACATGCTCAGTATTAACAGTACTTATCACAAGGAGATAGACATGTACAGTATTAATAATACTTGCGAACAAGCAAAAAATCAATGGGAATTCATACTAAATCAGTTAAATATTTCTACAAATCGCAAGGAATCCCCTTGCCCCTCCTGTGGTGGTAATACCAGATATCGATTTGATGACAAGGAAGGCAGAGGAACTAACTTCTGTTCTCACTGTGGCGCTGGTGATGGCCTTAGCCTCGTAATGAAGGTCTACAAAATTAATGCTCAAGGGGCAGCGAAGATGGTAGCAGAGGTACTTGGATTGCAACAAGAAAAGCCGATGGAACCAATACAACCGATACAGCCAACAAAGCTAATAGCCGATATAGCCGATAAAGTGCGAGGTTTATTAAAATCTGCTAAAAAAGCAGAATCAATATATCTCAAAAGCAAAGGCTTGACTGGCATGTACAACATTCTTAACGACGGCTCATTGCTACTACCACTCACAACAGTAGACGGCGTAATAACGGGCGCTCAAATCATTAAACCAGACGGTGAGAAGAGGCTTATCAGCGGGACGAAGAAGAAGAGTGCGTTTATACCGATTCAGGAAATAGATGAGCTTAACGAGTATGTTGACACAATCATCATAACAGAAGGCTTTGCAACGGCATTGACCGTCGATCTTATTGCTGATGGTTATGTCGTGGCAGCCGTAGACGCTGGTAACCTGTTGTCAGTAGCAGAGGCGTTTAGACAGAAATACCCTAATGCGGATATCTATATCGCTGGTGACAATGATGTTAGTAATGATGGAAATGTCGGCAAGGACGCAGCAGAAAAAGCAGCTAAAGCCGTAGGTGG
>NZ_AUCC01000272.1 GCF_000429565.1 Arsenophonus nasoniae DSM 15247
CCTTCATGGGTGGATATGGGCAATCGCCTCGCCTGGTTTAAAGACACACACTTTGAAGATGAAGCTAAAAAGATGTGGCTTGATTGGTCTTCTGCCGTCGATAAAGGAGACATATCCGCTGCCGAAGCCAAATGGCCTGAACTACGTGCTGAAAGAACAGGCTATCAAGCGATATTCAGTTTAGCGCAAAAAGCAGGATGGGTAAATCCCGGTGCCGAGCGATTGAAAACAGCGGTTGCTACAATTGATGAGTTCGAAGATCTAACAGACCCTACTGAAAATTCAAACTGGCCTACGTTTAAACGCAATAAAACGTCAGGCCAAATAGAAGCGACCATTGACAATGCGGCTAAAGCGGTTATGTGCCCTGATTTTGTCGGTGTAGAAATTCGGTTTGATACTTTCCGTGATGAGATCATGTTTGCGCCTGTTGGCACTAAAGCATGGCAAACCTTTACTGATGCTGATTATTCCCGATTGCGTATCACAATGGAAAAACGAGGCTTCAAAGCGGTTGGACGTGAGTTAATCCGTGATGTGGTATTACTGGCTGCGGATGAAAATCCTTTTGATTCCGCCATGGAATGGCTTAAAAGCCTCGAATGGGACGGTATACCGCGTATCGAAAAGTTTTATCATACCCATTTTGGCACTGAGGATAGTGCTTATACGCGTGCGGTATCGCGCTATATGTGGACAGCCCTTGCGGGACGCGTGTTAAAGCCCGGTATCAAAGCGGATATGGTGCCGATCCTAGTAGGTGCTCAAGGTGCTGGAAAATCTTCTGTCGTGGCAGCGTTATCCCCTGATCCGGCTTTTTTCACTGAAATTTCCTTTGCTGAAAAAGATGATGATCTGGCGCGTAAGATGCGCGGTTGTCTGGTGGCAGAAATTAGCGAATTACGCGGACTGAATACGAAAGAACTGGAATCCATCAAAGCCTTTGTCACGCGGACACATGAAAAGTGGATACCCAAGTTCAAAGAATTCGCCACCCAGTTTCCTAGACGCTCATTGAGTATTGGTACGACAAATGAAGATGAATTTTTAGGCGATAAAACCGGTAATCGTCGTTGGCTGCCTGTTGAAGTTGGAAAAATGGATGTAGAAGGTATCAAAAAGGATGTGATTCAGTTTTGGGCGGAAGCGCGAGAGCTATTTACCAAAACAGGGAT
>NZ_AUCC01000273.1 GCF_000429565.1 Arsenophonus nasoniae DSM 15247
CCTTCATGGGTGGATATGGGCAATCGCCTCGCCTGGTTTAAAGACACACACTTTGAAGATGAAGCTAAAAAGATGTGGCTTGATTGGTCTTCTGCAGCAGATAAAGGAGACATATCCGCTGCAGAAGCCAAATGGCCTGAGCTACGTGCCGAAAGAACAGGCTATCAAGCAATATTCAGTCTAGCGCAAAAAGCAGGATGGGTAAATCCTGGTGTCGAGCGATTGAAAACGGCGGTTGCCACGGTAGATGAGTTCGAAGATCTAACAGACCCTACTGAAAATTCAAAATGGCCTACGTTTAAACGCAATAAAACCTCAGGCCAAATTGAAGCCACGATTGACAATGCGGCTAAAGCGGTTATGTGCGCTGATTTTGTCGGTGTAGAAATTCGGTTTGATACTTTCAGGGATGAGATCATGTTTGCACCTGTTGGCACTAAAGCGTGGCAAACCTTTACTGATGCCGATTATTCCCGATTGCGTATCACAATGGAAAAGCGAGGATTTAAAGCAGTGGGACGTGAGTTAATTCGGGATGTGGTATTACTAGCTGCGGATGAAAATCCCTTTGATTCAGCTATGGAATGGATAAAAAGCCTCGAATGGGATGGCATACCGCGTATCGAAAAGTTTTACCATACCCATTTTGGTACTGAGGACACCGCTTATACGCGTGCGGTATCGCGCTATATGTGGACAGCCCTTGCGGGAAGAGTATTAAAGCCCGGTATCAAAGCGGATATGGTACCGATCTTGGTGGGTGCACAAGGTTCTGGGAAATCTTCAGGGGTGGCGGCGTTATCCCCTGATCCAGCTTTTTTTACTGAAATTTCCTTCGCGGAAAAAGATGATGATCTGGCGCGTAAGATGCGAGGCTGTCTGGTGGCAGAAATTAGCGAATTACGCGGACTTAATACTAAAGAACTGGAATCCATCAAAGCCTTTGTCACGCGTACACATGAAAAGTGGATCCCCAAGTTTAAAGAATTCGCCACCCAATTTCCCAGACGCTCATTGAGTATTGGTACGACAAATGAAAACGAATTTTTAGGTGATAAAACAGGTAATCGGCGTTGGCTACCTGTTGAAGTTGGAAAAATGGATGTAGAAGGTATCAAAAAGGATGTGATTCAGTTTTGGGCGGAAGCGCGAGAGCTATTTACCAAAACAGGGAT
>NZ_AUCC01000274.1 GCF_000429565.1 Arsenophonus nasoniae DSM 15247
GTCATAAGCTAGACCCGTCTTTAATACTCCATAGCACAAGTGAACTAATTTCCTCATTGCCGCACCTAGAGCGGACATTTTTGACTTACCTCTTGCTAATAGACGATCATACAATGACTTGATATGTGGGTTATGGCGTATTGCTGTTATGGCTGAGAAGTATAATTTTGCGCGAATTTGGGACGATCCTGTTTTGGATAAGTGAGCCCGACCGTTAACAGATGTGCCAGAACGCCGTTCTACAGGGACTAATCCCAGATAGGAGGCAACCTGTTCTGCACTAGTAAAGTCATGGCTCCTTAACACCATAAGCATGTTGGCACCTACCTGATTACCAATTGACTTGATTGATGTCAGCAATTCCATGTCTTGCTTTAATTTTGGATGATTATCAATATGATTAGAAATTTCAGATTCAATAGCCAGCAACTCTTTTTCTAATATTTTTATGCACTTAACAAGTGACTGTCTAACAATCTTTGGTGTAGACGTTGTTAACGTCTTTTCCTGACGGTTTTGTTCACGCAATAAATCAGCTAAAAGTGCCTCTCGACGGTTGATCAATGATTTCAATGCTCGAATTTCTGGCAATGGAGCTATCCATGCTGAAGGCTTTTTTAACTCCCCATAACACGCTAAAACGAAGGCATCGACTCTATCTGTTTTAGTTAAAATACCCATGCCTTTTGCAAATTCTCTTATACGATAAGGGTTTACGATGGAAATATGAATACCCATATCATAAAGTTCAATGCAGAGTTGTTCGTGATAAGTCCCTGTGGACTCAAGAGTAATCCTTACATCTTCGAGTAAACATTTTTGTTTTTTCAGCCACTCAATCAATGTCCTAGCTGAATGCTGATCATTTTTTATGACTTTAGTTTTTTGTTTTCCCTCAATAACTTTAGCTAACAGGCAGATATCTAACTTTTTTTTACTGACATCTATTCCGACTTGATACATGAGAATACTCCTTTCACATAATAAACCATCATGCCTATTCTGCTTGTACATACAGAGTCAATGCTCTTGGTAACCGTTCAATTTAAATGCTGGCATGAAAGGGGAAACAGAGGGCTTTAACTCAGAAACAAGGTTGTCCCATTAGCGATTTTACAAGCTCACTCTGTTTCATGCGATAGTAGCTAACTATCACAAAAAACAAGATACAAGC
>NZ_AUCC01000275.1 GCF_000429565.1 Arsenophonus nasoniae DSM 15247
ATGCTTCATCAGAAAGATCGTAGCGAGCCATAATTCAAAGTATCGTAGAAACAGATGGATACTATAGCTCAAGCAATTAAGGGACACAGCCTAACCCTGACAAAAGTATGATAATGTCTGCCGTATAAATTATTTAAAGAATACAAATATGAATAAAAAGCTGATTGTTATTATTCTACTATTTTTACCAATTACTACTCCGGCAAATATCATTTCTAATGATGATAAAAACATTACCAAGCCGCTGAAAAAAACAGCAGAAAATCATGTTGTTAGCGAAATAAAAAAAATCTTTCAGCAACAGCATATACATGGCGTATTAACCATATATGATGGTAAATCAATTAACAATTATGGCAACGACACAAAACGTGCAACAATACAATATGTTCCCGCATCAACATTTAAAATTGTTAATGCCTTAATTGCTTTAAAAAATCAAAAAGTGACCGTTAAAGAAATTTTTAAATGGGATGGTCAGCCCAGATATCTTAGTAGCTGGAATAAAGATATGAATTTGCAAGAAGCAATGAAATTATCCGCTGTTCCTATCTATCAGGAAATCGCAAGACGTACTGGTCTGGCAATAATGAAAAAAGAACTTTATCGTTTGCACTACGGTAATAGCAAAATAGGTAATGATGTCACCAAATTTTGGTTAGATGGGCCATTAAAAATTAGTCCGGCAGAACAGGCACAATTTATTTATAAGTTAGCAACCAAACAATTACCCATTGATAAAACCATTCAAAATGAAGTCGCTGCTATGCTACTTATTAAACAGACAGCCAATATTAAAATTTACGCTAAAAGTGGCTTAGCGAATATCAATGGAGAGCGTATTGGCTGGTATGTCGGATGGGTGGAAAACGCTAATGGCAAAATAAAAACTTTTGCTCTAAATATCGCAATCTCAGATGATAAAACCATGTCAAAACGTGAATCACTGACTTTACAGTGTCTAGCAAAATTAAAAATTATTTAAAAAATGACTAATCAGAATACTAAGTTATTCTGATTAGTCATAAATAGACAAATAAAAGGTTGCTCACATTACTCGCTATCGCGTTATATTTGGGAGCGGTAAATTAATACTCCGGGCAGTGTAATGGTCAACAAATTCTGTAGAAGATCTAAGCGGCATTTTTTAGTTCATGATATTTTTGAT
>NZ_AUCC01000276.1 GCF_000429565.1 Arsenophonus nasoniae DSM 15247
AGGAAACTAGCAGAGCGTATTTATACCAATCCCTTTCGATTAGCTGATGTCACCACATTAGATGATGGTGAGATTATGCAGCACAAGCGAATGGCGCTACTGGAGTTAATACAAAAACACATTCGCCGACGGGATATGACCGAGCTTATGAATGAAATTGTCACGCTGTTGTCGTATAATTATTATACCGATAATCAAGTAATAACTATGTTTAACTATCTCATACAAGAAGGTAATGCTCAAAAACCTATGCAATTCATAACTGAGATAGCCAAACAATCAGAAAAACACGAAGGAGCACTTATGACTATTGCTCAACAAATTGAAGAAATAGGTATTCAAAAGGGTATTCAAATTGGTGAACAAAATGGGATGCAAAAGGGCATCCAGAAAGGCAAGCTGGAAGGCGAAAAACAGGCTTCGATGAAAATAGCGCGCCAAATGCTCGAAAGTGGTATGGATAGACAATCGGTGATGAAATTTACGGGTTTGACTGATGCCGAAATGAGCAACCTGTTTAAAGATTAAGGCATGACTGATTGCCAGAAATTAAGCCTCAATCGCCCTAGAAAGGCTTCACAGAAAGAACAGACTTCAAGTTCATGGTTAGGAAATTGAATCGCACGTAAGGTGAGGAACAAAAGTCATCGATTATTACTAAAAAGAGAGAAGCGCGATTTATTGAGATTGTGGTAGGTTAAATTTTCATCAGATAATGTATTTTTTCATCTAACACCCTGATTTTAGATACATTAACCCTAGGTTTAGCTGAGTAACCATCGTTTTTTCTCCAGGTTATGCATTCTTTCTGACAACAATTCCGTTGCTTGTTTACCCGCGCCCAGGCGGGCAAAGAACTGCGGTTTAAGAGAAACAACACTGTCAATGGTATTTAAGCTGCTCTAGTCTGCTCAGAAAAGCTGGAACCGACTAAGAGGATTTGACCTGCTGACCCTGGTGGTAAGCAACGTCCAATTTAAGGATGGAGAACAGATTCACGAAGCATCAGAGCGGAACGTAGCCTGATCGCCATACACCAGATTTGCTAATAACTCGTCACTTTTTAGCAAATAAAAAAATCAATCTGTCGCTAAACGCTTGGCAGGAGCGCTAACGCGAGGGTTCATTGCTACCCGATAAGTCCCCCCTGGCTGCGGC
>NZ_AUCC01000277.1 GCF_000429565.1 Arsenophonus nasoniae DSM 15247
AAAAGGTTACCACGCACAAGGGAAAAGGTTACTACACACAAGGGAAAAGGTTACCACGCACAAGGGAAAAGGTTACTACACACAAGGGAATGGTTACCACGCACAAGGGAAAAGGTTACCATATAACAGGTTAGGTGTACTTTTTTAAAAAAGTATTGTACACCTTTATTTTTTGAGCTATATTTGTTGTACTTTAAATATTAATGGATAAATTACGATGTGTTTAATGTGACTAAAAAAACAAAAATTAGGCATAGAAATGGTATTAATAAAACTTTTGCTTCAATGCCCCTTGCTGCTAGGAGAATTCTATTTTTGATCATGTCACAGATTGATCCCAAGCATTTGATTAAGGAAGGGCAAATATTTGAAATATCGGCAAAGGATTATTCGCGGGTATGTAATATTGATATTAATACTGCTTACGAACAGTTAAAGAGTGGTGCTCGTCTACTGCATAAGCAATCTATGGAAATACCACAGGAAGAATTATTAAAAGCTTTTGCTAGACGACCAAGTGAATTTCTTGAAAGTGAAAAGAATTGGCGAGGAATGCGTTTATTACATATAACTGATTCTTGTAGTTATATTGATATGGAAGCTGTTGTTCAGATTAGGTTTAGTCGGCAAATGGAACCATACATATGTATGATCGAAAAAGATTTTACCACACAAATTCTTTTGTCATCAGTTAGGATAAGCGACACTAATGCAAGTAATTTATATCAATTACTGAGAAAAAATATAAGTTCAGGTAAGAAGAAATATTTTGAAACATCAATAGATAATTTAAAAATAGAATTGGGTGTAGAGAAAGTTAAAACATACAATGAATTTAAATATTTTAAAAATAAATTTATAGAAAGATCAATCAAAAAAATTATTGAAATTACCGAATTTAGAAAGATAAAGATGGAAATATCTGAAAGAAAAGGTAAAAAAGCTCATAAAGTAATAATTAGTTATGAATACGATGATTTTTAAATAACGCCCTACGCCAGTGTATCACCACTGACATAGAGCTAACCCAAAACCTACATAGTCTAGGAGTTGAGCTATGCGAAATAGTACGCATATTGCACGCATAATGAAAGCGTGTGACATATCAATCGAGCAGCTTTTGAGCTTTGCTCTCACATCAAAACACCTT
>NZ_AUCC01000278.1 GCF_000429565.1 Arsenophonus nasoniae DSM 15247
CAAAGAGCGGATCGCACTCAATGCAACGTGCACCGCTGCACTCATACAGACATAACGCGCTGTACATTCCGACTTTCTAAATTGTTAAAGAGCGTTGATTACTTAATATTAGCTATGCTGATTTATTTGTCAATAGCAAAGCTAATATATTTGAGTGAAATAATGCTAATGGGGTAGTTAAAGTTTTTTTATTTAAAGAGGGGGTAATAAAAAAGTCGGAATAAACCGACTTAATAACTAAATTTGTAAGCCTAAAGAGTTATGTGTCAACCTACTTTCAATCCTTTCGCCTTAGCAATTTCTTCAAATAAACGGTCATAATACCGTTTTTTTTCTTGAAGGGATTCATGAAGTGAAGTTTGTTCACTTTCAGGTAATTGATTTATAAGCTTTAATAAAGCTAATTCCCTGTTAGTGATTGAAATTTCTGGTTGTTGAGTAGGTGTGTTTGAGTCTGAGTCTGTTTCCCTGACATATTTGAGAAGTGATGATAGCTCAGGTTTTATAGCCTCAGGTGAAACATGAAGGATCTTGGCAAATTTAATTATTGTATCTGTGTTTAGAGGAACTTTTCCGTTTAAATACTGGCTAACAGCGCCCTGAGTGTTAAATCCAAGCTCTTCCGCCGCTTTTTCTTGAGTTAGAGAAAGCGCTTCTTTTTTTTCATTCCATAGTTTTTTTAAACGCGCCGCAGCTTGTTTATCTTCAGGAGTTATTCGTCTCATATATATATACCTTATTTGCGTTACTAATATTTTTCAAATAGTAACGCTATTGACTAAGGTTATCAGCAATACTAATATTATTGGATTTTAATAGGAGGCAATATGACACTCAATGAATATCTTCTGCATAAGAAAATTAGTCAAACATCGTTTGCTACAATTGTTGGCGTATCACAAGGTTTTATCAGTCAAGTTATAGCGGGTAAATATAAACCTAAAGGATGTAAAGCCATTGAATGGTCACGAGCTACTGAATGGCTCGTAACGCCACACGAATTAAACAGTGACGATTACCCTAATGTAACTGATGGGCTTCCAAAAACTAATTCATAAAACCTTAAAGGCAAAATAACCCATGCAAATAAATTATTCTGTCGGGCGTAGTGTTACTGATCAGCGCCCGAGTCCTGCTGTTGCTGGCTC
>NZ_AUCC01000279.1 GCF_000429565.1 Arsenophonus nasoniae DSM 15247
CACGCTTTCATTATGCGTGCAATATGCGTACTATTTCGCATAGTCTGATTCCTACTTTAGCTAGGTTTTGGATTAGCTGGCTGTTCGGGTTGCCTCCCGTTCAGTCAGCGCGAAAATTATTCTTGGTTAATTTTTACTTTATCTAATATACCATTTCTGCTGTAAACTGATGTCCACTCAATCGACTGAACTCTTGTCCAATCAACTTTCACAGCATATTTTTTATTTACTCTAAATTCACCTCTGCTAATTCGTTCTATTAAACCAGCAGAAATCAAAAAATTAATATTATTATTGAAAGTTTGTAACTTAAGATTGTTTGCTTTCAAAAAAGCAGCTTTAGTTTTTGAACCGTAAGCAACAACGTTTTCATAGTTCATATTTAATAACATAAAGTTAAAAATTTTATACTGAGTGGCGTTTATCCCTTTAACACGACAGAGATCACGTATATAAACCTTAACAAATTCAGGTTCTGTTAAAATCTCTCCAGTTATATGATCTATATACGTTGAAGCCATTAAACTCTCCATTAAATACCGATTTATAAGTATCATAGTAATAAAATAGCAATATATAAATACTTTTTTTTAAGTATCTAAGATACTTTTAAATCTTTAAAATACTGCCTAACGGTAACTAAAATACTTCTCAACGGTAATATAGATACTCAACACAATGATTTTAAATACCGCCTAGCGGTATTAATATTAGCTTTAAGCCTTGAAAACACTAAACCCACCATTCTTATCTTAAATCTTTCCATAAATAGTTTCAGACGACTCAATAGCAACCTACTAATCTCCGCTTCAACGTCTCTTGCGGTGAGCAGACTGAGTTACGGAAAAACACGATTTTCTTTTAAAAAAACCAAAAAATCTTTTCAAGAATTAACGCCCACCGCTCGCCACAGCCAAGTGACCGAGCAACGCGAGCGAACGGGCGAGGAAGCGGAAGATAACCGGAAGTTACAGAAATCACGGTCACTCGAAATTGACAGAAGAAGTGACCAAAAAGCGGTAGAAAATGAAATTGCCAAATGGTGGGTGCTTTCTTGAAATTAGCGGGCAAATTGCACATCAAAGAAAACGGCAATTTTTCAGCGTGAACTTTCTCTATCAACGTTTTCAATTCGGCAGAGAAAA
>NZ_AUCC01000280.1 GCF_000429565.1 Arsenophonus nasoniae DSM 15247
ATCAAAAATATCATGAACTAAAAAATGCCGCTTAGATCTTCTACAGAATTTGTTGACCATTACATCAATCATTGGGGGTGCACAATGCTGTCTGATAGCAACATTCTTTTTTCCGAGTTAGCTGATGTGCTTCGCAAGCTAGATATCTCACATTTGAGTACCGATGAAATGCTACAGTTGGCAAATAGTAGTGAAGAGTGCTGGGCTGGATTGTGTCATAATTTACATTTTCTAGCGAAAACCCTGGTTTCTTTGGCAGATAATAAAGTATCAGAGTTTTCTCTGGAAAGCCTATGTCAATTAGGGCATGGGTTGTCGGCAACGGCGCTTCCATTTGAATTATCAATGGAAGCGCTAATAACGTCTATTTCTCTTTTACGCACCTGGGCGCACAGCTTGAAATTGTATTCATTACCTCAAGGAAATATTTTAACACTGATCAAAATAGGATCAAAAAGTGGTAGCGACTAGGTTGTCAAACTGCTTGCTGATACAAAGTACGAATATGCGCTACATATCTGCTATGAGCAGCCAAGGCGCTATCTTTTTTCTCCGCTATCTGCGGAATAATATTAACACTACCAATATGATCAACGGCAAAAAATTTATCCAGCTTTGGAATAATATCACCATCAACATAGTAGTGATTAATATGAGCCTTAACTTTTTTTAAGTTGGCTAGATTGCTATATTGTGCTAACAAATCTTTCTGTAAACCTAAGCCAAGTTGAGCGCTGCAAAAACATTCTGCTCGAATAGTTTTTTCTGTGGTAGATACTTTCAGCGCAGAATAAGCCGCTAAGCCTCCGCCTAATGAATGACCACTGGTTGAAAGACTATATTTCTCCCATTTCTCATGTTGCATAAGTAATTGTAAATGATGCAGCAGCTGGCTAGCCTGTTTATAGCAAGCAGGAATGTCACCAAATACATTATCAATATTTGCATTACATTGATTAATAAAAGTTCTCGGATTCTTCATATAACGCGGCGCTCCACCACTTACCGCTTCACCACTGGTGGTACCACCAAAAACCAAGCGAATTTCCTGCCTAATTTTATTGTGAAAAATATAATGTCAACGATCACCGAAAACTGATCCACTTTTTATCTAAATCCGATCAATCAAAATTGATCCACT
>NZ_AUCC01000281.1 GCF_000429565.1 Arsenophonus nasoniae DSM 15247
GGTGATTACGCTTACTGGGCGGTGTTACCTGCAAAAAAACCTGAATAAGCATTAAAAATAAGCCACCGCAATACTCACAAAAACAATCATCAAAACGGGTAAGGCGGTTGGCTTCCAGTTTAGTTGGTAAAAATAAGGTTAAAATATGGAAAATTTAGTTACTAAAACGGTGATAGGAACAGACGATAGAATACCTGTCAATGAATTAATGGAACTTGATCCAGAAAAATATAAAAAATCGTTGGCTGTCGCCTTGATCCAATTTCCTGGAGGGCGAGCGGGTACAGCGTGGAGAGTGAGTTCTAAAAACTTGATGCTCACAAATTTTCATGTTGTAGAAGGTCAAGAATTGAATCAGGCTAAGATAAATTTTTATTATGCAAAAAATAACGAAGACAATGAAAAAGTTTCAATCAAAGGGGAAAAGTTATTAATTCATGACCGTAAGCTCGATTTTGCTTTATTTACGCTTGACTCTAAAGCGTTCAAAACAGGCAAAATAGATAAATTTGGACATTTGGATATTGATCCAGTAGGGGCAAAAATAGGTCAAGAAATATATATACCCCAGTTTCCTAATAATTATAAAAATTATCCTTGCTGTCCAAAAGTGGTTTCAATTTATACAATGATTGACGATAATAAAATTCCAGCAACTATAGAAGCATTTAAGAAAGGTAAGCCGATTGTATATTATACCGCAGATACAGGTCCTGGCTCATCGGGATCCCCAATTATATCTGCTTCTACGAATAAAGTAGTCGCTATTAATAGTTCGCATTTAAATGATCGAAATCGTGGAATAAATATTAAACCCATTTGGAAAAAAATAAAAAGAATGATGGATTAAAATACATAGAACAATTTCCTCGATCATAAAACTGACAAATCAAGCATCAAAACAAGATACAAGGCGATAAGCCTCCCGTTAATTCAATACAACTAAAGCAATGGAACCCTCAATGGTAGGGTATATGCGTATGTCTGAAAAATACTCAACACCGGCTGCCTATCTGTGGGGCATCATGACCACCATCGGTGGAGTCATAACAACGATTTTTGATTTTTTAACCCTTGACCAGTGGGTTGCGGTGATGGGTATCGGCTGCACGATAGGGACATTTTTAATCAACGTGTACTA
>NZ_AUCC01000282.1 GCF_000429565.1 Arsenophonus nasoniae DSM 15247
AATGTGTTCGTGGGCTAATTCCTCAGCCCAATGCCAGTCAAACTGTTTGATTTCGTCTTCACGTAGAATGCGAATTGACTTTGCGTCGTAGGTCACTTGACCGCCTTTTTGAAAACTTTGGCAGTTTTAACTACCAACCTATCTCTCTTCCGCAATCCATGCTTCCATCGTTGGCAGCACAGCTCAAATATCTAATGTGTTCTGAGTGTATATCTCTTTTTAGATTGCCTTTATCGTCGGTAGTATATATCGGTGTTACTTGTCCAATTCTTTTTGGAGGTGTTTTAGCATAGTCATATGGAGCACAGGATGTTCCAGTTATGCTAATAAGAATTGAAAGTAAAATACGACTTAATTTTACATCGCAAATCATATGTTACTTAACCGCCTCTTTGAGTCTTTGACCCGCTTTAAAACTCGGTACGTTTGCAGCAGCAATTTTAAGTGGTTCACCCGTTTTTGGATTGCGTCCATCTCTAGCTGCTCGGGGCTTCACCTGAAAGCTGCCAAAGCCAATAAGCTGTACATCATTTCCCGCTTTCAAAGCCTCTGTCACCGTTTCGATGAAAGCATTAACCGCTTTCTCTGAATCTTTTTTGGTTAAGCTGGTTTTGTCAGCAATTTGATTGATGAGTTCGGTTTTGTTCATGTTGTGCCTGAGTTAGTAGATATTTTATATCCTAGTGATGCTAGCTGTAGCAACTCAATAGTGCAATGTTTAAGGGTTAATTAACTCAAAAAATCTTTTTAATTAAAATCCCACCGCTCGACGCAAGTCTGTGACCGAGCGTAGCGAGTGAGCAGACGAGGAAGCGGAATATCACAATTGCAAAAGAGAAATACGGTCACTCAGTAGTAACATACTTTTCGGTTCAGGCTTTTTGTCAGAAGAAAAGTTATCCACAAGCACTTTACCTTAAAAGACTTTTTTTTAACTTATTTTAACTTCAAAAGACTTAGAGCGGCATAAGGGTCTAAATATAAGTCAATTGATGCTATAAAAATAAAAAATAATATAATCAATAACTTAATTATTAAAAGGTTACCACGCACAAGGGAAAAGGTTACTACACACAAGGGAAAAGGTTACCACGCACAAGGGAAAAGGTTACTACACACAAGGGAA
>NZ_AUCC01000283.1 GCF_000429565.1 Arsenophonus nasoniae DSM 15247
CAAGCTATCAAGTATCAATAAATATTTTTATTACATTTTCACTTATTGAGTTATTGCATGGCGCTACTCGAGGAGATATCAAGGGTTCGGTAGTGATGACAGTCAATAGAATGGGAGGCCTTATTGTTGGGTATATTTTCTATTCGAAGATAATTATTGGTCTCACATCTGTTAATGCATACTTTTCCGAATATAGCAGAATCATTAGCTTTGATAAGGACGGTGGATCAAAATTAGCTGAAAACTTATCATCTTCATTTTCATTATTATATGAAAATCAAAACTTCGGTTTCAAAATATTCATTTTGTCAATCATTCTTGTTTATGTATTATCACTGATCGATATAATTTTCAGAAATCACAAAATTATTAATGTGCCATTTTTACTGCTTTCATGGGTAATCACACTATTGTTGTCTATTTTTTTTATTCCCGGCGTCACGGTATTTAGTGAAAACCCACTGTTTATGGCACGCGGTTATGTTGGATTTGGCGGATTTATCGCAGCTATGTTAATCCCTGTCTGCTGGGTTTCATTTAAATACATACGTTATCTAATATTAATTAGTTATATCTATATGATTGGTTTTTCATACGCCGCAAACAATGCCATGAAATTAGAAAACGCCCACATAGAAAATGTTGCAATTCGTATAATCAATGATATTGAAAACAATAGTAATGGAAATGAAATTAAATATATAAATGTTGATGGTGAGCTTCAGCACAACGAAAGCGCCAAAGTAGCAGTAGTAACATATCCATTGATAAATAGCATGTTACCACGAGCTTTTTACTATAAGTATGACGTTGGTCAGTTTGTGCTTAACAGACTTGGATTGCCAGATATAAGGTACACAAATTCAGATTCACGTGATGGTTTTAAAGAATGCTCATCCAAAAAATCAAGATACTACTACGACATTTGTTTTGGAGGCAATAATACAGCTTACATCACATTCAAATAGCGCCATTACGGCGCTATTCGTCTATCAAAGCTTTCCGATAGACAACCATTTTCCTGGGTTGCCACTCTCAACGCAAATCCAACCAATGTCACCACCAGCTACGGGGCTTAGTGTTATAACTCTATCTCCCGCTCTCCAATCAAGGCCATTAT
>NZ_AUCC01000284.1 GCF_000429565.1 Arsenophonus nasoniae DSM 15247
TAAACACAATAAATCGATCCCCATCTCCTTTTTGCAATAAGGGATGGCTTTTGCTACTCACTTTAAAAGCGATTCAATTTCCTAACCATGAACCGGATAATGAAGTATCACCGCAATTACCTCAAGAAGATAAATTAAAAAAAGTCGATGATAATAAAGATGTAATTTTCGAATCAATACGCTTACATGATGAAGAAAAGATGCCGGATATTCAACTTGAAGAAGAACCATCGAAACTGGAAAAAGAAAATGATGAGATAAATATTTCATATCATCATGAGGAAGAAAAAAAACAAAAAATCAAAGAAAAAGAGTATCGGGATTAACTTTTAATAGGTACTAAATGTGATTATCGCATAGTTATCTTTATACTATGCGATAATATAAATCAATGTACTAGCATAAGGCTATTACATTAGTTGCCGAAGGTCCTTTATGGCCACTTTCGACTGAGAAGTTTACTTCTTGCCCTTCATAGAGCGTTTTATAATCATTACCCTGAATCGCAGAATAATGAACAAACACATCCTGACTGCCGTTTTTAGGTGAAATAAATCCAAAACCTTTGTCCGCGTTAAACCACTTAACAATACCTGTATTGATGCTTGACATATAAGTTCCTTAATTTTGTTAATTAATCAAAAATCTCAAAGATTAACATAATTTTACTAATGGTATTTAATCCAAAGGAACTCATTAATGAAGAGAGGTATTGATATCGCTAAATTTTGAATTACTTAAAATTTTTTACTAATAAAAAGAGATTGTTAATCTCCAGAGAGAGATTTAATTAAGCCATACTTTATCGTTTTAATCAATAGTTTATTTATTCTACGAGACGTTTTGCGTTAGCTAAATACAAGGCTAAGACCATAAATAATATCGAGATTGCATAAATCAATACAGAAAATGAATCCTTATGTTCTACGATAATTAATCGAATGATAGCAGTAACACCTATATAGACAAAATATTGTAAAGGAAAATGATACAAAGAATTAAAATATTTAATTATTAATGCGATAAATTCAAAATAAAGAAAATAATTAACGATCCCTTGAACGTAGCACGCTACGCGTGAGCGGCGCAGCGGTGCTGCTTCGGGGATGTTAATGAGTT
>NZ_AUCC01000285.1 GCF_000429565.1 Arsenophonus nasoniae DSM 15247
AATGTCAGCCCTATTTTTCTGCAAGAATATTCCAACAGTACCTACAGTAATTTTAGTGAAGCCAGCCGCGCGTTTTTAACCATTACCATGCGCCCTTGGTTAGCGAATTTCGAACAGCAAATCAAATCGGCACTACTACTTAATGTTCCGCAATCCGGTATGCGTTACCAAGTGGAATTTGACACCGCCGATTTACTCAGAGCCAACCCAAGAGAGCGTTTCTTAAGTTATGAAACGGCGATTAAATCCGGTGTGATGTGCCCCAATGAAGCCCGTGAACGGGAAGGCTTACCGCCTCGTGATGGCGGTGATGAATTTAGTCAGGCTTGGCGACAGTATATTGAGGTTAAGAAACATGCGGAGGACAACGCATGAGAGCAGGACGATTAAGACATCGTGTGACGATTCAGAAACAAGAGATTACATACGGTAATCTAGGTGACCAGCGAGTAACCTGGGTAGATGTTGAAGATGTCTGGGCAGAAGTAAAAGCGCTACGCGGTCAGGAGTTATTAACCTTTGGTACTCGCTATCCTCAAGCCATCGTCAAGATTTGGATGCGTTATCGTCCTGATATCACGATTGACAACGCCATTGTGTATAAAGGTGCTAATACACTGGGTTCTCGATTTGAGATAGCCGTTGTTTTATCCGATGCACGCCAATCAAGATTAGAATTGATTTGCAAGGGAGGAGGACGATTTGATTAATGTAAAAATCCCTTTAAATGAAATCAAACAGCATTGTCGATTAGAAGAGAGTTTTACGCTGGATGATAAATTATTAACCACGTATGCCGAAGCAGCACTTGAAGCCTGTCAACAACATATCGGCAAACGGTTTGATGAAGGATTGACATTCACGCCAGCAATTAAGGTTGGGTGTTTGCTCTATATCGGATTGCTCTATGAGAATCGGGAAATGGCAACAGATGTTGAGCTTAAAGAAGTCCCCTTTACGATTAAATCGTTATGGTCAGTGTATCGAGATATTGGAGTGTATTAAATGCCGTATCAACCATTAAAAAGATGTACAGAGCCAGGCTGTAGTACCCGAGTGAAATCGGGTAAGTGCGAGGCGCATAAACGAGCAGCCAGACGCAGAGTAGAAAAACAACG
>NZ_AUCC01000286.1 GCF_000429565.1 Arsenophonus nasoniae DSM 15247
TTGATTAACATCATTATGTGCAATGACTTCATTTTCCGTAATATCTGCGCCTTTGAGTTCACTTTCCAGCAGAAAAAACGCTTGCCAGTGCGTCAATATTTCGTTCGGTAAAGCGGCGATTTTACGCGGGTCAGGTTGACCCCATCTATCAGCCAGTTGGAAAATAAAGCGTAAGCGAGCGGAGTCGGTTAGTTTTTTTTAGCGCCATCCAGACTGCCACAGCTAAATTGCTGAACAAACTTGAGGGCTTCAATCAATGATTGCGTGGATTTGGTAGCAATTAATTCCTCTGCGGTGGGCAATTCTTCTGTGGGTAAGGGTTGCCCTGCTTTATCGCAAATCGTTTGCAAAATCAGGTTTGCTCCCGCAATACTTGCCTGTGTGTTAGAGCCACTGTCTTGCGCCTGTTTTAACGCTTGCTCATAGGTATCTAGCTCTGCAATGGTTAAGCGGCGTAGATAAACATCAACATCAAAAATAGCGTGTTTTTCAACATAACTATCCGGTGCTAATAAACGTGATTTAAGTGATGACATGCTATTTACCTTATTCTTTTTCTTCTAATGCTCTGACACGTTTGGTGAGCGCATCAAGTTCTGATGACAAATCCTTACCGGGTTCGCCTTTTTCTCCTTTATCGCCCTTATCCCCTTTTTCGGGTAAGGTATTAAGTGCTTCAAAGTTGTCATTGGTTTTACTAAAAGCATCACGTAAAGTATCACCCGTTCCATCATCCGGTTTTGTGCCAATATTGATTTTTTTGATTTCTGCCATCAGTTTACTTTCCTCTTGGTGCTATCCGCCGTGAATTTTGTCGCATCGGCGGTTAAGGCTTTGGGGGTACTGTTCCCCAGGTGAGATTATTCTGTTTCCCTTTTACCGTAATTTGAATGACTTCACTTGCTGGCGCACTAATCTCATTCATCTCCCAGCCTGACAGGGCCAAGATCATCGTGGCTGTCCGTTTATTGGGTAGCTCAATATAAAGCTGAACGGTTTCTCTATTTTGTGCCAAATTTAAAAATTCAGTAAAATCTTCATTTTCGGGGTCATCGATAAAACCTAGCGTCTTTTCCGGCCCTTCCGGTAAATCGGCTATATATTGTTTGTT
>NZ_AUCC01000287.1 GCF_000429565.1 Arsenophonus nasoniae DSM 15247
AGTTGAATTATCCTTGTTTTCCATCTTAACCTCTTGCTTGTTATTGAATTTTACGGCGGTAGCTTGACCAGTTGAAATTAACTACGGTGGATTTTCCCAAAGCCGTATTTTTCTTTGATTTCTCTTATCCTATCGAGTGCGTCAGCTTTGCTAACAGATTTTAAATCTCGCTTTTTCGTTAGTGACAGGTTTGGTTTAGGTATGACATAACCGTTGAGTAACTTTTTCGTTAAGTCATCAATCAAATGTTTTGCTCTGTCCTCAACCTGTTTTGCGTTCAATGACTCCGCAATCATGTCTCGATATAATTCGTGCACCAACCAGTAATTAGCATGAGAACCATAGTCAAAACGATAAAAATCATCGTAACCACGCTGACGGCAGTACGCCTGTAATTTTTCACAAAGCTGCTGAGGTGTGGGTAGCCCGTATTCCTCTGCCAATCCTTGCTGACACCAGTCAACAAATTGCCCGACAGAAGGCAAAAAAGGGGATTTTCGTTGTCTGGCAATCCTTAAACCTGCGTTGATGTGACGGTCAGAATTGATATTGTTTTCAGCAAATCCGCTAATCCACTGCTGTTTAAAAATAGCCAGCTCTGACGGTGTTTTGAGTAATACAATACTGGCTGGGAAAATGACTTTCAGACTCTCAAAAAATCGGTTAAACAGTTTAATGAGTGGTGGATTGCTAGAGTTTTTATTTGAATCAACAAACGATTGCTGACGATTAATTTTAGCGACTACTGCTGAAACGCATTGCATAAAATCCCCTCCAACCCATTTGCCCAACTGGTATCATTCCAGTCAAGTTGTGGTTTAGCATCATGCTGTGATGAACGTTTCCCGTTTTCTAGCCAAGAAATTTCAAATCCTTGCCAGTTTCTGAGCATACATTCTGCCAGTATGTCGTCGGTTGCATATCCCAATTTGTTGGCAGCGTTAATTTTTTGCGCAAGTCGGTTAAGTGCCGTTTCGGTCAATTTGGCTTTTTTGTTTTTTCGATGCTCAAGATAATCTTGCCAAATTTTTTCACTTGGCGGATGAGCAAATTTTTCACGTTGGCAACTAATATTATTTAATATTGTTTTATGACTGGTTCTATATGAC
>NZ_AUCC01000288.1 GCF_000429565.1 Arsenophonus nasoniae DSM 15247
GAACGGTCAGGTTTCCGCCGCTGTTAAGCTGGGTGATGTGTTGGGTGGTTTTTTCAGTATTCCCCTCATTTTGGTATTCCTGTAAGGCATTAAAGGTCATGTTCCCATTCGACGTTAAAAAGAGATGACCGTTTGAGGTTAAATCCGATGCATACGCTGAAAACTTATCGCCGATGGAAAGATTCAGTTTTTTTGCCGATTTAATGTGGGTGGTGGCGTAAACCGATTTTTTTTGCGCATCGTTAACCGGCGAGTACTGCTGTGCCGATAACATCATATCTCGACCCGCATTGACCATCACATTGCCTTTTTGGGAAGATAACGTCGAAGCTTGGGCAACAATATCCCGACCTGCGTAGATAGACAGGTCGTCACCGGAAGTCACCCTGGTACCCGCTTCCGACAGGCGAGATAAGGCAAATAAAGGGGCCGGAACCGGCGGAGATGCTTTGCCATGCATGTCGATATCATGACCTGCATGCAGTATCAGGTGTTTACCTGCATTTAATTGTGAGCCGCGTAAAATTAAATCATTGCCGGCCACCAGGCTGATTTCTTCTGCTGCTTCAAGCTTATTGAGCAGGGTATATTTCTGATTAATCAAACCGCTTTTTAGGGCGTTAGCGTTTTGTAGTGCACTACCTATCTGATAAGCTTCCGGCGTCTGACCGATTTTAATATTCTGTCCGGCATGTAAAGAAACATGGTTGGTTTTGTTGACTAAGGTGTCAAGCAAACTAATGTTTCTGCCGGAAGAGAGAGATAAGGTATTCGTCGCAGTGATAGACGGAACCAAACGACCGCCATCGGTATTAAAATAACGCGATTTGTCTAATGTCCCCATCTGGATGTGTCCCTCTCGGGAGACCAGACTCACGTTTTTGCCCCGTAACTCAGTTTGATAAGCATCAATGTCACGAACCACCATGACCGACAAATCGTTACCCGCTTCCAGTTTGCCGTGACTTGTTTCTAGGTCATCTTCCGCAATAATAGACAGGTTATCTTTTGCTGTTGCATAAATACTGTTTCGGATATATTGGCCTTTGAGTACCACATTCTTTCCGCTGACGGCAACGTGTTTATGGTCACCCTGATGAGGGG
>NZ_AUCC01000289.1 GCF_000429565.1 Arsenophonus nasoniae DSM 15247
ACTACAATAGATCCCTCTATAATCTCCCTTACGAAAAAATCGAAGGTTTTTGACCCAAATTCGCTAGAACTTCCAAACTGGTTATCAAGATCAACTTGGCATTCTTGGTTGCAGTACCGCAAGGAAATTAACAAACCAGTCAAATCCAAAATGACGGTTAACCAGACTATCAAGCTGTTGGCAAAGTGCCGTGATAGGGGTTATTCGCCAGAAGACATCATCAACACCAGTATCGCCAATGGCTGGCAAGGACTTTTTGAACCCAAAGAGACCCAAACGCAGAAATCCCGATTTGGATTTAAAGAGATCGCCAAAACGGATGTTTTCATCACCGATGATTTTTGATTGGCAGAAAAAACATTGGCATTTGGATTTTTAGCTGAAATTGAAAATTCAATCTCAAATTATCGCTCAGACCCCCTCTAAAACGCTCTGTAATCCATTCTGAGCCATTTTTTCGGAAAAAATGTAAATTCTTACAGCTAAAAATTTATCGTCGATTATGAAGCGATACACGAAGTTTTGCTAATCTGCTTACGCAGGAGGAATTTTGAATACAGCAAATGGAGTATTAACCCGATTTCTCAAACTGATGCCAAAGCACATTAAACCGAAATTTAATACCGTTGACGAGTTGTTAGCGTGGCATCGTGAACAAGCTAAATTGGACTCAAACCGAATCTCCGAAGAAAATCGAGTCAGAAGGCTGAATAATATCATGGGTAACTCCGGTATTTCTGAACTTTATCAGCATTGTACTTTTGACAACTTTGAGGCTTTGACGACGGAACAAAGACAAGCGAAATTCAAAGCAAAAAACTATGCTGACAATTTTGGAAAATATTTTGGTGGATTTGTTTTTAGCGGTCATTCTGGCACAGGCAAAAATCATCTGGCAGCAGCAATAGGTAATCACTTAATTCAAGACGGACTGAGTATTTTAATTGTCACTTTTCCTGAGCTGATGATGAGATTGAGAAAAACTTACGAGAGCGCCCCTAAATATACCGAATCACAATTAATCGATGATTTGTGCGGTGTTGATTTGCTCGTATTTGATGATGTTGGCGTTCAGAGAAACAATCTCAATGAAG
>NZ_AUCC01000290.1 GCF_000429565.1 Arsenophonus nasoniae DSM 15247
ACTACAATAGATCCCTCTATAATCTCCCTTACGAAAAAATCGAAGGTTTTTGACCCAAATTCGCTAGAACTTCCAAACTGGTTATCAAGATCAACCTGGCATTCTTGGTTACAGTACCGCAAGGAAATTAACAAACCTATCAAATCCCTAATGACGGTTGACCAGACTATCAAACTGCTGACGAAGTGTCGTGATAGGGGGTATTCGCCAGAAGACATCATCAACACCAGTATTGCCAATGGCTGGCAAGGACTTTTTGAACCCAAAGAGACCCAAACGCAGAAATCCCGATATCGATTTAAAGACATCCCCAAAATGGATGTTTTCATCACTGATGATTTTTGATGGGCAGAAAAAACATTGGCATTTGGATTTTTAGCTGAAATTGAAAATTCAATCTCAAGTTATCGCTCAGACCCCATCTAAAACGCGCTGTAATCAATTCTGAGCCGTTTTCTCGAAAAAAACGTAATTCGTAAAGCTAAAATTTTATCGTTGCTTACAGAGCGATACACCAAGTTTTGATAATTTACTCACGTAGGAGGAATTTTGAATACAGCAAATGCAGTATTAACCCGATTTTTTAAACTGATGCCAAAGCACATTAAACCGAAATTCAATACCGTTGATGAGTTGTTCGCGTGGCATCGTGAACAGGCTAAATTGGATTCAAACCGAATCTTCGAAGAAAACCGAGTCAGAAGGCTGAACAATATCATGGGTAATTCCGGTATTTCTGAACTTCATCAGCATTGTACTTTTGACAACTTTGAGGCTTTAACGACGGAGCAAAGACAAGCGAAATTCAACGCAAAAAACTATGCTGACAATTTTGGAAAATACTTTGGGGGTTTTGTTTTTAGCGGTCATTCCGGCACAGGTAAAAATCATCTGGCAGCAGCAATTGGGAATCGGTTAATTCAAAACGGACTGAGTATTTTGATTGTTACTTTTCCTGACCTGATGATGAGATTGAGAAAAACCTACGAAAGCGGATCTCAATATACCGAATCACAGTTAATTGATGACTTGTGTGGTGTTGATTTGCTCGTATTTGATGATGTTGGCGTTCAGAGAAACAATCTCAATGAAG
>NZ_AUCC01000291.1 GCF_000429565.1 Arsenophonus nasoniae DSM 15247
AACTTAGTGACCACATCAGACATCCCCATCAATGGAGTAAAGGTAAGAATAGAAAATTGTCCATACTTATTGGTACGAGTAAGACCTTCAGAATAGATTGCATAAGGTGGTTCTTCATCAAACCAAACACCATGTACCGTATCCCCTTGCCATCTTGCGCGACCCTGAGAGTACGGTTTGAAATAACAAATAGACATGCCATCTTCAATACCGTCTTTGTTTCTATGCCTAATTAGTAGATGATCTACCAGATTTGGATAAAATGGTGATTTTTTCCAACTGATTATGTCTTCTTTTGGAATGAGTCCATAACCTGGTTCGTTATTTTCTTCTATGCGTCCACATAAGATACGCTGAGTTGTTTTAGTGACTGTTTCATTGGTTTCACCACCGATCCAAAAAACAACCGGTTCCTTGAATATCTTACCTTTCCATATACCTTTCCATGCACCATCATCAGGGTAACCTTTTGTACCAGGATAGCGTCCAGTGAAATGAAATGAAACTTCAGCGCCACCCGTCAAGGATTTACCTAATTGGTTTCCGGCAACAAAACATCTCTCTGTAAATTTATCTCCCGCTTCGATGAATTCACGTTGCTTTTCATAAGGATTATATTCAAATAATTGGTGCGTTCTTTTGTATTCTTCATCTTCTTCAAGTAAATTGAGCAATTCAATTTGTTCTTCATCACTTAATTTATCAAGTATCAGATCCAGATCTTCCACGGTTAAATAACTCTTTTATTCTAGAACGACGTTTATCTCTATCACCTTTATATTTAGTGACATCTTCTACTTGCGATTGTTCTTTCAATCCAAGATCACGAGCAATAATGTTTGCATTCAGTAGATCAGCAGCTGCGCCAGAGAATTTCTGATCGTAGATTACTTCCTCTGTTCGTGTAGTGATGATGGAAAAGCCTTCCTTAGCTTTGTATGCAAGCCATGTTGTTCTGTCGATATCGAGAAATAAGCATAATCCCATTATCGTCATTGCTCGCATTTTTGATATGTTTGTGTGTGTTATCTCTCCCTGATAAGAAAATACTTTTTCTTCTTTTAGCGGGTTATTTTCTATCCATTC
>NZ_AUCC01000292.1 GCF_000429565.1 Arsenophonus nasoniae DSM 15247
ACAGCGACTTAATCTTATCCGGAAGCCAAATATCGAAAAAATCTTTAGCCGTCTCTTTCTCACTTAAAAACTGCTTGAATATGGCATCGTGTGGGGTTGGGGTGAATTTTTTAGTCATTAAGATTAATGCCTTGTTTTACAAAAAATTATCAATATTCCAAAATATTTTATTGATAATAATTCTTATTTAACTATCTTATTAGTGATTATGTGAATATATTCTCTCCAACTTATAAATTAAAGGTTAGATTAAGGTGACTAAAATGAAATTTATTGTACCGGTAATATATCTAGTCATAACTGCATTTCCGTTTACTTCTATGGGGAGTACTCATTGGCATATAGATAAAGATGGTAAAGTCAGTGGTGGAATTGATGCAATTAAAAACCTTCCCCGTGATGCGAATTGCCCCGCTCCACCATGGAATCCAGAGCTTTGTAAAAAATGAGCTTAGAGTGAAAAAATTTAATACTTTGTTTTATATTAAAACTTAATTGACGAGTTTATCACAAGACTTTAATATCTTTTTGTTGAGAGCAATTCTCATCTTCTTCCAGCATCCTTAGCAGAAAAAGAAAATAGTACTATTCAATGCGCTGATTTATGGCGCATTATTTTTTTGAATAAATTAAGTGCATGGATTTGCACAAAAACGCACAAATTTGCACAACTTTTTGGCTACCTTAAATCATGGGAAAGGCTAGTACTGGCCTAGTCTGAATTGAATTGTTCAACTGCACAAAAAACGACATGTTTAGCGGGCAGGCGTGCGGGGCTACTACTGCAATTTTTGGGGTAAAATCGGATTTTTTCTATCTAAAACAATCCAAAAATCGATTACAGGGAATTTTAGAGAAATCGGTGAATTTTTTGATATTGCAGTTCATATCTGGTTCATAAATCAATTTTAAGCGTCCTGTAACGCTCTATGCGGCGTTTTCTTGATATAGGTAACCCCAATCTAGCGATTTTCAATTTGATACGCTTAGAATCGATTACAGGCGGTTTTAGGTTTTTGATGCCGTCAGGCATGGAAGGCGA
>NZ_AUCC01000293.1 GCF_000429565.1 Arsenophonus nasoniae DSM 15247
TGGTAGAAGTAAGATTCTAAATGCTCAGGTTTGCAGGTGATTTTGATAGTATTTGAATATTCCATGGTTATAATCCTTAAGTAATAAAATTCCCTTCCTCGATATTCCTATGAGGTGGTGGTGGCTCCAAGAAAGCCTAGAGCGAGTCAAAATGTTAAAGAACGGTGTTACTCAGATAGTATTTTGCTTATCAGCAGGGATACCATCTGTTGGGTTTGGGTAAATATCAGGGCGTAACTCGTGGGGAGTTATTCCTGTTAATTCGTAAATTGCTAAAACACGATCGACAGGCACACGACCTTTATACTTATTTTTCCATTGACTAACTGTCATATTTGAAACACCTAATGCAGCAGCTAAACGAGTAGCAGTGCCTGTTACGTTAATAACTTTCTTTAGGGCAGACATGATTGTTCCTCCTTTAGTCTTTATTTAAATAAAAAACTTAATAAAAGTCAACTTTAAACTTATTCCATTATTTAAACTTTAAGTTTAAAATTAATATATGAACAAAATGATAAATAAAAACACAAACAACCCTTTATCAGAAAGGCTCAATAAACTTATTGAGGTAAAATCAATTACAAAATCAGACATGGCAAAAATTTGCGGAGTCACTCCTCAATCTGTTAATGGTTGGTATATAAGGGGAAGCATAGGAAAAGAATCTGCTATAAAATTAGCGGATCATTTAAATGTTTCTGTGGCTTGGATCTTAGGTGAAGGTGATGCTTCAATTGATGACTTAGACCTCCCGAAACCTGAATTATCAGAAAAAGAAAAATTATTATTAAAACTATTCAATGAATTACCAGAAAGTGAATCTAACGAACTTTTAAAAACTTTGACTGAAAAAAAATATTATTACGACAAACTATTAAAAGAACTTTTACAAAAGAAAAACATAAACAAATCCTTGTAAAGGTAAAATTTTAATAAAATCCTCGTCTTTTCCCTCATAAAAAAGCAAAAACCCTCTATCAATCAATTCTAAATTTATTTTTTAAATAAAATCATATTGTTAATCTAACTGATAAGTTTAAAACTTACCTTTAATTAAATTTAATATT
>NZ_AUCC01000294.1 GCF_000429565.1 Arsenophonus nasoniae DSM 15247
GAAAATTACTGAAAAGTAAGTTTCAGTAATTAATGATTTGTTAAAATGTGAGGATTTTTTATGGCAAGTAGAGGAATTAACAAAGTTATTTTAATCGGTCATTTGGGCGATAAACCCATTGTTCGCTATTCGCCAGATGGGTCATGTTTTGCGACTTTCTCACTAGCAACGAATGAGTCTTGGCAGGATAAACAGACTGGTGAACAACGGGAAAAAACAGAATGGCATAGAATTTTTGTCACAGGTAAATTGGCTGAAATTGCTGGTCAATATCTCGATAAAGGCCGTCAGGTTTATGTTGAAGGACAATTGCGAACACGAAAGTGGCTAGACGAAAGAAGTGGAGAAGAGCGATATTCAACGGAAGTTTTTGTTGGTATTCAGGGGACATTTCAAATGTTGGGGAGTAAGAACGGAGATTCAGTACCGCCTCAAATTTTTCAGCCAAAACATTCAACACGTAATACACCGCAACCTAATCAAAGTAATGAATCATCAATTCCTGATTTTGATGATGATATCCCCTTCTAGCGTTCCAAAAATAAAATCGTCAACGTCTAAGAATTTCAAAAATAATTTTCAAATTAAAAAAACGCACCAGATGACTTACTGGTGCGTGAATAAAGCTATGTAGAAGAATCTAATTATTGAGCATATTCAGTATAGCTCATTTCAAAAATAGCGTTTTCCGATTGCAAATTTAAAATTTAAAAAAAGTGAAAATTTTTTAATCACGTAAGTTATTGATTTTGATCACTTTATTTTAAGCTCAAATTTCACGTAAGTTATTGAAATAAATCGAATTATTGACAATGTAAATTTTACCTTTACAATTAAAAAATCGATTTTTAGCTGTTTTTTCCACGGCTTTTGCTCTTTCACAATTTGGGGTTTTTCCTCTGTCGAGTTTTCCAGAGGACAGAATGCAACTTTTGTGTGTTCTGTTTTGGTGTTTTTAATTCAATCTTCGTTTTAAGAACATAAGCACGCCTTTGGCGTGAGCATCG
>NZ_AUCC01000295.1 GCF_000429565.1 Arsenophonus nasoniae DSM 15247
GTGCTTAACAAATGAAAATGATCGTCTTAAGAAAGAGAATCACAGACTGATGAAGATATACAGTGAAATTGGCGGACTGTGCAAGATTTGAACCTACAACCAAAGAATTAAATCCTCTGCTATACCATTAAGCTCACAACCCAATGGTAATTATAGTACAAGAATTAAAAGAATTTTATTATTGCTGTTGCAGCACTAATAGTCAAAACTATCACACTACCGAGCTTTAAAAGCAGTCCAGTAGCAATATGTTCAACATCTTTGCGAATTAAGGCTATGTCAGAAGATAAATCTTTGCGGACTAATTCCATATCTTTGCGAACATCAGCGATTTCAGCAGATAAGTCTTTACGAACATCAGCAATATTGCGATTTACTTCTGCAATATCTTGCTTGGTGGCTACATCAGCAACCTCATGTGACTTACGTACAGCAATAGAAATGGCTTTTGCCTGCTCTTTTGGCAAACCTGCATTCTCTAATGTTTCGACAAATTCTTGTGTATCAAATGCAACCTGACCCATAGGAAATCCTCCTTTTTGGTAAGTATAACGGGTTTAGGGTTCGATCTGCAAAATCTTTCACGTTAATAGCTTAATTAGTTTAACTACGGAGAAATATTTTTATGTCTAAATTACATCAACTAATCACTATCGAAACAAAAAACATCAACGGCGAATTAATCCAGACGGTAAATGCTCGTGATCTACATGCGTTTTTGGAAAGTAAACAGAAGTTTGCAGACTGGATAAAAGATCGCATTCAACAATACGCTTTTATTGAGAGTCAGGACTTTATCGTAATTTTAGGAAAAACCCCAAATGGCGGGCGTCCAGCAAAGGAATACCACATTTCCCTCGATATGGCGAAAGAGCTATCAATGGTAGAGCGTAACGAAAAAGGCAAACATGCCAGACAGTATTTTATTGAATGTGAGAGACAGGCAAAAACGGCTACACATGTTATTCCACAAACACTTCCTGATGCACTACGGCTTGCTGCTGAAATGGCAGAGAAAGTTCAACA
>NZ_AUCC01000296.1 GCF_000429565.1 Arsenophonus nasoniae DSM 15247
GTAGGCACTTAAGCCCGAAGATTGATAAACTCCGCCAAGGGCATTGACTTTTATACCAAGAAAATTACCCAGCCCAGTGCCACCTAAGCTTGATTCCAGGGCTTTAAACACCATCATTTTAACAATCATGCGGGTAATATCATTAACGACAGACTGAGCAAAATCAGAAAAGTTAAATTTGCCTGTCGTCACAAAGTCAGCCAGTGTGTTTGACATGCCGTCGAAAGCGTTTTTAGTAATGTTTCGCATATTATCAAACACGTTTTCTGTTTCCGCACCAAAATCCTGCCAGCCTTTGGCTACACCTTTCCTCCCATCTTGCGCCACCTTCGCCTTACTTAATGCAGCAGCTCTCACTATCTCAATTTGTTTTTGTTCTTCTTGCGTTAAAAACTGCGTCTGTTCTGCATAAAGTTGGGAAGTCTTATCAGATAATTCTTTTTCTAAATGATATCTGCGTTTATCAAAATCCTCATGAATTTGCTCTTCTTTTTGTCTCAATTCATAAGCAGATTCAGACATGGTACTTTTTAAAATTTCATTCTGGGCATCCCGTCGTAACTTTGCGGTTGTACTCGCTATTTCAAAGTTCTGGCCATCAAATTGTTTTCTTAGTTCCTTCAGTTTTAATTCACGCTCCAATCCGGCGTTGATTTGCAACTGCGTCCGAATTTCATCCGCATGAACTAACACGCTCTTCTGCGATGCATTGAGCGTTTGCCCTTTTAATCGAGTGAGTTCTTGCTCAAAGACTGCCAACTTACGCTCTGAATCGAGGAGCTTTTCATTTTCCATTAATTGCGCTTGTAAAGTCGCCGTTTGTTGTTGCAGTTGCTCAATTCGCTGACGCCCTGCATCAAGGGTTTCACCGGACGTTTTTTGCGGGGATGCGTACAGTTTGTCGAGGCCTTTCAGCGCCTGCGCATATTCACTTAACGTTAGGTTACCGGCTTTATAATATTGATTTATTTCCTGCTGTACCCTCGCCCTTTCTTTTAGCGGGTCTTTACCCGCATTAATCGCCGCATTAATTTGTGCAGCGGTTTCGATGGTATGAATGGCGA
>NZ_AUCC01000297.1 GCF_000429565.1 Arsenophonus nasoniae DSM 15247
ATGATGTTAATTGTCGAAGATGAGATCTTCTAGGCAAATTTTGGCTTAAAGAATGTTTATGATGGATTTGCTCATTACATATTAGAAATAAAAAAGTTATATAAAAATTTCCTTTCAACACCGTTAGCCAACTCAGCCTGTTGGCTTTTTTTTCCAGAAGTTTTAATTAACGGCTTCTTTTAAAGTTTTACCCGCTTTAAAACTCGGTACGTTTGAAGCAGCAATTTTAAGTGCCTCGCCCGTTTTTGGATTACGACCTTCCCTTGCTGCTCTTGGCTTAACTTGGAAGCTACCAAAGCCAACGAGTTGTACTTCATCTCCCGCCTTTAGCGCTTCTGTCACGGTTTCAATCAATGCGTTCAGTGCTTTCTCTGAATCTTTTTTGGTTAAGTCGGCTTTTTTAGCAATTTGATTAATGAGTTCGGTTTTGTTCATGGTGTGCCTGAATTAGTGGATACGTTAATTCTAGTGATGCTAGCTGTAGCAACTAAAAAGTGCAATGTTTCAGCGTTAATTAACCAAAAAATCTTTTTAATTAAAATCCCCCGCTCGCCACAAGTCTGTGACCGAGCGAAGCGAGTGAGCAGACGAGGAAGCGGAATATCACTACTAGCCAAAAAGAAATACGGTCACTCAGTAGTAACATATTTTGGGTTAGGAGTTTTTGTTGGAAGAAAAGTTATCCACAGGGGTAAAGCCGATTAAAAAAGACTATATTTTTTTTGATTATAAAAGATTAGCTGGCTTTTTTGGTGGATTTGTTATTTTATTTTTCCTTTTATTTTCAATAAATTATAAATTCAGTTATTTTTTTATTTTCCTTTAAAATCAAATGTTTATAAATTTACTGAATTGAACTATTTCCTTCCTTTTTATTGCACTGAATTACTATAAGTTATTGTATTTATTGCTATTATATCTCATTTTTTTGCTTTTATTATAGCCCATTTTATGCTTGTAGTCTTAATCTTTTGTAGTTTGGTGGGTGATATGCCGTAGTTTGGTGGGTGATATGCCGT
>NZ_AUCC01000298.1 GCF_000429565.1 Arsenophonus nasoniae DSM 15247
CCCTGTTACATGCTAACCTTTTCCCTGTTACATGCTAACCTTTTCCCTGTTACATGCTAACCTTTTAGAAGTTAAATTATTGATTACATTATTTATTTATTTTTATAGTATTAATTGACCTATATTTAGACCTTTAGCCTCTCTAAGTCTTTTGAAGTTAAAATAAGTTAAAAAAAAGTCTTTTAAGGTAAAGTGGCTGTGGATAACTTTTCTTCTAACAAAAACCCTGAACAAAAAATATATGTTACTACTTAGTGACCGTATTTCTCTTTTGCAATTGTGATATTCCGCTTCCTCGTCTGCTCACTCGCTTCGCTCGGTCACAGACTTGCGTCGAGCGGTGGGATTTTAATTAAAAAGATTTTTTGGTTAATTAACACTGAAACATTGCCTATTCAGTCGCTACAGCTAGCATCACTAGGATTAACGTATCCATTAATTCAGGCACACCATGAACAAAACAGAACTCATCAGCAAATTGCTGAAAAAGCAGACTTAACCAAAAAAGATTCAGAGAAGGCGCTGAACGCTTTCATTGAAACCGTGACAGAAACACTAAAGGCCAGAGATGAAGTACAACTAGTTGGCTTTGGTAACTTTCAAGTTAAGCCAAGAGCGGCAAGGGAAGGACGCAATCCACAAACAGGCAAGACCATTCAAATTGCTGCTGCAAACGTTCCCAGTTTTAAAGCGGGTAAAACTTTGATTGAAAGAAGCCGTTAATTAAAAATTCAAGCAAAAAAATAGCCAACAAGCTGGTGTTGGCTAGAAGCAATGAGTAAAAGTATTGATGTAATAATAACTATATCTTATTATAATTGAGAATTATTCTCAACAACTTTGCTTCAATACCTCATCTTCGACAATTAACATCATTATCGCTGTCATATCGTGCCAATAGGCTTTGCAGGGATGCTACGCATGGGTTACGTGCAATATATCAATCTCTCACTGCTTCGTAGGCTTCGGCGATTTAACTATTGTTATTCTCTGTCACTATTGAGT
>NZ_AUCC01000299.1 GCF_000429565.1 Arsenophonus nasoniae DSM 15247
TCAGGAGCAATAACTGAGTAAAACAGTGGATCAATTTTGATTGATCGGATTTAGATAAAAAGTGGATCAGTTTTCGGTGATCGTTGACAATAAATGATATTAAAGAGGGTACGGTAAAAGCTAATATATTAATATGATTGGTATTGGGAATGATCCTTAATGATTTGGTGCCTGGCAATTTATCGTAATAAAAACGAGAATTATCTGGGGTATAAAAGTCATCACTGCTCGCATTAATAATATATTTGGGTATGCTGAGTCGGTTTTGATGATCGGAATTAAGATATTGTAGAGGATCAACTATTTGCATTAGCTTTAAAAAATGAAATGAGCCAATCATTTGATCAATTTTTTGATTATAAAAAGGAAGAAATGCGAATGGCCAATTTTTACCATAACTCCGATATACATGTTTTAGCATTTTATTAGTATTAAGGCCATCATTAGCAAAAGGAACGATGGCAGCTATATCGGGATTGGCAATAGCAGCTAACCATGCCGTACATCCTCGAGCTGATACGCCTGATACAATAAATTTATTGATATTCCATTTTTTTAATTCTTGTTTAGTAAATCGAATAGTCTGTGAAACAACGGCAGTCATAGGTATATCTAATGGTAATACTCTCCTCTCAGGATTATTCATAAATAGCGCCCAATTACGGGCAATAAGATCATATTGTTGATCATTTTCATTGAGAAATTTATTATCATCATTCGATAAAACATAGCTATTGACGATATTATTAATTGAAATAACGATAGTATTAGTTTTTTTTGCAATATCGAGAAGCATTTCTTTATTGAAATCTGGCAAAAAATCCTTGTAATTATACCTTCCCCTACTATTTATTATAATAAGAGCATATTTAGGCTTTGGTATTGTCGGAATATATATATCAAGATTATGAAACCAAGTTTGCGGAGGAACTAATTTTTCGGGTGACCATACTTGATGGTTAGGAAATTGAATCGCTTTTAAAGTGAGTAGCAAAAGCCATCCCTTATTGCAAAAAGGAGATGGGGATCGATTTATTGTGTTTA
>NZ_AUCC01000300.1 GCF_000429565.1 Arsenophonus nasoniae DSM 15247
TGGGCTATGCAGGACTCGAACCTACGACCGATGGATTAAGAGTCCACAGCTCTATAATTAATCTAACATCCCGCAATATTTTTTTTTATAACAGTCCTTTTAATAAATACGGTGGGAAGTAATTATCAAACCCTTCAGCTATACCATAATCTCTTAGTTGCTTTCGTGAGTAAATGTCAATCTTTCTATATATCTGTTGTATTATTTGCTCTACAACACAAGAGTATGTACCTAACCGCAATGCTATTTCTTGATTGCTCATAAGTTTCATAACAAAAAAAAACACATTAAGCTCTTCAGTCGTAAATAAATTATTCGGTGGGTGATTTGTTAAAAAAGAAGGTGTCGCTGGGTTCTTAAAGAAATGTTCTGATAGTAATCTCGATGGTATTTTTCTTCCATGACAAATAGTACCTGCAATTTTATTCTGATTGTAATAGGGTCTTTTTTCAATAATAAAAGATTGCACCACTTGCTTTTTCGCTGTGAAGTGTGTGTTAATAATAAATATTGGCTTATCAGATTGAATAACAATTTGTTCATGTGCATGAACTGTGTCCGCATATTCACACCATGATATAGGACACTCAGCAATTTTTTTTTCCTTCAATACTGAAGTTCATCGGTAAACAAGAAGTGCTAAAGACTGCTTTATTGGCATAGATAATGCGGGAATCTTTATCTTTAATATCCCAAATATCTTCCTGTTTCTCCATAAACGAAATCAAATGACTTGTTAGTACATCGCGAGTTTTCATAAATATCCTTGTTACAATTTTATTTTTAAGCTTAGTTTCTTAATAAAAAAAAGAAAAATAAATACCGCTTTTTTATTAAATAATCTCGTGTACTGACAACCACGGGTACGAAGGTGAACTGACACACTTCATAAAGGGTAATCATCCATCAATTTCATTATTGAGGCATTTTTACATGCAAAATTTACTGTTTTGCGATTTAGAAACCTACAGCGATATTCCGATTAATTGTGGCACACATCGCTATGCTGAAAATGCAGAAATATTACTTTTTGCGTATGCGTA
>NZ_AUCC01000301.1 GCF_000429565.1 Arsenophonus nasoniae DSM 15247
GCTCACCATCAACAGCGCCAGTTCACGCTCCTTCGCGTAATATCTCGTCAGGATAGACTCTTGAACAAGCTAAAATTCTTCTCTCTTCTCAAAACACCTTCGGTGTTGTCAGGTTAAGCCTCTCGGGTCATTAGTACTGGTTAGCTCAACGTATCGCTACGCTTACACACCCAGCCTATCTACGTCCTCGTCTCGAACACCCCTTATAGGACATTACTGTCAGGGAAGACTCATCTTGAGGCAAGTTTCCCGCTTAGATGCTTTCAGCGGTTATCTCTTCCGCACTTAGCTACCAGGCGATGCCATTGGCATGACAACCTGTACACCAGTGGTGCGTCCACTCCGGTCCTCTCGTACTAGGAGCAGCCCCCCTCAATCTTCCTTCGCCCACGACAGATAGGGACCGAACTGTCTCACGACGTTCTAAACCCAGCTCGCGTACCACTTTAAATGGCGAACAGCCATACCCTTGGGACCTACTTCAGCCCCAGGATGTGATGAGCCGACATCGAGGTGCCAAACACCGCCGTCGATATGAACTCTTGGGCGGTATCAGCCTGTTATCCCCGGAGTACCTTTTATCCGTTGAGCGATGGCCCTTCCATTCAGAACCACCGGATCACTAAGACCTACTTTCGTACCTGCTCGCGCCGTCACGCTCGCAGTCAAGCTGGCTTATGCCTTTGCACTAACCTCACGATGTCCGACCGTGATTAGCCAACCTTCGTGCTCCTCCGTTACACTTTGGGAGGAGACCGCCCCAGTCAAACTACCCACCAGACACTGTCCTCAGCCCGGATAACGGACCTAAGTTAGAACATCAAACATTAAAGGGTGGTATTTCAACGTTGGCTCCATGCGAACTGGCGTCCACACTTCTTAGCCTCCCACCTATCCTACACATCAAGGCTCAATGTTCAGTGTCAAGCTATAGTAAAGGTTCACGGGGTCTTTCCGTCTTGCCGCGGGTACACTGCATCTTCACAGCGAGTTCAATTTCACTGAGTCTCGGGTGGAGACAGCCT
>NZ_AUCC01000302.1 GCF_000429565.1 Arsenophonus nasoniae DSM 15247
GCTAAAGTGCCCATGATGAATTTTTGCGTCCAGCAGAAATGTACGCTGATAAATAAAACCTCGATTAATTATTTTTTTTTGCTCACCTCGCTTTTGCGAGGTTTTTTGTTTTACGCCACCGCAATACTCACAAATTGAATACGCAAAAATAGCACCCATTGAGGTGTTTTTTTTTGTTTTAGGGATGAGTCATTAACAATATCCAGGAACTGGATAATTTATAACAATAGCAAAAAAGAGAAATTTTATGACTAAAACATTAAACCTTGAATTACATCCCTCTAGCGTCAAACCTGGTACAAAAGAATACCCCCGTCAATATCTTATCGTTAACAGTGCAGATTACTATAACCAGGTAGTCGGGACTTTTGACTCAGCCGGCAAGTTCCTCTATTTCCAAGGCTGGGATAACGGTGAGTATGTCACCTTTAAACCAAGAGATTATGCTTATTGGGCGGTGTTACCTGCCAAAAAACCTGAATAAGCTTTAAAAATAAGCCACCGCAATACTCACACAAACAATCATTAAAACGAGTAAGGCGGCTGGCTCCCTGTTCAAAACAAAGCAATAGAACCCTCACAAGGAGAATATTCCCATGAGTGACCTCATTAATAAGACAATTTTAATCGAAGAGGGTTTAACCATATGCAAACCCTCAATCTATGCACTGAGCATTATAGACGATAAGCAGTCAGGGAAGTTAGTACGAATATCGCATAGCGGAAATAACATTATTGAGTTTCCACTAACGGAAATACAGTGTAGAGCATTGGCAAGAAAACTCATGGATTAATTAAACTTTTTAAGTCATCCAACCAATCACTTAAAGCAATGGAACCCTCAGTGGGAGGGTATATGCGCATGTCTGAAAAATATTCAACACCTGCTGCCTATCTGTGGGGCATTATGACCACCATCGGTGGCGTTACAACAACGATTTTTGATTTTTTAACCCTTGACCAGTGGGTTGCAGTGATGGGTATCGGCTGCACGATAGGGAC